>JAPLWH010000001.1:0-32143 GCA_026396715.1 Candidatus Kaiserbacteria bacterium
AAGCTTTTTGCATGGCTCTTCTGGTACAACAGCGAGCGGGTACACTTCGCCTTCCAGAACAAGCTTTCTCCGCTTCAGTTCATGATATCGTTAGACCCGAAGACATTACCCGCGGAGTGCAAAAGTGGGTGGCCTCATACAAACGCTTGACGCGCCAAGCGCCCTCGTCTATACTCCTTCAACGTGTCTACGAACCGAAAGAATCTAACTTTTAGGAGCGGATAGGCCGTAAGGCCCGCGCGTGTAAACGCGAAAGAACCGCTTCTGGCGGTTCTTTCGTTTCTAGAGACACTGCATCTTTGACATACGAACCCCGTTAGATACTCAACAGGCTACACGTCGTGGTGGGTTGGTGCCTTATGGTGTGCGATGATTCGCACACCATAAACGTACATCTGAAAAGTTATCTAACGGGGCGAATACGCATAAATATTGAAACCCCGTCACACTGCTGAAGTGTGACGGGGAGCAAAGTGTGAATAGTGAAGGTGCTATGTAGGTCTCCGTACGAGAGACATAAGAGTGCACGGTGGATGCCTTGGCCTAGGACGGCTATGAAGGACGCGACTAACCTGCGAAAAGCTTCGGGGAGGCGGTTTGTAGCCTTTGATCCGGAGATATCCGAATGGGGAAACCCTCCAGTTTTGAACTGGAATTCGCGGGGTAACGCCCGCGTAAAGCGAACCCGGGGAAGTGAAACATCTCAGTACCCGGAGGAAAAGAGAACAATAGGAGTTGCGTTCCGTTCGCGCGTATGTTCGTGCGAATGGAACGCAACTCAAGTGATACCCTGAGTAGCGGCGAGCGAAAAGGGAAAAGCCCAAACCAGAGTCTTCGGACTCTGGGGTTGTAAGATGTGAACATCGTACTTGTACGAGAAGAGTTATCAATCGTCTGTATAGCAGAAGCTGCTGGGAAGCAGCGCCCCAGAGGGTAATGGCCCCGTATGCGAAATACATGACGACTCTTGTTTATATTCTTGAGTAGCTCGAGACACGAATAGCTCGAGTGAATCTGCCGGAACTAACCGGTAAGGCTAAATACGTCCTATGACCGATAGTGAACTAGTACCGTGAGGGAAAGGTGAAAAGCACCCCGAGAGGGGAGTGAAATAGACCTGAAACCGTGTACTTACAAGGGGTCGGAGCGGATGCTTGCATCCGTGACGGCATGCCTATTGAAGAATGAGCCGGCGATTGTATATATCTTGCGTAGCTAAGCCCTTCCGGGGCGGAGCTTAAGGGAAACCGAGCGTGAATAGCGCGATTGTAGGATATATACGACCCGAAGCCAGATGAGCTTGCCATGAGCAGGGTGAAGTTTGTCGAAAGACAGATGGAGGCCCGAACCCGTAGGTCGTACAACGCCTTGGGATGACTTGTGGTAAGGAGTGAAAAGCTAATCGAATCTGGGAATAGCTGGTTCTCTCCGAAACAGCTTTTGGGCTGGCGTTGCCATATCGTGTGCCGGGGGGTAGAGCACTGGAAGGGACCAACAGGGAGAAATCTCGTGGTTCCTATCAAACTCCGAATACCCGGCACTCGGGCAGCAGTTAGAAGGTGGGGGCGAAGCTCCATCGATCGAGAGGGGAAGAGCCCTGATCGCCACTTAAGGCCCCTAAATCGACATTCAGTACATCACAAGGAAGTGAGGATCCATAGACAGTGAGGATGTTGGCTTAGAAGCAGCCATCATTTAAAGAAAGCGTAACAGCTCACTCATCGAGGGTTCTTGCGCCGAAGATGATCGGGGTTAAATGTCGTGCCGAAATTGCGGGTGTGCGATTCTTTCGAGAATCGTACGCGGTAGGAGAGCGTTCTGTTCGCGCTGAAGCTAAAGGGGTAACCCATGGTGGAGCGTACAGAAGTGAGAATGCCGGTACAAGTAACCACAATGCGGGTGAGAACCCCGCACGTCGAAAGACCGAGGTTTCCTCAGCTATGGTGATCAACTGAGGGTTAGTCGGGCCTAAGGGGATGGCGAGAGCCGCACCCGATGGACACATGGTTAATATTCCATGACCGTTTATAGAGGCTAAGGAGTGACGGACTGCTGTATGGGCTGCCGGTAATTGGATTCCGGTTGGCAACGTGAGGGCGTGTACTAGGGAAATCCGGTACACATTATCCCAAGCGTTGACACAATTTCCTCCTTCGGGGGGAGAGAGGGTGCAAAGCGCGGTTTCAAGAAAATCTTCTACGCATTAACTCTATAGACGACCGTACCGCATACCGACACAGGTGGTCCGGTCGAGAAGACCAAGACGAACGAGTAAGATGTCCTCAAGGAACTCGGCAAAAAAGCGGCCGTAAGTTAGCGATAAGGCCTGCCCCTTGCCTGCAAGGGTGGGGGGCCGCAGTGAAAGTTTTTCTGGCAACTGTTTACCAAAAACACAGCTCCCTGCAAACTCGTAAGAGGAAGTATAGGGGGTGACACCTGACCAATGCCAAAAGGTTAACCACGGTTGGTACTACTACTTCGGTGGTAGTGCTGGACTGTGTAAGCCCTGGTGAATGTCGGCGATAACTATAATCGTCCTAAGGTTCCGGGTTTGAGGCGTATGCCTCGAACCCGGAAGGACTAGGACGGTTATAGGGTAAACAGAAAATACACCAAGTTACCTGAGTATGGAGTAATCTGTACTTTGTCCAAAATGACTCCGAGAGGCCATACGTCATAGCCCAGCCTCAGTTTGCAAAAACTGGAGCTGGGACAAGATATGGTCCTTCGCCGTGCTTAAAGGAATCGAAGAGCGTAATTCCTTGTCGGGTAAGTTCCGACGTGCACGAATGGTGTAATGACTGGAAAACTGTCTCGAGGACTCGCTCGGTGAAAATGCACTTCCGGTGAAGATGCCGGATACCTGCAGTTAGACGAAAAGACCCCAGGAGCTTTACTACAGCTTCGTATTGGCCCTGCGGGATTCATGCGTAGCATAGATGGGAGACTTTGAAGCGTCGCTTTCGGGTGGCGTGGAGTCGTCAGTGAAATACCATTCTTGAATTTTGCAGTGCCTAACCCCGTTGGGATCCAACGGGGGACCGTGCGTGGCGGGTAGTTTTGGTGGGGCGCTATCCTCGACTTGGCGCCCATCCGACCAATAATAGAAAACAGGAAAATATAAAAAGGGGGACTGTGCGGAGAAATCCGCACAAGCAATCTGGCTAAATGCTGGAACATCCGAGAATCTTCAGGTACTCGCCGAAAGGCAGTGAAAATCTTGAAGTGCGGACAATCAGCAGGGAAGGCTCGCAAGAGAACCCTCAGAGACTACACGCCAGACTCCGTCGAAAGATGGATGAAGATATAGTCCGATCTGCATGGCGACATGCAGGTGTACCTAACGTTAAAGTACACATCCATGAACACGAAAGAAATTCGTGAGAAGAAAAAAGATCTGAAATTATCCAAGCGGCAACGGGAATTAATCGTCGGGCTTTTGCTCGGCGATGGACATCTTGAAACACAAAATTGCGGACGTACGTATCGGCTTAAAGTCGAACACGGCTCCGCTCAACGCGAATACCTAGAGTGGCTCGCAAAAGAGTTTCAAGAATGGCTTCTCTCGGGCTGGTATGAAAAGCGCAAAGGAGAGAAATTGGTCTATGGATTCACAACAGTGAGCCATCCGGCGTTTCGATTCTATGGTGCGCAATTTTATCAGAACGGAAAGAAGCGAATCCCACCACTCATCAAGAAATTGATGACGCCACTTTCACTTGCAATTTGGTTTCTTGATGACGGTTCAGCAAAATCGTCTCGGCACCGATCGCTCGTGATTCATTCGCTCGGATATAATCGCAAAGATCTTGAATTAGTGCAGGACGCACTTCGACACTTCGGTATCGAAAGCGCCCTGCATAAGCAACGCAATGAATCACTTCGAATATATGTGCCATATGAGGGCGCGCGAATTATCGCCGACTTTGTGCAGCCGATATTAAATGAAGTGCCAGCGTTTGCTTATAAAGTGGAAAACATAAAGCCTAAAAAGTAACGGAGGAGTCTATTAAGGTTCTCTAGCCGCGAATGGAAACCGTGGCGATAGTGTAATGGCATAAGAGAGCTTAACTGTAAGGGGTACATCCCGAGCAGATGCGAAAGCAGAGCATAGTGAACCGATGGTACGCCTTAGATGCGGCCAGAGATTAACGGATATAAGTTACCCTGGGGATAACAGGCTAGTTCCGCCCAAGCGTCCTTAGCGACGGCGGAGTTCGGCACCTCGATGTCGGCTCAACATAGCGCGGGGGTGGAGAAGCTCCCAAGCGTATGGCTGTTCGCCATTTAAAATGTTACGCGAGCTGGGTTCAAACCGTTCAGCATCTCATCTACAAGGTTCGACCTTGTGAAATGGGGGATTGAACGGTTTGAACCCACGAGGAGAATGACAAAAAATAAACTCACGGCGGCCTTCTATAGGAATAGAGAGGGACCATATCAACTGATATCGGTGGAACCCAATCTCGTTGTGTACGAGAGGGCAATACCGAGGGAAGTGGAGAAGAGCCTCTATCGATTACGATACGAGCACTCGTTCGGCGAAATAAAGAATATGAGATTACTCGCATTCTTTATTTGCCTCACTTCGCACCCGTAGAGACTGAATGTTGATCACCCGAAACATTGAAAGATGTGGGTGAAGTTACAGTCCGATCCTCCGAGTAATCGGAGAAAATCCGCTACTGCTTTTCTTTTAAGCAGTAGCGGGCAACGTAGATGCGTGAGACAGGTTGGTCTCCTATCTACTGCAGGCGTTGATTCTTGAGGAGGGTTGTCCCTAGTAAGGAATTGCTACTTCAGAGAGAGATCTCTGATGACAACATGGCTTATAACGGTGGAGCCTTCATATGTTTTGGTTGAGAATTTTCGATGCGCTGGTCCGCGCGCGAAGATTTGTTGAAAACCACAACCGCTTTAAGGTAATACCGTGGGAAGTCGCCAGCATAGAAATATTTTGGTTGACCCCGTAACGACTTGCGTTGAAAGACACGCGGACTCATGTGTTGAGGAATCCAGCCCCAGTTTTGTGGCACAGATAAATTGCCATTATCACTGGAGTTTTGTTTCGAACGTTCCGATTAATGCGGAACCTCGTTACAAAACTGGAGCTGGACTGCTCACATGGGTAAGATGCCATCATCCTAACTTCGCACAGGCGAGGAAGGATGAAGATATAGTCTGCGCTCCTGGAAACAGGGGAAGATAGCGACGAGAGGACCGGGATGAACTGACCACTGGTCTGCCAGCTGTCCTGCCAAGGGCACCGCTGGGTAGCTATGTCGGGTGACGATAACCGCTGAAAGCATATAAGCGGGAAACGTGCTCCAAGATGAGGAATCGTTATGAGACTCCTAGGAGATGACTAGGTTGATAGGCTCTAGGTGGAAGCGCCGTAAGGTGTGGAGCCGAGGAGTACTAATATGTCCAGTCTCTCGTGCGGAAATCTGTGTAGCACCGTCAGTGTCCATACTTGCTTTTCAATAGCTCATGCGTGACCGATTTTTCTTGCTCGTACTCGAGCTTAGAAAAATGGGAATGCCTTTGTGGCATATTCGTATATACTGAACACATCGAGTGTTCAGTTCTGGTGGTTTGGCGGGAGGGTCATACCCGATCTCATTCCGAACTCGGCAGTCAAGCCTCCTAGCGGCGATGGTACTCATCGTTACAGATGGGGAGAGTAGCTAACCGCCAGAACTGAGTACTCGATTTTGTTTTTCAGATGTTTGTAATAATTTGATACAAAACCGTCACGCTTTGCGTGACGGTTTTGCTATACTACCCCCATGTCCTGGGCAGCACGGCGGAGATTTTTAATACTGCTTATCGTTGGGGCGTGCCTTACGGCATTTCTTTTGACGATAGCTATCGCGACATTTCATAAAACACCATCGTGCACTGACAATACTCAAAATCAAGATGAGGAGGGGATCGACTGTGGCGGCTCCTGTCCGTACCTATGTTCGGCACAAAAACAGCCACCGACCGTTCTTTTTACGAAAGCACTCACGAACAGTTCCGGACGTACCGATGTTGTCGCCGCAATCGAGAATAAAAATGCGTTCGCCGCTGCGAAAAATGTCCCGTACCGCATTACGCTCTATGGTGCGAAACAATCACTCATTCAAGAGGTTACCGGTACGGTCGACCTCTTGCCGAGCGCGACGGCGTTGGTCTATGTGCCAGGTGTCGCGTCAGGGAAGCAAGTAGTCGTCGGCGCATTCCTTTCCATCGCATCGTCATCGCCGCAGTGGTTTCTGATGACGACTGACCCGCGTATCGTACCGAACGTTTCGAATACGCAGCAGGGCGGTACGCCGGACGCGCCGAGGATCGAAGCTGTTCTGTCGAATTCGAGTGTCATTACGTTGCATACGGTTCCGGTCATCGTTATGGTGCGCGACACGCGTGGCGAGGTCATTGCGGCGTCGAAGACGCTCGTGTCGACGATTCCCGCCCAAGGACAGGCGACCGCGATAGTGACCTGGAATAGCGCTTTCACGAGCACGCCTGCTTCGATAGAGGTTGTACCGATTATTCCGCTGCCGTAGCCGCTATGTACCTCAATCGTTCGCGTTTCTTTTTTGACTGGACGCTCTTTTTTCCTGCGCTCACGCTCGCGTTGCTCGGGATACTTACGATGAGTACTTTCGGTCAGGGCGCCTCGCTTGCGCCGCGGCAGCTGCTCTGGCTCGGCATTTCGCTTGTCGCGTACCTCAGTCTCTCAGCGTTTGATATGCGCTTCATCCGTCGGACATCCGTCGTGATGACGCTGTACTTGCTTTCGTTTGTTCTTCTTGCGGCCCTGCTCGTATTCGCGCATCCGGTGCTTGGTGCGCGCGCATGGTTCTCGCTCGGACCCGTGTCGTTCCAGCCGGCGGACCTTGCGAAGTTCGCGCTCATCGCGCTCTTGGCGAAGTATCTTTCGCGGAGACATGTCGAAATCGGAGATTTCCGCCACATCTTTGTTTCTGGAGCGTATGCATTCACGCTTACGCTCCTTATTCTCATCGAGCCGGACATGGGGAATGCCATTATATTTGGCACGCTCTGGCTCGGTATGATGCTCATTTCTGGTATATCGAAAAAGCATCTCGCGGTTCTCGGACTCATTGCGTGCATCGCTGCCGCCGCGCTCTGGTTCGGCGGACTGAAGCCGTATCAGCGCGCGCGTATTGTCTCATTTGTGAATCCAGCCGCCGACATACACGGGTCCGGCTATAATGCATATCAGGCGAAAATAGCAGTCGGTTCGGGTGAATTGCTTGGAAAGGGGGTCGGGTATGGGACGCAATCGAAACTGCGTTTCCTGCCCGAATATCAGACGGATTTTATTTTCGCGGCTTTTGCGGAGGAGTGGGGCTTTATCGGTGTCGCGCTCCTGCTTTCGCTGTACGGACTGCTCTTCGTGCGACTCGCGCAAATCGCGCGCGCGGCGGCGACCAATTTCGACGCTTTTTTCACGCTTGGCGTGCTCATTCTTTTTGCCGCGCACCTTACGATTCACTCCGGCATCAGTCTCGGACTTCTTCCCGTGACAGGTACAACGACGCCATTCATGAGTTCTGGCGGTTCGCATTTGGTGCTTGAATTTGCCGTGCTCGGCATCATTACCTCGCTTGCCCGCTACGGTCGCGGCGCGACACGTGATCTGAGCGCAAATGAATACCTGAGCTAATGAGCTGTTGGCTGGGATAGGTACACGGCGATGGTGTTCTGCATCATTCGATCGAGAGAGAACTCCTCCATGTTTTTTGCATCGAGTATTTCTCCTACACCACCCACGCGGTTCGCGATGATAGGGAGTCCTGCCGCTTTCGCTTCAAGGAGTACGTAGGGGAGACCCTCTTTAAGCGAGGGAAGCGTGAATACATCAAATCCGCGAAGTACGTCGCTCGCTGGCATAAATCCGAATAGCTTTACTCGCTCCTTGAGTCCGTATTCTTCTATCTTTTTCAGCAAATACAGGCGATCTTCTCCGTCGCCGACGATGGCTACGAACATATCTGGATTCTTCTTCGCTTCCTCGATAAGTGCGATCTGATTTTTATTGCGCGTGAGCTCTCCCACGGTGCCGGTGATACTCATGCCTTTCGGGAAAGCACCACGAATGACTTCTGCTGAGTGAAGAGGAGTGTGCATATCAATGCCGTTGTAGATGCGGACAGTTTTGTGCCCGACAAAAGGCATCTTTCGTGCAACCGAGAGGTCATAGTTGGAGACGACAATGACCTTGTGTGAAAGGATTGCGGTCATCCACGAAAAGAGATATATGAGCCCGCGAGATATGGGGCTGCGCTGTTCCCAAAAAGGCCAGCCATGGGCGGTAAATACAATGCGCGGTACGCCTGCAATGCGCGCCGCAAGCGCGCCAACACCACCCGCTTTTGAAGAGTTCAAATGCACAATATCCGGATTTTCGGTACGGAAAATTTGCAGTAGTTCAAAAAAACTTTTTACATCCGCGATCACGGAAACATCGCGCTGGAGGCTCGCAATCGGGTGTGTTGCGATTTCCGCCGCATGGAGTTTTTGGGCGAGCATTCCCGGCTGCCCAAATGCCACTTGGATAGCGTATTCATTTTTCGGAAGTGCGGTTGCCAGGTCGTAGACATAGCGCTGGGCACCGCCCCAATTTGACTTCGTTATAACAAAAAGCACCTTTGTAAGGCTCGTCGTTTTCATACCTGCAACTGTACAATATATTTCTGCGTTATAGTATGCATATCTATGGCATTTAGCCGTCGCGAAACCGCAATTCTCCTTATGGGGGATTTTCTCATATTGGTGGCATCTTTATGGGTCGCCCTCCTTCTTCGTAACCTTGAACTGCCTTCTTTTGGTTACCTTCAGGAAAATTTTTGGCCGTTTCTTCCGATGTTCTTCCTTTCATTGGGGGTGTTCTATGTGTCGGGGCTTTACGAGAAGCAGACGCGGCCAATTCGGAGCGTTATGGGCATCCGTATCTTTGGTGCGCAGATTGCAACGGTTGTTATTTCCGCCATTTTATTTTTCACGCTGCCATTTCCCATCGCGCCGCAAACTATCCTGATACTCTATCTCATTGTGTCGGTCGCTGCTGAAAGTTCATGGCGTTTTTATTGGATGAATCGAGAAATAAAAGAAGGGCGGCGCATTCCTGCGCTCCTAATTGGTTCCGGTGCCGCAGTGCTTGAGCTCTATGATGAGGTGTATAAAAATGATCGATACCTCATTCGATTTGTTGAGCATGTGGAGACCAAAAACCTCGCGGGTAAGAGTGTTGCGGATACCATCTCCTCTAATGTAATGGCCGGCATACGGACTATCATTATAGATATGTCAGACCCTAAAGTGGTGCATGACCTTTTGCCGCTCTATAACCTTATGGCGGACGGCGTTTCATTTCTTGGATTCTCTTCGCTCTATGAAGAGATTTTTGACCGAGTGCCTCTTCAGCATCTCGCGGCAAATGAATTACTCGGATCGCTGCAGCGTCGCTACACGTTCTATGATCTTGCGAAGAGAATATTTGATATCGCGCTTGCGCTTATAGGCATAAGCATTGCTCTGCCGTTTGTAGGTGTTGCGGCGGCTCTATTACTTGTCGGTGGAGGTATGCCTTTTGTTATGAATGAGCGTATCGGAAGGGGTGGTCGCACCTTTCATATCATAAAACTGCGCTCAATGCTGTTTAACGATCACGGAAATCCGGAATTACAGAAGGAAAATCGCGTGACGGCATTCGGGCGATTTTTGAGAAAGTCCCGCATCGATGAATTGCCGCAGCTTTGGAACGTGCTTGTGGGCGATTTGTCGTTTATCGGTCCGCGCCCGGAACTGCCAAAAATCGCAGAGGTGTATGATCGCGAGATTCCGCAGTATCGCATACGGCATCTGATTGCGCCTGGTCTTTCCGGTTGGGCGCAAATTCATGATTATGATGCGCCGCGCGGGCCGGCTGATGTGGTACGCACGAATCGGAAGGTGTCATATGATTTGTATTATCTGAAACGCCGTTCGTTTGGGCTTGATCTTGCTATCGCGATTAAAACCCTTCGAACGCTGTTTGCTTTTTCCGGAACATGACGCAAAAAAAGAAAGTGGTGGTCACGGGCGGAGCCGGCTTCATCGGAAGTAATCTGGTCGCAGAACTTCTTGCGCGCGATTTTGAAGTTCATGTCATCGACACTCTTATAAACGGCACGCGCGAGCATGTTCCTTCGCCTGCACAGCTCCATGAGGTTGACATTCTTGATACGAAAGCGTCAGCGGCGATTATGAAAGAAGCGAGTGCGGTTTTTCATTTAGCCGCATTGCCGCGCGTATCGTATTCCGTTGAGTATCCTATTGAGTCGAATCGGGTAAATGTCGAGGGAACGATATCGATGCTTGTGGCGGCACGGGATGCAAAGGTAGGGCGCGTTATCTATTCGGCTTCCGGATCCGCATACGGGAACCAGGAAACGACTCCTTTCCATGAAGGTTTGCCTGCGTCGCCGGTGAATCCGTACGGGCTTCAAAAATACATTGGCGAGCTGTATTTGAAAATGTTTGCAGAGGTGTACGGTCTTTCTACGGTATCGCTCCGCTATTTCAATATCTATGGTCCGAACATGGATCCGAAAGGTCCGTATGGGCTTGCGGTCGCAAAATTACTCGAGCAAAAGTCGCAAGGCATGCCGCTTACCATCGTGGGTGACGGAACGCAGACGCGTGATTTTACACATGTACGCGATGCGGTACGCGCCAACTTGCTTGCCATGGAAAGTTCGTGCATTGGGCGGGGGGAGGTTATAAACATCGGAACGGGAAGGAATATTCCAGTGAATTATTTGGCAGACCTCATAGACGGTGGGGTAGGGTTGCGCGAAACGCTTCCTTCGCGCGTTGAAGCGCATGACTCTCTTGCGGACAATGCGCGCGCGAAGGAGCTTCTCGGTTGGGAACCGCAAATAGCAATTGAAGAGGGGATTGCTGAGCTTAAAAAGAAATTCGGCATATGATTGTAGACGGTCGTGTGCTTGCAAATGAAGTTCTCGCGCGCGCGAAAGCGCGCGCGCGGGAGCTTTCGCGCGTGCCACGCGTGCTCGGTATTGTCGCAAATACAACGCCGGCGACACAGTCCTATCTGCGTATTAAAGAAAAGCGTGCTACGGATGCAGGGTGCGTGTTTGAGGTGCAAAGATTTTTAGAAGATACGAATGCCGACCTGTTGTGCAGGGCCATAGCTGCAACGAATGCGGATACGGTTATTGTGCAGCTCCCGCTTCCTTCCGGTATCGATACGAAAAAAGTTTGTGACGCGATTCCTTTAGAAAAAGATGCTGATGTATTGTCTTCGGTTGCGCGCACAAAGTTCGAGCATGGAGATGCAGATGCTTTATTGCCACCAGTTGTTGCTGCAGTACGTGAGATTTTTATACAATATACTATCGAAGTAAAAGGGAAGAGTGCAGTTGTCATTGGCAATGGTTGGCTCGTCGGAAATCCCTGTGCAGTCTGGCTCAAACAGCAGGGAGCGGAGGTCTCCATGGTGACTTTGGAATCGGGTGATCTCGCCGCGGCACTTAGTGTCGCGGACATTGTCATCTCGGGTGCGGGCTCCCCGCATCTCATCAAGCCTGACATGATTAAGGAAGGTGTCGTGCTCATTGATGCTGGGACCTCCGATTCGGGTGGTGCGCTTGCGGGCGATGCTGACCCTGCCTGCGCCGAAAAATGTGCACTTTTCACACCCGTTCCGGGCGGCGTCGGCCCGCTCGCGGTTGCTTGTCTTTTTGAGAACGCCGTTACGCTTACGGAAAGGGCAATGAATAGTTAAAACACGCAAGACTTCGCTTTTCCCGTATTTCGTTTATACTCTGCCCATGATTCGTTTCCGAGTGCTTGCCGCCATTGCCCTCATCATAGGGTTTTTGCTTGCGTATTTCGTCTGGGCGTCTGAAGCGAATTTGACGAGCCCGTACCGCTTTAAGCTCGGTCTTGATCTTGCTGGGGGTACCGAACTTGTCTACAAGGCAGACATGAGCCAGACGCCCGCAAATGAACGTACGGACGCGCTCTCGGCGCTCCAGGGCGTCATCGATCGCCGCGTCAACCTCTTCGGCGTCGCGGAGCCTCTGGTGCAGACAGAGCAGGCGAGCGCGCTTTCAGGCACGACCGAGGACCGTCTCATCGTCGACCTTCCGGGTGTGACCGACATCAATGCCGCCGTCGCCGCGCTCGGGCAGACGCCGACGCTTGAGTTTCGGCTCGCGACTCCGATAACGGTCGGCACGACGACGCAGATCGCATATGCACCGACCGGTCTCGACGGTCGCTATCTTACGGGTGCCACACTCGGATTCGGTTCAGGTGCGACCGCAGGACTTTCCGCACCGCAAGTCATCCTCAATTTCAATGATGCTGGGGCAAGTCTTTTTGAAAAAATTACCGGCGAAAACGTTGGTCGTACGCTCGCCATCTTCCTCGACGGACAGCCGATCTCGGAGCCGACAATCCAAGAGGCGATTCCGGGCGGTCATGCGACAATTACCGGTAAATTCACGGCGCCTGAGGCTCGCGACCTCGTGCGTAATTTGAACTTCGGCGCACTCCCGGTGCCCATCACTCTGGAGAGCAGCTCGGCCGTCGGTCCGACTCTCGGTGCGGCGGCTATCATCGCGGGCGTTACGGCTGGTATCATCGGTTTCGCCATCGTCGCACTCTTCATGATTGCGTGGTATCGCCTTCCCGGTCTTGTTGCGGCAGTTGCGCTCGTTGAGTACGTCGCATTTATGCTCGCACTTATCAAAGTTATCCCGGTAACACTGACAGCCTCTGGTATCGCCGGACTCATCATTTCGGTCGGTATGGCGGTGGATGCGAACGTGCTCATTTTCGAGCGCACCAAAGAAGAACTCCGCGAAGGTAAGAGCCCCCGCGAAGCGGTGCACATCGGTTTCCAGCGCGCATGGACCGGTATTCGCGACGGTCACCTAACCATGCTCATTTCCGGTGCCATACTTTTCTGGCTCGGAACGAGTCTCGTTCAAGGGTTCGCGCTCATCTTCGTGCTCGGTGTCCTCGCTTCGTTCATCTCGGCAGTATCGCTCTCCCGCGTCTTCTTGCTCGCGATCGTTCCTGAACAGGGTGGTGGCGTGTGGCGCTTCCTCTTGGGCTCTGGCGCGCGTAACTCATAACGTATGTACATCATTCAACATCGCGTACTTTTCTTCTGGATTACCGGCATTATCCTTGCGTCCGCACTCGGCGCCATCGCTTTTTTCGGTCTTCCGCGCGGTATCGATTTTACTGGCGGTTCATTGATGCAGATCAGCTATCAGACTGAGCTGCCGCCGCTTGCGACCATCGAGGCGCAGATTGCTACCGTTCCGCTTGGTGCAGTGTCTGTCCGCTCTGCGGGTACAAATGCCGTCTCCATTCGCACACGCACACAGACGCCAGCAGAACATGAGGCAATTCTCTCGGCGATCTCTTCGACCGCATCGACGACCGAGCTTTCTTATACGTCAGTTGGTCCCGCGCTCGGAAGTCAGTTCGCCGCGAAGGCACTGTGGGCTATCTTCGCTGTGGTTTTGGTAATTGTGCTCTACATCACGTTCGCCTTCCGCAGGGTGTCACGTCCGGTTTCGAGCTGGTATTACGGCCTCACGGTTATCGCCATCCTTGGACATGATCTCATCATCCCTTCGGGTTTCTACGCGATACTCGCGCACTTCACGGGTGTTCAGGTTGATGCCCTTTTCATCACCGCGCTCCTCGCGCTCCTCGGCTACTCAGTGAACGACACAATCATCATCTTCGACCGCGTCCGCGAGCACTTGGCTCATAATGAAAAGACAAATACGAAAGAGTCGTTTGATTTGACGGTGGGGAAGAGTATCAATGAGACTATGACCCGGTCCATTAATATGTCGCTCACGGTGGTGCTCGCGCTCGGCGCTCTTGTCCTCTTTGGCGCTCAGGCGACGCGAGATTTCGGACTCGTCATGTTGGTCGGTGTCATTGCCGGTACCTACTCCTCAATTCTCCTTGCGGCACCACTCCTCGTTCCGCTCGCAAACCGTTTCGCGAAGAAATAATGAAAGCACCTTTTTGGGAAGGTCAGACCTTCCCAAAAAGGTGGGGATAAGGAAAACAAAAAAATCGCCGCTGGGCGATTTTGTTTTATGAAATAACCGTTCCGATGAAGGGCTTGTTTTCGAGATAGTTTGAGAACTCCCCAAGCTTCGCGCCATTGATGATGGCAACTTCGAGGCTAAGCGATTCGGCTTCTTTCGCGGCGATAGGGTCGAACGGGGTAGAGAGTCCCGGATCCCAATGGTCAGGAATGATCTTACGGAATTCTGCCCAGGAGATCTTTTCTATCTTCGTCGGCGTCGGTCCGCCAGCTGGCGGATTGCGCGGATCTGCGGTGTAGACGTAATCAATATTAGAAAGATTCACGAGTCGCCGCCCGCCCATATTTTTTGCCATCATGACGGCGCAGTAGTCGGTGGACCACCCCGGCT
This sequence comes from Candidatus Kaiserbacteria bacterium, assembly GCA_026396715.1. Classification (GTDB taxonomy): domain Bacteria; phylum Patescibacteriota; class Minisyncoccia; order Phycocordibacterales; family Phycocordibacteraceae; genus C7867-001. The sequence continues at coordinate 14,499 of JAPLWH010000001.1, forward strand.
GCCAGCCGGCAGCGACGGTAATAGGCTCCTCGGTTTCGATATCGATAGTCGGATTCTTGATGACTTGCGGGTGCGCATAGCCGACGAAGATGTTGCGCAAGAGCTGCGCATTCAATCGTGTCGAATGGATGCCGATCCAATCGAGATCTTGTGGCGAGAGCGGTGTGACCGCTTGTGCAGCTTCCTGATACCGCCGGGCGGTCTTTCCGCCGCCGGTAATGATGGAGAAGGTAAACCCGCGCTGAACCTTTTCGAGAACGAGCGTCTTAAATCGCGTGAGAAAGTCAGTATCAATCTGGTCAGGAACGATAAGAGAACCTCCAACAGACACGACTATACGCTCCCGCTCAGTGGCGTTCATAAGGCAAGGGGTGACGGCTTCGAGTATTGTATCGCGTTGTAACGCCGGCGCAATGTTGCTAAGTCACATACTTGTTTCGCAGGCTGTCGTTTCAAAATGAAAAAGGGTCGTCATCTATGATGATGACGACCCTTCCGTTTCCTTTTGCGGCGACCTAGATAGTCTGAGGTGTTGAGCCAGTTCCTTCTTGTTGCAGCCCTTGCGCACAGGCTCTTCATACAGCTTTTCGAACTGCTCTTTCCATCGTTGCTGTCGCCGATACAACTGCCTGGCCCTCTTTTTCTCGCCGAGTTTCAAGGCGATTCGTATCGCCATTCGCTGGTAGATGAGGATCTGATTTCGCTCGTACTCTTTCGCGACGCACGAATCGAAAATTCCGCTAGGGAATCCCGTCAGAGTGCCGGCCATAAGGAGGTCCCGAATATGCTCCTTCAGCAATTCGGTGCCCCGGATAGAATTGCACAGAGTGAGGAGTTCAGAGAGAATGTCCGTTTCAAATTCTACAGGACATTCGTTTAATCCCTTCCTGATGTGTTTATAGATAACCAGCAATTCCTTCGTATTCCGCGTTGTGCGCGGTACCGGAGATTTTTTTGCCCAATCCCGTTGACCCACAGATCCCCACCCCCTTTCCGGTTATATGGTTATAAGAACTGTCTCGAACTGGCCGCAATATACCATACTTTTAGAAAATAAAAATAGGCTCTTTTTTGCTCGGAATCCCTAGGCAGGGAAGCGCCGTTTCGCGCCGCTTATGCCACTCCTTGACGCCGTTCTGCGGCTCCTATAGTATGGCTCTACTGTCCCGCAGTGGCGGGGCGGAGTTTCTTTTGACCCTTGACATTTAAATACGTGAACGCCCCGTGAGATAAAGCCTCGGGATGTTTGAAAGAGAGTCAGAACCAACAGGTTCTCGACTTGCTTCAAATAATTTCGAAAAAGTTATCTCATGGGGCAAGAAAAGAGGTGTGAATTCTTTTGTTCCGCCTATTCTTATTGAGAGTTTGATCCTAGCTCAGGGTGAATGCTGGCGGCGTGGATAAGTCATGCAAGTCAAGGGGACCAGCCCCACTTTGCACCTAAGGTCGATTTTTTGGAGATGAAAATTTCTCTGCTTAATCTCGATTTTAGTTTGCGGGTGATTGGGTACAAAGTGGGGCTGGTAACCGGCAGACGAGGTAGTAACACGTAGGTACATCCCCCGAAGTCGGGCATAGCCATCCGAAAGGATGGGTAATTCCCGATAGTCCCGAAAGGGTAAAGGTTTTTCGCTTCGGGAGCGGCCTGCGTAGTATCAGCTAGTTGGTAGGGTAATGGCCTACCAAGGCTACGACGCTTAGGGGAGCTGAGAGGCTGACCCCCACCGATGGAACTGCGACACGGTCCATACTCCTACGGGAGGCTGCAGACGAGAATATTCCGCAATGGACGAAAGTCTGACGGAGCGACGCCGCGTGATGGATGAAGTGCCTTGGTACGTAAACATCTTTTATCGGGGACGAAGTTTATTGACGGTACCCGATGAATAAGGAGCTCCTAACTCTGTGCCAGCAGGAGCGGTAATACAGAGGCTCCAAGCATTACCCGGAATCACTGGGCGTAAAGGGTGTCTAGGCGGCCATATTAGTCTCTCGTTAAATCCGTGGGCTTAACCTACGGTCTGCGAGGGAAACGGTATGGCTCGAGGGCGTGAGAGGTGCATGGAACTCATGGTGGAGGGGTGAAATCCGTTGATATCATGGGGAACACCAAAGGCGAAGGCAATGCACTGGTACGTTCCTGACGCTCAAACACGAAAGCCAGGGTAGCGAATGGGATTAGATACCCCAGTAGTCCTGGCCCTCAACGTTGCTCGCTCGTTTTACGGAGTATCGACCCTCTGTGAGACTAAGCTAACGCGGTAAGCGAGCCGCCTGGGTAGTACGATCGCAAGATTAAAACTCAAAGGAATAGACGGGGACTTGCACAAGCGGTGGATTATGCGGCTTAATTCGTCGACAAACGAAGAACCTTACCAAGATTAGTTATCCAGCTGCATCCGACCAGAAACGGACGGAGCCTTCGAGGGTGCTGGACAGGTGATGCATGGTCGTCGTCAGTTCGTGGTTTGAACTGTTCCCTTCAGTGGGGTAACGAACGCAACCCCCGTTGTCTGTTGCCTATATGGCCAGGCGAGACTGCTCCCTCACGGGAGAGGAAGGTGGGGATGACGCCAGATCAGCATGTCCCTCTGATATCTTGGGCTGCACGCATAATACAATGGTCGGTACAACGGGTTGCAATGCCGCAAGGCGGAGCCAATCCTTATAAAACCGACCCCAGTACGGATTGAGGTCTGCAACCGACCTCATGAAGCCGGAATCGCTAGTAATCCCGGGTCAGCTAAACCGGGGTGAATACGTTCTCAAGTCTTGTACTCACCGCCCGTCAAGTCAAGGGAGTTGGGGGTGCCCGAAGGACTGCCTTGCGCAGTACTACGGCAAATTCAATGACAAGGACTAAGTCGTAACAAGGCACGGGTAGCGGAAGCTGCTCGTGGAACATATCCGAAATGGAACCGATACTCTCGAAAGGAGTATCACGTCGATGTGTCCCGCCCCAGTTAGCAATAACTGGAGCTGGACAGAAGAGATAGTATTCGTCTTTAAACGATACTCGGACGCCGGATAACGTATCCCGGTACGTGAATCGGAGCGCTCAATTGACGCTCCGAACGCGGGAATAGGCGGAACAACAGAGCGCACAACATCTTTTCTTTTCGTACTCACAAATCATGCTTACAAAAACACCCCAAAAGGGTGTTTTTGTTTGAGGTGGAAAGATAATGAGATTTTTGCTAGTATCGATACATCGAACGAGTAGGAGCGAAGTCCAACTCGCAATCGTATGGAGTACCATACTGCTTGCTCGTTCGCCGAGAATACATCAGAAAGCAGACTTTCTGATGTATTCTGACTCACTCGCAAGCGTAGCTCAGTTGGTAGAGCACTCGACTGATACTCGAGCGGTCGTAGGTTCGACCCCTACCGCTTGCACAAAATTGGAAATCGGCGAAAGCCGATTTTTCCATTTTGTGCAAGCGAGAACACCGCCTGCGCGGTGTTCGGGTAGGGGTCGAAAGCCGGAGCAATGTTTCGCCAGCAGGCGAAACTGCGAGGCCTGCCCAGACAATGTTGAGCGACGGCGAAACATTAGTCGAGGGAGACAAGCGTAATCGCGGCCCTACGAGTACGCACCGATTTGTTATACCCAACTCGTTACGGCGCTCAAGCGCCGTACGGGGTACACTAGGGACATGCGAAACACTCTTATTACGGTCGGCCTCGTACTTCTTGCGGCGGTTGTCGGTATGTTCATCTACTTTTCTGGTCGCGGCCAGAATGTACAAAAAGAGTCACTTCCGGCGGTCGCCGCTACGCACGCCGCTGCAGTCCCCGTTCCGTTTATGAAGATTGCGCAAGGGGCACGCTCGACGGTGACGACGCGCATTAATTATTCCATCACGTCCGCAGATCAGTTGAGCAAGCTTTGGAAGATGATTGATGCGACAAGTACGCCGCCCGTCGTCGATTTTAAAACGCAGATGGTCATCGCGGTGTTTGCGGGACAGAAGCCGACAGCGGGATATGCGATCTCCGTTTCGAAGATTACCGACACTGAGTCGCGCATGGTTTCGGTAATGCTCGCGAGCTCAGAGGGTGCTTGTTCCACGAAGAAGTCGACGATAGCTCCCTATGAAGTTGTCGTCGTTCCATCGACGACGCTTCCATTTGCTCACGAGGATATTTCAACGACTGTTTCTTGTCCGAAGTAAAGTAGGACGTGCGTGAGTCATGCAGATGCGCTAGCATCTGAAGTATGGATCCCGTTAGAAATCGCGAACGCGTCAATAATGACGACTTTCCTCGGAAGGGGTCCTTTGTGTGCACTAATTGGATAGGGTACGGCGTGGTAATCACGCCCGCGTCCTATTTCTAACGGGATGGACGCAACAGCGCATTTCAAGAACAAGAAGATAACCATCATGGGCCTCGGCCTCCTCGGCCGAGGAGTGGGCGATGCGCGGTACTTGGCTGAGTGTGGTGCCGACCTCATCGTGACTGATCTCAAGACGCATGAGCAGCTTGCCGAGTCGGTGGCGCAGCTTGAATCATTTAAGAACATCACATTTGTCCTTGGGGAGCATCGCCTCGAGGATTTTCGCGATCGCGACCTCATCCTTAAGGCCGCGGGCGTTCCGCTTGATTCGATCTATATCGCGGAGGCGCGGATGCATGCGATACCGGTCCGCATGAGCGCCGATCTTTTCGCAGAGATTTCGGGCATTCCGTGTGTCGGGATTACGGGTACGCGCGGAAAGTCGACCGTAACGCATATGGTGCATTCCATTCTCAAAGAGGCGGGAAAGAAAACTCTTCTCGGCGGGAATGTGCGCGGCGTCTCGACACTCGCGCTTCTGCCGGAAGTGACACCCGAGCATGTTGCCGTCCTCGAACTCGATTCATGGCAGTGCCAAGGCTGGGGCGACGCGCTCATGAGTCCGCATGTCGCCGTTTTCACGACGCTCTTTTCGGATCATTTGAATTATTATAAAGAAGACCCGGCGATATATTTTGCGGACAAAGCGAATATCTTTTTATATCAGAAGCCCGAGGATGTACTCATTCTCGGCAAGCAGTGCGCGCCGACGGTCATCGACGCGTATGGTGAAGTGATCGAGTCAAAAACGCTCGTCGTCGATGAACAAAAATTTCCAGAGTCCTGGGAGCTGCGTATTCCCGGGCAGCACAATCGGTACAATGCGGCGCTCGCGCTCGCTGTCGCTCGCGCGCTTGGAATCCCTGACGAGGTCAGTCGTCGGGCGCTCGAATCATTTACGGGTGTTCCGGGACGGCTTGAACTCATCAGGGAGCGGAACGGAGTGAAGGTGTACAACGACACGACCGCGACGACGCCCGAAGCGACGCTCGTCGCGCTTTCGGCGCTCGACGTCGCGCATGTCGTGCTCGTCATGGGCGGCGCCGACAAGAGTCTCGACATGAGCGCCCTTCTTGCGAAATTGCCTGAAGTGAAGCGAGTCATCCTGCTTGCGGGATCTGGGACGGAGCGCATCCACGGCGAGCTTTCCGACGCCCCAGTCTATGACACGCTCGCGTCGGCCGTTGATGATGCTTTCGCGCATGCGAGCGAGGGCGATACGATACTCTTCTCGCCCGCATTCGCATCATTCGGCATGTTCAAGAACGAATACGATCGCGGGGATCAATTCAATGAGCTCGTACAAGAACATGACTAAGGGCGCGACAGTATTTCGTAGTGCGTATTTCGTCGGTGTTGGTGGCATCGGTATGAGCGCGCTCGCACAATACTTCAAAGATCATGGTGTCATGGTTTCCGGTTCTGATCGTGAAGCGAGTCCAGTGACGGAGCTTCTTGAGTCGAAAGGGATTACGGTTTTTATCGGGCAGAAAGCCGAGCAGGTCTCAGCAGATACTGAAGTGGTCGTGTATAGCGACGCGGTGCCGCCAGAGAATCCGGAGCGCGCCCGCGCACAAGAGCTCGGCATCCCGCAGTATTCTTATTTTGAAATGCTCGGAGAAGTTTCAAAAGGCCCTTCGACTAGCTCAGGACAGGGAAGAAGGACGGTGGCAGTGGCGGGAACGCATGGGAAAACGACGACGACTGGAATGCTTGCGCGCATACTCGGCGACGCTGGCGCGTCGCCGACGGCAATCATCGGCTCCATCGTGAAAGATTTCGGCTCGAATTATCTCGCCCCCTCGACTTCGCTCGGGGCAGGCGGTCACGATATTTTTGTCGTTGAGGCGTGCGAGTATCGCGATCACTTGCTCGAGCTAACGCCGCAGGTGCTCGTCATCACGAATCTCGAGTGGGATCATACGGATTACTTCCCGTCGCTCGCGGCATTGCAGGAGACGTTTCGAAAAGCGATCGAACGCGTGCCTGCGGATGGCGTAATTGTGACGAATCCGAACGATGCGAATATTGCACCCTGCCTGCCGGTAGGCAGGCGCTTCTCGAATGGTCCGCGCGTTATTGACTACACGCAGGAGCCAGCATACGAGCTTCGACTGCCGGGGGAGTTTAATGTCATGAATGCCCGCGCGGCCGCTGCGGCCGCGCGGGTCGTGTTTCCAGCCCTTTCCGACGCTACTCTCGTACCGTCGCTCGCAGAATTCCAAGGTACGTGGCGCCGATTTGAATACAAAGGGAAGACTCAAAATGGTGCAGAGGTGTACGACGACTACGCGCACCACCCGACCGCTGTCAGGGAGACTCTCAAAGCACTGCGTGAAAAAGTGAAAGGGAAGATCGTCGTCGCCTTTCATCCGCATCTGTACAGTCGCACGCGCGACCTGCTCGATGAGTTCGCGACAGCCTTTGCCGATGCCGATCAGGTTTTGCTGGCACCTATTTATGCCGCCCGCGAAGTAGACGACGGCTCGATATCAAGCGAACTGCTCGCGGAGCGCATTCGCGCCACGGGGACAGATGCCGTCGCACTCGAGTCGTTCGACGCCATCGAGCGCGAGCTGCGCGAAGCGGGTGCAGGCACCACCATCATGACGATGGGTGCTGGCGACATTTACAAGATCGCAGATACGCTTATTGTGTAGGTATGGAACCATCTGTACCTACCTCAGTCGGCACACTTTCGGTCGTCGCGACTCCCATAGGGAACTTGGAAGACATCACGCTCCGCGCATTACGGACGCTCAAAGAGTGCGATGTGATCTATGCCGAAGATACTCGTGTCATCTCGAAAGTGCTCGCGCGCTACGATATAAAAAAGCCGCTCCAACGGCTCGATGCCGCAACCGAACTGAAAAAGGCAGATGAAGTCATTACGCGCCTTGAGGCTGGTGAGCGCGTAGTCCTCGTGAGTGATGCTGGCACGCCGGGCATTTCTGATCCGGGTGCGCGATTGGTGGGACAAGTGCGACTCCTCTTGCCGACCGCAATCATCGAAGCGATACCGGGACCTTCCGCGCTCACGGCTGCGCTCTCCATCGCAGGGATAGACGCTCCCGGATTTACCTTCCTCGGATTCCTTCCGCATAAGAAGGGGCGTCAGACCGCACTCAAAAAAATAGCGGAGAGCGATATCCCCGTCGTGCTGTATGAATCGCCGCATCGCATACTCAAGCTCTTGAAAGAGCTTGAAGCGACTGCGACCACTCGTGTCACTATCGCCCGCGAACTTACCAAGATGCATGAAGAGATTGTCTCGGGTAGCGTGGCGGAGGTGCAGGCGCATTTTGCCGCGCATCCGGGGGCGGTTCGCGGAGAATTTGTGGTCATTGTGGAGCCCTGATATACCCCGTGAGATAAGACAGTCGCTTGTTCGTGACTATCCAGAATTAGGTTGGCATTGTCCCGTACTCACACAGATTTAAGGACAAGAAATATCTCATGGGGTATACTCGGCCTATGTCCCGCGCAAGCACGCTCATCCTCCTCGGCATTCTCGCCATTCTTGTACCGTTCTCCGGACTTCCAATATCGATCCGTTCGCTGCTCGCGGTCATGTTCGGCGCTTGTGTGTCCGGCATTGGCCTCTCGCTCCGTGCGCGCGAAGCGCGTACCGCATCGGCAGAGCAGACTTCCTCAGTTTCAGAACCGGTTCCTCCGCAAGGAGTTTCGCCGATTTAGATTTTTCGTACACAAAGAGCAATGTCGCGCGCTTTTGTCGCGCGCTTTTTTGTTATACTGCAAGCGATGGAGAATCCCGAACGCATTAATTATTTCGCCGCGACCGACGCTCGCGGGAAAAATGTTCCTTTCGGTATTAAAGCGAAGGATCGCGATCGGCACATGTACGTGATCGGCAAGACCGGTATGGGTAAGTCGACGCTGCTCGAGAATATGGCGATTCAGGATTTGAGGAATGGGGAGGGCTTGGCCTTCATTGACCCGCACGGTGGTACGGTCGAGCGTCTCCTCGACTACGTCCCGAAAGAACGTATTAAAGATGTCGTCTACTTTGCGCCATTTGATATGGAACATCCCATCGCGTTTAACGTGATGGAGGACGTCGGGTACGACAAGCGCCACCTCGTGGTCAGCGGCCTCATGGCGACCTTCAAGAAGATCTGGGAGGACGCATGGAGTGCGCGTATGGAATACATTTTGACGAACACACTCCTCGCACTCCTCGAGTACCCGGACGCGACCCTTCTCGGCGTCAATCGCATGTATACCGACAAAGCCTATCGGCAGAAAGTCATCGACAATGTAAAGGATCCTGTCGTGAAAGATTTCTGGACGAAAGAGTTCGCTAACTACGGCGACCGCTACACGCAGGAAGCGACGCCCGCGATCCAGAATAAGATTGGTCAGTTTACTGGCAATCCGCTCATCCGGAACATTATTGGTCAGTCGAAATCTTCATTCGACATCCGCACAATGATGGATGAAAAGAAGATCCTCATCATCAATCTTTCGAAAGGGCTTGTGGGCGAAACCAATATGCGCCTCTTAGGCTCGATGCTCACGACGCGCATCTTCCTCGGCGCGATGAGTCGCGCAAATCTTCCCGCGCAGGCGCTTGCGAAGCTTCCGAACTTTTATTTCTATGTGGACGAATTCCAGAACTTCGCGAACGAGACGTTCGCGGAAATCCTTTCCGAGGCGCGCAAATATAAATTAAATCTCGTCATCGCGCATCAGTACATCGAGCAGATGGAAGAGGAAGTGCGCGACGCTGTCTTCGGCAACGTCGGCACGACCGTCGTCTTCCGGGTCGGGCCGTTCGATGCGGAAGTGTTGGAGACGATCTTCATGCCGAAATTTACGAAAGAAGACATTGTGGCGCTGGATAAACGGCAGATTTATCTTTCGCTTATGATCGACGGCGTCGGGTCGGCGCCGTTCTCGGCCACGACAATACCGCCGATTGAGGCGCCGCCGGCTACCTACCGAGATGAGGTCGTCGCAGCGTCGAGAGTACAATTTGCCACGCCCCGCGGCGGCGTCGAGAGTACGATTATTACTGAACTCGCCGCGAGCGCAGCGTCCGAGGCGCCTGCTGATGCGCGCATGAAGAAGAAACCCGCGAGCCTCATACCGCCGCAAAGAGACGTTGTGAAGCCGACGATGGTGCCGCCGACTACTAGTACGCCGCTTTTGGACATTTCGCGGATGCCGTCGCCGTTCCCGGTGCGGACGCCAGTACCAGAACAGTCCGCACCGTTTCGCCGTCCGGAGCCAGTGCCGCGCGCCAGTATCCCCGAAGCGGTACCACCCGCTCGCGAGGTAGTAAGTCGCCCTCCGTCGTTTGTTCCTCGTCCGAATGCACCTGTTGCATCAGGCGCCAATCTTCCCGCGAGAGTCGCACCCGTCCCGAACGGAAAATCAGCTGACGAACTGAAAGCCATTTTGCGCACTATGACCATCAAGACCGGCACAGATCGGGAACATCAGAAATCGCAACAGCAGCAATCGCTCAAGGGAGCGCTCGCGGCGGTGTTGCAGAAAGGCAAATCCACGGCAACGGAAGTGCCGCATCCTCCCGCACGCGTCGAAACGCCTCCCGCAGTTGTTCAGGAGAATAAGGTAAAAACATTTCCTACCCCTGCTTCTGACGTTGCTCCGCGCACGGAAAGCGTCGTGCAGGAAATACAAAAGCCTGTTGCGCCGCAGGCGGCACCAAGCGCACCGCCCGTAGAGCGGGGAAACAAACCTTTTGAGGTTCCCGAAGATACGTTGCGCAGCGTCCTCAAGGGTGAATCATAATTTCCTCTATGCGCATTGTCGGCTTATTTGCACTAGCCATTTTCCTCCCCGCATTTGCGCATGCGGCCCCGCCGACACTCACGACCTACACGGTTTCCCACGACACCATATATCCTTCCGCAACGGTTTCGTCCGGTCTTGCGACGACGACCGTCATTGATACTGCTTTTTCTGAAGCGGTAAAAGTATCCATAAAGATAGTGTCTGCGAGCGGGGCGACTATCAAGTCACTGTACTCGAGTTCAAGTGTTACTAATCCGGCGCCGAAAGTCTGGGACGGTACGAATGTGGCGGGCGCCTTCGTCGCTGAAGGAACGTACTCGATAGTCATCGCGGCCACATCTACGGCGACGGGTATTTCAATGACGGATGCATCTAAAACAATTACGATTTCGGCACCAGACGCCGTTCAGTCTGATGCGTCCGACACGGCGACAGCTTCAGCAAGCGATACGCCGCCGGAATACATTCCAATCCCGACATTGCGTATTTTTGCTGGTACCGACCGTACGGTATCTTCCGGTGCAGATACTCCTTTCATTGCGGTTGTGTATGACGGCAAGGGAAATAAGCGTGACGAGGCACTCGTCCGGTGGTCGTTCGGCGATGGGATGCAGAAGACGGGTGCGAATGTCTTGCATGCGTATTACGATCCGGGTGAATATATCGCAGTCGTGCATGTTTCTACGTCCGACGGTGGTGACGCGCGGAGCGAACTGTTGGTAACGGTGCGGGACGCCGGCATCCGGATTGCCGCTGTGTCTTCTCGCGGCATTACGCTTGTGAATGATGATTCTCGTACGCTCGATCTGTCGCTCTGGCGGTTATCTATGGGCGGGCAGGAGTTTAAGATTCCCGCAGACACACAGATTCTCGCCGGACATACGCTCATATTTTCCTCGCGAATCATAGAACTTCCGATTGCTGATTCCGCGTCCCTTCTTTACCCAAACGGGGAAGTGGCGGCAACGTCCCCATCGGGAATGGCGACAGTGTCGGAGGACAGGCAACCTCCCGTTCCTGTGGTGAGTTATAAGAAAGTACAGACGGTCGAGCCGATTATCAGCACCAGAACGAAAGTTCAATCCCATGATGAAGAAGTCCGCGCCCCCGCAGTGACGACAGAACTCGCCGCTGTGGGGGCGGCATTGCCTCCGGGAAAATCCGTTCCCGTTACTGATACGAAGCTCTCCGGTCTCTTTCATTCGCCTTGGACCTTTAGCTTTCTCAGTGTCATGACGCTCGCCGGCGGCGCATTCATCTTCCTCTGATATTCGCATTCCCCGATTTTCTGTACTAGTCTTCCATCAATGAAGCGCATTCTCATTTTTTCTCTGGCCTATTATCCGCGTTTTGTCGGCGGGGCAGAGGTGGCCATTAAAGAGATTACCGACCGGATTGCTCCGGAGGAGATCGAGTTCCATATGGTAACGCTCCGTTTCGATGCATCGCTGCCGCGACATTCAAAAGAGGGGAAGGTGTTCGTGCATCGCGTGGGCTTCGGTCGCCGCAATGCGAGCGTCGCTTCGACGCATCACTCGCTGGTCTATATCGACAAGGTGTTTTTCGTGCCGCTTGCAGCACTTGCGGCGCTCCGACTCCACGCCAAACTGCACTTTGACGCATGGTGGGCCATGATGTCGTATATGGTCTTTCCCATCGTGTTGCTCCGACTCATCGGGGTGCGTCCGCCCTATGTCCTTACTCTTGAGGAAGGTGACCCATTCGAGCATGTGTACGGGCGGGCGCATATACGGTTTTTTGAGCCACTTTTGCGTTGGGGATTTCGTCACGCGAGCACCATACACGCAGAATCAACCTTCCTCGGTACCTGGGCGCGACAATGGGCCTTCCAGGGGCCTCTGGAGGTCATTCCGAACGGCATGAGTGCCGAGCGGTTCAAGCAAATGCCGCCTTCGGAGCTTCTCAAAACCGTCCGTGTAAACATAGGGAAAAAAGAAGGCGAGACCTGGCTTGTTCATACTGGCCGATTGGTCCATAAGAATGCGCTCGATGTCGTCATTCGCGCACTCCCGCTCCTGCCGGAACAGGTGCATTTGTTCATGCTCGGGGATGGTCCCGATAAGGAAATGCTCGCCGAGCTCGCGGACGAGCTCGGCGTTTCCGCGCGCACGCATTTTCATCCGTACGTAGCAATTGAAGAGGTGCCGAACTACCTGAAATCCTGCGATATTTTCATTCGTCCATCGCGTTCCGAGGGCATGGGAAATTCATTCATCGAAGCGATGGCCGCTGGACTGCCGGTCATCGCGACGCAGGAGGGCGGCATCGCGGATTTTCTTTTTGATGCTAAACGAAACACGAACAAAGAGACGACTGGGTGGGCGGTCGATACGGATTCGCCGGAGCAGATTGCGACAGTAGTGAAAGAAATCCTGTCGGATACGGCACAGACGGCGCGAGTTACCACGACCGCGAAACAGCTCGTCTTCAGAGACTATGACTGGGATCTCATCGCCCGCAAGATAAAAGCACTCTTCGCTCGAGTGCTCGAAACCAAGTAGAATACCTGTATGAATCCCGTTAGAAATAGGACGCGGACAGATACGGGAGGTCATCTCGGTAATACGGCGCACGCGTCCGCGATTTCTAACGGGATGAAGATCGTCATAGCGACACCACTCTATCCGCCCGAAATCGGCGGACCGGCAACGTATGCGAAATTGCTCATCGAGGGGTTACCGGCAAAAGGAATTGAAATCGAGCTTGTGAAATTCAGCGAGGTCAGACACCTACCGAAAATCATTCGTCACTACGCCTACTATCGTCGTGTGCTCAAAGCCGCGCGCCATGCGGATGTGGTGCTCGCGCTCGATCCGGTTTCGGTTGGCTTGCCCGCGATGTGTGCGGCGAAGAAAGCCAGGAAACCATTCGTCGTAAAAATTGTTGGTGATTACGCATGGGAGCAGGGAGTACAGCGATTTGGTGTCATGCAGAACCTCGACGTGTTTGTAAAAACGAAACAGAAAAACTTTTTCGTTCGGGTCTTGCAGAAGGTGCAGGCGCTCGTAGTAAGTGCGGCGAAGTACGTTATTGTACCCAGTCCCTATCTAAAAGACATCATTTTGGAGTGGGGAATTCCAGAAGAGAAGATACGAATAATTTATAACGGCATTGGACTCCCTCCAGATGTAGAAACCCAACCGAAGAAGGAAGGAGAATTTCTTGTTGTTTCAGCAGGAAGGGAAGTTCCTTGGAAGGGGTTCGACGCCATACGGCGCGTTGTGGAGAAACATAAGCATGAGAGCTGGAGTGTACACATTGCTTCTGGGCTTCCGCGCGCTGAGGCACTCGGATGGATGAAAACTGCCGATGTGTTCGTTCTTAATTCGAGCTACGAAGGATTCCCTCACGCCCTTATTGAAGCGATGACTCTTGGCACGCCTGTCGTCGCGACCGATGCGAAATTCCACAGAGCTTTACTTGAGCATGGGAAAACGGGTATTCTCATACCGATTGGAGACGATAGTGCTCTCGAGCGAGCGCTTCTCGAAATACGAAACAATCCCGATGCTGCAAGTGAGCGGGCGCTCGCCGCGCAAAAACGCATGGATGATTTTTCGCTTCCGCGCATGCTTGAGAGTACTGCCTATTTCCTCAAACAAATCGTATGAAAGCCCTCTTCATTTCTAACGACCCGATGATATTCAATGCGGCGAGTCCATCTCGCGCACGTATGCGCACGTATGCCGCAGCGATAGGGGAGCTGCACGTCCTCTCTTCGGCGGGCAAAGACGCGAAAGAAGAGCAAGACGGGAATCTTTTCCTGCATCCGGTACATGCGTGGAAGATCTTCCGCGTGCGAGCGCTTGCTGCACGCGCACATACGCTCATACTCGCGCAGGGTATCGAAGTTGTTTCGGCACAGGATCCGTTCGAGCACGGACTTGCCGCGCTTCGCGCTGTTGCTGGTACGAATGCGAAACTGCACATTCAAGTACATACGGACTTTCTCTCGCTGTGGTTTACGCGGAGCGGGAACTGGCGCAGTCCGCGCGTGCGAATGCCGCTCCTCAATCGGTATCGCCGAAGCATCGCCGATTGCGTGCTCCCTGCAGCTGATGGCATTCGCACGGTCTCTGAGCGTGTGAAGGCGTCGCTATAGAGCGCTACGGCACACGCATTCCCGAACCATCGGTCATCCCGATTACAGTTTCTGGCGCGGTGCCGGAGCGAGCATTGCTTCCTGCGCATCCCTTTACTTTTGCTCTCATCGCGGTCGGACGTCTCGAACCGGAGAAGCGTATCGAAGATATTCTTGCGGCATTGAAACTCGTCGTTGCGCACTACCCGATGGTGGGGCTTTTTATCGTCGGCGAGGGTCGCGACCGCGGACGGCTCGAGCGTATGACGCACTCACTCGGTCTCGGAAAACACGTCATCTTCCTCGGAGAGCGTCCTGACGCCTGGGCACTCATGAGAAGCGCTCAGGCATTCATCCAGGCAAGCGCATACGAAGGCTATGGCCGCACTCTCATCGAAGCGGCGTTCGCTAGAGTTCCCATCATCACTACCGACGTCGGCATCGTCGGGGAAGTGTTCAAAGGCTACGAAGACGTTCTTGCTGTGCCGGTAGCCGATCCGACGGCGCTCTCGCTCAGTATTGTCGGGGTCGTCGAAGATACTTCAGTGCGGCTCGAGCTCCCGATGCACGCCTTCGATGCGGCGCGTGCCCACCTCGCCGCACAGGGCGACTTGTCGGTGCGTATCGCCGCCGACCTTGCGCGCACACTTCAACAACTATGAGGCTATTAATTGTCACGCAAGTAGTCGATACTGAGGACCCGATTCTCGGATTCTTCGTGCGCTGGGTAGAAGAGTTTGCGAAACATGTTGAACGCATCGAAGTCATTTGCCTCAAAGAAGGGAAGCACATCTTGCCTGCAAACGTGCGCGTGCATTCGCTCGGGAAAGAGCGCGGCGCGACAAGCCGCGCCGCGTATGCGTGGCGCTTTCTGAAGCTCATTTGGAAACTGCGTCAGCAGTACGACACTGTTTTCGTGCATATGAATCCTGAATACATCGTACTCGGCGGTCTGTTTTGGCGGTTGTGGGGGAAACACTGTGCACTTTGGTATACGCACAAAAGTGTGAACATCAAACTTCGTCTTGCGACGCTTCTTACTCATACCATTTTTACCGCCTCAAAAGAAAGTTTCCGACTCCGTACGAAAAAATTGCATATCATGGGACACGGCATCGATGTCGATTTCTTTTCTCCTGACGAGAATACTTTGCGAGGAACGGCGGTGCTCTCCGCCGGGAGGCTTTCTCAGACAAAACGTCACGACCTCGCCATCCGCGCGGCCGAACATTTTCCGAATGACGTACGGATTGTGGGGGACGGGCCGGAACGAGAGAATCTGGGAATGCTTGCCGACCAACTTTCTCTTTCGTCGCGCGTACATTTCATAGGTCCTCAGACGCAAGAAGGTTTGCGAGAGGAGTATCGTCGTGCGGGTGTATTTGTGCACACAAGCGAAACCGGTAGTCTCGATAAAGTGGTTCTCGAAGCTCTTGCTTGTGGGTTGTCGGTGGTCACCACCAGTGTTGCCCTTCGCGAACTTCCCGTTACGGTAGTCGCGCCCACCCCGAAGTCCATTGCAGAAGGAGTCCTCACAGTCCACCATACTGACGCAAAATCGCTCGCCACGTATGTACAAGAACATCATTCGCTACAACGCCTCATTCCTGCGATACTAGGGGCTATATAAGGCATATGAGCGGCATTCCACAGGTTGATAAATCACACTACCAATTCGGTAAATATGCCTTTGAGGGGCGTTTTGTTAGTTACTACTGGCAGCTTAAGGAGGTGCTAACTCTCAATCCATCATCGGTGCTTGAGGTCGGCGCAGGTGACCGTGTGTTCGGTAGTTTTATAAAAAACAATACCACAGTCTCATATACCTCGGTCGATGTTGCGGAAGATCTGCACCCAGACGTCATAGGAAGTATTTTGAAACTTCCCTTTGCTGACAAGTCGTTCGATGTCGTATGTGCATTTGAGGTCCTGGAACATTTGCCGTTCGAAGAGTTCGACTGTGCGGTTGCTGAGCTCTGCCGCGTTGCGCGTACTCACATCGTCATAAGCATTCCGCACTTCGGACCGATGTTCTCTTTTTCACTCAAGATCCCATTTCTTCCACACATCCGCTTTGCCCTGAAAATCCCATTTCCGAAAAAGCATGTCTTTAACGGACAGCATCATTGGGAGCTTGGTAAGCATGGATACCCCACGCAGCGAGTTAGAAAAGTTTTACAGAAGCGTGGAGACATACTTTGTGACTTTGTGCCTTTTGGCAACGCGTACCACCATTTCTTTGTTGTAAAAGTATGAAAATTGGATTTATCGCGGAACCATACGAGGAGTCAGGAGCATCGGGTATGGGATATCTGATATTGGAACTCATGAGAAATCTTCCTGTCGTTGGGAAGGAACATGACTTCACTATCTATTCTTCAAAGCCAATACGGAAGGATTTGGTATCCGTGCCGGTACGGAACATCATCATCCCGCCCTCTCTGCTAGGAAAGTTGTTCTGGTTTATGACCACAAGAGAAGATATCGATGTATTACTTTTTGTCACTCCACTATTACCATTATGGCTGCCGAAAAGAATTAAGACGGTAGTCATTTGTCCGGAGTTGGGCAGCCAAAAAATTACTCCCGGGACTTTTATGGGGAAATTTATTGCGTTTGTAAGGGATCAGATACTTATGCCAGTATGTCTTGCGCGCGCAATCAAGATTATCTCTATATCACAGGCGACGAAGGAGGACATACGCACGTACTATCATATACCGAACGATAAGATTGAGGTGATTTACATCGCTTTTCAGGATCTGAGTAACTACGCATTACGGGCACCTGACCTTCCAAAAGAACAGAAACCTTTCTTCTTTTTTACGGGAAGGGTTAAGCCGAGGAAAAACGTACACACTATCGTTTCCGCGTTCATCCAGTTTCGAAAGAGTTTCGGTATTAATTGCAAACTCGTTATTGCTGGTAAATCAGGGGGAGAGTACCGCGCTTCGATGGTGGAAGAATTGACAAAGAATGCTCTCGAGAAAGAAGTATTTTTCGTCGGGTATATTTCCACCGAACATCTGTGTGCCTATTACAAGAATGCAGTCGCGCTCGTTTTCCCTTCGCTCAATGAGGGATTTGGTATGCCAGTAGTAGAAGCTATGAGTCTCGGAACTCCTGTCATCACCTCTAATGTGTCGTCATTGCCTGAGGCTGCTGGAGATGCGGCGATATTAGTAAATCCACATAACGTGGATGAGATTTGTCAGGCAATGGAGATGGTTTTTACCGATACAATATTACGGGAAACCTTGATCAAAAAGGGGTATGAACAGGCAAAGAAATTCTCTTGGACAAAAACTGCCAACGAGTATTTGATTTTATTAGAAAAGACAGTATTGTGATACGGAATATGAAGAAAAAAGCTTTAATAACTGGAATTACTGGGCAAGACGGCTCATATCTTGCTGAACATCT
>JAPLWH010000001.1:32204-64721 GCA_026396715.1 Candidatus Kaiserbacteria bacterium
CATCTTCTTGATCTCGGGTACGAAGTGTGGGGTCTTGTGCGTAGGACAAGTCTTGATCCAATGCTGCGGCTCGGGGAGCTCGTCAGGAGGAAGGGGTTGCACACTGTCTACGGTAATCTGCGCGATAGTGGAACGCTGCGTTTCGCTATAGAGGAAAGCAAACCAGACGAGATATATAATCTTGCAGCGCAATCCGATGTCGGGATCTCGTTCAAGTGCCCTGATGAGACGATGGAGATAAATTACTTTGGTCTAGGACGGCTCATTCAAGAGGCTGTACGTTTGAATCCAAAAGTGAGAATATATCAGGCTTCGACGAGTGAGATGTTTGGTAAGACCTTGCCGCCTCAAAACGAAATTTCGCTATTTGCTCCTGTGAGTCCGTATGGCGAGGCGAAACTTCTTGCGCATGAGCAATTTGTGAAAGGGTATCGTGAGAAATACGGACTATATATTTGTTCGGGCATTCTTTTCAATCACGAGTCACCTCGTCGTGGTGAGCATTTTGTCACGCGCAAGATTAGCATCTCACTTTCCAAAATAAAACTCGGTATGCAAGATAGTTTTTCACTGGGTAATCTAGAAGCTAGGCGTGATTGGGGTTTTGCGGGGGATTATGTGAAGGCTATGCACAAAATGCTGGGACGGAAGACTCCGGCCGATTACGTAATATCAACTGGAGTCAGTCACACTGTTCGTGAATTCGTCGAAGCGACCGCACACGCATTAGATATGAAACTCACATGGAGTGGCGAGGGTCTTAAAGAGGTTGGTACAGACGCTAAGGGTAAGATTATACTCACGATCAATAAAGACTATTATCGCCCTACCGAAGTGCACCATTTAATGGGTGATAGCACTAAGGCGCGCAAGGAACTCAGTTGGAGTCCCGAAGTTACTTTTGAGGAATTAGCAGAGATGATGGCCAAAGCTGATTATGAGCGTCTCTCCAAACTTCGCTGAATTTGGACTCCTAAAAAGTTTCTATTTGATCTTCACTCGATATCGAGTGTTTTAAATCATACAGAGTTTTGTTAAAAACAATTATTTTGCTATTCTGGCAAGAAGTTGAAGATGGTAAACGCATACTTATACCTTTTAAGGTCGTTATAGAAAGAATCAGTATGGTACCAATTAAGCCACTTATTTTTTACGTCAATCCCGCATGGAAGCGGGTGGGGATTCATACGCCACTCCTGAACCCTTGGTTGGGTAATCCGATTGACGAATCATCTATTTCTAAACAGATGTTCGATACCTATTCATTCGATACGAAATACTATGCTATAACCGACGATTTGCATGCTGCGGATATGGTATTACTGCCGTATCCGCACATATGGTGTATGCGGCACGACATCGGGTTTTTTGATGAGTGTGTGCGAACGGCGCAAACGGCCGGTCTGCCGCTTCTCATCGACGGGGTAGGAGATGTCGAATATCCCATTGATATACAGAATGCCTATATCCTGCGTTATGGCGGGTACCGTTTCTTGCCGGAGCGCGGGCGGATACAGATACCGCCCTTAGCCGATGATCTGTTGGAGCGATACAGGGATGGTCAGCTTGATATTCGCAAAAAAAGCGAAGCGAATCCTGTCGTTGGTTTTGCCGGGTGGGTAAAGCTTTCTCCAGTGCAATTCCTACGTACGATCGTAAAAGAATTACCGGTGCGTTTCCGCGGCGTTTTCGATACTCGGTATCGCGCATGTATCAAGGGTGTGTTGTGGCGGAAGAAAGCTATCAAGATACTGCAACAGTCTTCGCTGATAACATTCAATCTTCGTGCACGTCGTTCATTTTCTGCTAGCTCAAAGACGGCAGAGGGCGATATGCAGAAGCTTCGTTCTGAAATGATAGATACTATACTGCAAAGCGACTACGCGCTTGATGTACGTGGCGATGCCAATGATTCAACTCGGCTTTTTGAGATACTTTCACTTGGGCGCATTCCCGTCATCGTAGACACGGAACGCAATTTCCCCCTTAGCGACAAACTCGACTACTCATCGTTTGCGCTTATTGTTGATTTCCGCGATCTCGAATATTTACCCGAGCGGATAGCCGAGTTTCATAAGAATATCTCACCAGAGTACTTTGAACAGATGCAGAGAAATGCACGTGATGCCTACATAAAATATTTCCGCATTGATGCGCTTACGCGGTCGATTATAGAGAAATTGCAAGAAGTACTTGCCTCAAGCAAGCAATCGTAGCGAAATCATAAAGGAAGTGATAAGCTCCCGCTGGAGCTCTTTATATAACCCTATTACGAAAGGATGTTGAAATGGCACGATTGGTACGCTCGGTCTGTTTGATCATTCCACCCTCTCCATTCCTTACGGATGAGCACGTGTTCCCCTTCCTTGGACCCCTTAAAGTGGGATCTATGTTGAAGGACGCAAAGTGGCCTGTCAAAGTAATTGATCTCGCCGGGAAGACCGACTTCATTAGAGATATAGAAAATGCAGTGAGCAACTCGGAGTCCCAATGCTTCGGCATCACTGCAACGACACCGCAATTTCCTGCCGCCGTGCAAATCGCAAAAGCGATTCACAGGGTCAGGAAAGATGCGCGGAGCATCATTGGCGGTACGCACGCAACGCTTACCGTTGCTGCGCGTAAATACGCAGAGGAACGAAGGATGGTTGGTCGGGCAGCAGCTTCGTACCGACAACTCGAGGACAATTTCGATGTCATAGTTTCTGGCGATGGGGAAGAAACCATTTTTCTCGCGACAGAAGACAATGCGCCGAAATTGATTGATGCGGATGATAGAAGGTCTCCACTCTTCCTCACCAATGAGATGCTCGACGCAACACCGTTTCCAGCGCGAGATCTCATCGATCTCGACAGTTACCATTACTTCATTGATGGAGTACGGGCGACATCGCTTATTGCTCAGCTCGGGTGCCCGTATAATTGCGGTTTTTGCGCAGGACGGGCATCTTCCATGTTGCGCAAAATCCGGACGAGAAGTGCTGAGAATATCGTTAAAGAGATGAAGTTCCTGTACCAGACGTACGGATATCGGGGATTCATGTTCTATGACGATGAGCTCAATCTCACACCAAAGATGGTTGATCTGATGAAAATGATTACCCAAGCTGGGTGTGAACTCGGTGTGGAATGGAAGTTGCGTGGGTTTATCAAATCCGAGCGCTTCAATGACGAGCAGGCGCAAGTGATGTTTGAAGCAGGCTTCCGTGAAATCCTTATCGGTTTTGAGTCAGGATCGCCGCGTATTCTGAAGAATATCCAGAAAGGCGCGACACTTGATGACAATACTCGATGCATGGAAATCGCTGATCGTCGCGGTCTCAAAGTGAAAGCGCTCATGTCGCTCGGGCATCCTGGCGAATCGGAGGAGACGATTGAGCTAACGCTCAACTGGCTTCTTAAGGTAAAACCAGCTGCTTTCGATGCGACGGTCATCACGCCGTATCCAGGGTCTCCGTATTATGACGATGCGTTACCTGTTCCGGTAGTGGACGGAGAAAATCCTGTGTGGGTATATTCCGCGAAGAACGGCGACCGTCTCTATCAAGAGGCAGTCGATTATGCCAAGACGGCGGATTACTACAAAGGTAATCCTAATGAGGATGATGGGTACGTCTCCCACGTGTGGACTGACTTTATAGATGCCAGGACCCTAGTGTTACGGCGTAACGAGCTTGAAAAAACAGTTCGCGCCAAGCTCGATATTCCGCTTACACCGAGTCGTCCCGGTGAAGTCTATGAACGTTCAATGGGGCAATCGCCACCACTTATCCCTTCGTAATCACACCCCCCTCGCCTGAGGGGGGTGGTTTTTTTGAGTCATGCGGTAGTACGCAAAAAATAAAAATTTTATGATCGCCACCCGAAAATCATATACGTATGGGCAGTATCGGTATCGAGTATTTGGTGCGGTTGTGCAATAGATTGTACAAACGTACGGAAGCCTTCTTTCTCGAGCGTGGCGAGCATCTCCGAGAGTGGTCGAGTGAAGAATCCAGGAATGTAGTGATATTCAAGCTGAATACAAGAAACGGATTGTAATTTTTTTTGTGCGATGAGTTCTTCAAGGATATCAAACTCAGGTCCCTCGATATCTATCTTGAGAAGATCAATGGCGCTATCGATGTACTGCGAAAGTGTATCGACGCCTACCGTATACGTAGTGAGAACACGACCTTTTTTTTCTAAATAATTTGCGACGCTTCCTCCGCTGCTTGTTGCGTTTGCGTCCTCAACAAAAAATTCTGCGGTTCCTTTCTCCTTCCCGAGTGCGTAGGGGAATACCTGTACGTCCTTCTCCCAATCATTTTCCGCGATATTTTTCTCAAGCACTGCTCGGGCAGCAGGGTTCGGCTCAAAACAGAGTACGCGTGCGTGAGGGGCGCGAATCTTTATATAGAGGAGCGACACGCCGATATTTGCTCCGCAATCGATAACTCGAATTGATTCTTGCGTAGGGGTAAGATAGTACGTTTCTTTAAAGAATATTTCAGTGAAGAGTCCTTCAAAGTAGGTGAGTGAGGGGAAATAGAATACATATGTTCCGACCGGTACGTGCGCGAGGGTTCCTTCTCGGGGCGGGTGAAGCTTATTCCACAGATGCGCCAGAGTAAAAGCGCTTGCCGCCTTAAAGCCAATGAGTGCACGAAGCTGTGAAAAGTAACTGATAAATCTGAAGAATTTCATTTCCGGCTCAGTCTATCTTATTTTAGTGGGAGCTACCATGACGTCATTCATGCTTTGATATTTCTTCCTGTCAGCTTGATTGATATCAGTGTGAACCAGGGTACCATTCTCAGCATCTTCTTCATTTCTAAGCCGTAGTAGGCTAGTGGCGAAACGGTCAGGTTATGCTTATACTAAGCAGCATATCGTGAAAGATACACGCACTTATTTCATTACTGGTGTTGCCGGTTTTCTCGGGAGTCATCTCGCAGAAGATCTGCTTAAAGAGGGGCATCGCGTCATTGGCTGCGACAATCTCGCCGGTGGCTATCTCGACAATGTCCCCGTCGGTGTTGAATTTCATATGGCGGATTGTCTTGATCGGGCCAAGATGGTCGAGCTCATGCGCGGTGTGGATGTGGTCTATCACACAGCCGCGCATGCTCACGAAGGGCTCTCAGTCTTTGCTCCCTACTTGATTACTCAAAGTATTTACGGGGCGACCGTGTCGGTCGTTTCTGCTGCGATCGCAAATAAAGTAAAACGATTCGTTCAGTGTTCCTCGATGGCGCGCTATGGGACACAGCCGACCGTACCTTTTACTGAAGACATGTTGCCTCTTCCGCAGGACCCGTACGGCATTGCGAAATATGCGGCTGAGCTTACCGTGCGCAATCTCTGCGAAGTGCACGGTATGGAATACGTTATCGCTGTGCCCCACAACATCATCGGTCCCCGACAACGATATGAGGACCCGTTCCGCAATGTCGCGTCCATCATGATCAATCTCATGCTGCAAGGGCGTCAGCCAATCATTTACGGCGACGGGGAACAAATGCGTAGTTTTTCGTTTGTGGACGATGTGGTTGCGCCTTTGAAGCGTATGGGCACTGACGCGGCGCCGGTCGGAGAGGTCATCAATATCGGTCCCGACGATCACGTCATAACCATCAATGAGCTTGCCGCAACTATTGCCAAACTGCTTGATTTCAAGCTAGTGCCGATCTACATGCCAGGCCGGCCTCAGGAGGTGCGGCACGCGACTTGTAGTGCAGAAAAGGCGCGGAAGCTTCTTGATTACAAAACCACCGTGCCGCTCGAGGAAGGACTTAAGAGCATGATCGAGTACATCCGCACGCGGGGTCCGAAGCCGTTCCTCTATCATATCGACCTTGAGATCGTGAGTGACAAAACGCCTCGAACCTGGAAAGACCGACTTTTCTAAATCCCACCTATGTATCTCGGTAAAAAAGTAAGCATCGTCTTCCCGGTCTACAATGAGCGTGAGAACGTGCGCGTCGCGATTGAGGAATTTCTGCGGCATCCGGCGGTGGATGAGGTAATCGCTGTCGACAATAACTCGAAGGATGGCAGCGATATGGAGATCAAACTGACGTCGGCGAAGTATGTGAAAGAAATGACGCAGGGGTATGGTTCAGCGCTTCGGCGCGGCATGCGCGAGGCGACAGGGGATCTCATCGTTACCTGCGAGCCGGACGGCACTTTCCGCGCGAGTGATCTTGATCGTTTCTTGATATACGGACAGGACTACGATGTCGTGCTCGGTACGCGCACGTCGAGGAGTCTGGTGTGGTCTGGTGGCGATCCGGGTACGAATATGTATTTCGCTCTACGTATGGGGAACTGGGCAGTTGCGAAGTTTCTCGAATATCTCTTCAATGGACCTTCGTTTACGGATGTTGGTTGCACCTACAAACTTATTCATCGCCGCGCGTATGAAAAGATTAAGGACTCACTTGCCGTAGATGGAAATTGGTTTTCTCCCGAGTATATGATCCGAGTTCTTCAGCAGCATCTTTCAGTAGTTGAGATACCTATTCAGTATGGTGCACGAATCGGGACGTCCAAAATAACTGGCAAAGTTCATAAAGCGGTTGCGCTCGGGATACGAATGATACGATTCATCTTAACTGAACGGATCGCTTTTTGGCGACAGAGTGCCTCTAAATGATACGAGTATGATAAAAGTAAAAGAATTTATTAAAAATAATAAGCCTGCCATAGTGCTTGGGGTAATAGTACTCTTGCTTACTACTATCCCGGTACTTGAAACAGTATTTGTCACTGGAAATAGCTGGCGCGGTATTCTCCCACCGCTCACTGACGATATATACGAAGCGCGCCTGCATACAATAGGCGAGGGGCATCTCTCTGCTGGTAATCCATATTACCTTGAACACAGCGATGGTCCGCCGCTAGTCATTTTCGGCGGAGCATGGCTAAACGCAATTCCTCTTTGGATGGGATATTCGTTGCCGACAGCCATGGTAGTGAATTTCATCATATGGAGCTTGTTGTTTGCAGCGTCATTGTACTGGCTGTTCAGAGAGTTGCGCGTCAAGCCTTGGATGGCCGTGATCGGCACTGTTTTTATATACATACAATCGTCTGCGCATATATGGCGACCAATCAATATGCAAACCGTGTATCCGTTTTATTTTTTATTTTATATAGCCTTACTGCGCATTATCCGTGAGCAGGATCGAAAAAATATTCTATTCCTTTCTGTTGTAACTGGCGCGACATTCTATTTCTATGCGTACCTCTGGCAAACAGCGATAATCACGCTCGGCATTCTTTGTTTTTATGCTCTTTTTCGCAAGAATTGGTCCCTACTAAGGGCTACGGCGCTCTCTTCCTGTATTGGTGGGGTAATCGGTCTTCCGGTGCCTCTGTATGCTCTCTGGCTATCTCATTCGTCGCCGTACTTTTGGGAAAGTGTCGGTCGTCTTGGGCTCGTCAACACACACCTGCCAATGGCAGAAGTTATTTATTCAGGTGGCTGGATAGGGATTGTGCTCGCATTTTTGGCAGTACTATATTGGCGCGTACGAGTCCTGAGTGAGGATGGCGAATTTATCATACTGGCATCATTTGTATCGATCAGCGGACTCGGATTGTGGGTCATGGAGGGCAGCAATCTCATTACTGGGAAATTGCTCGAAACGGGGGAACATATGCCTGGACTCATATTCCCATGGTTGGCATTCATTATATTCAGTCTCGGAATGTTCGTATGGAAACAGCGCGGGCTATTTTCGCGCTGGATTAAACTGTTATCAGTAATTGTTTTCATATTGTTGGCGGGAGTGAGCATTCGATATACAAGTCGTGCGGTTGGCCCGTTTGTTGGCCCGAATGTCAATCGCGATGTGTGGCAGTCAGACCAGCAGTATTCAAAACCGTTTACCTGGTTACAAAATAATGAGCAGGATCCCGTAGTCGTATGGAGTAATCCTCGATCCGCACCGGCGTTTATTCTGTCTACGTACACTAGACATTTCACGCTCGATGTATATTGGGGTATGTTGGAACTGGTTCCCGAAGGTGAGATACGCGAGCGATATTTAATTTCACAATATTTTAATAACCTAACAATTGAAGATCTCAAATCAGGAAGAGAAATGACACTGTATCTCGGGCGTCGAGATACCGCGCATCAGGCCAAGACGATTGAACGGGGTATTAAAATCTGCCGCATACTATTTTTCTGGAACAAGAACAAAGACTGTGGAGTAGTACCAACTTCACAAAGCTTGCTTGGGGATAATTTCTTTATTGATTTGGAGAAGAAGTTTAGGACTGACATTAAACCCAACATAAAGGCGTATCTAGAGAAATATCATGTTTCGTACATACTGAAAGATAAGGTTTTGGATCCAAGCTATCAACCAAAAAAACTTGGAGCACTATTGGTTTATTCTGACGAGCGATTTGAATTGTATAAGTTGCAGCAGTAGAGACGGTGTCCTTTAGTTGGAGCTTCCATCTGAATGTCGCCAGACGAAAAGGAGGTAGAGTGTGTAATTCCACGCAAAACCAAGAGTGATGCCAGTGGCATACGCTGCATGGATTATCAGATAATTATCTGTTTGTCTCTCTGTCGTATGTACCAATAGCCATTGAAGCAGTACCGAGCCGCTTACTACTAGGTGGAAGCGTGCAAGGCGCGATAGCAGCGGGATATCGTGCTGCCTATCACTGAAAGAGAATCGATTGTTGAGGTAAAAGTTCGTCAGAATGCCTGCCTCAGCACCGATGAGTACCGCGGTACTTGCGGACACAATATGGAGCAGCACTCCGAGTATTTCGAATAGTACTGTCTGTACCACCACTGCTACACCACCTACCATTAGGCTACGGACAAGGCGCGAACGCGCCATCTTTTGTGTAAACTCAGCAACGTCCTTCATTGAATTCGTGAATTGCGTACATCCTAACATAGAGTAGAATCTAACCCATGTCATTTGTGCGTGCTCATAAAGTTGAGGTGTGTATCTTTGCGCTCGCCCTCATGCTACGTCTTTTGTATTTCGGGTTCGCCTATACAGCTCATGGTGGGGATTTCGCTGCGACTAGTAATGGTGGCGACGGGTATTATGACATCAGTCAGAATCTCATTGCCGGTAATGGATTTTCTACGGTACATGAACCGCCGTATGCGCCAACCTCATATAGGACGCCAGGACTGCCGTACTTCATTGCTCTGATTCATGCTCTGTTCGGTAGCTACTACGCGGTAATTGCTGCGTACCTGCTTGTAGGTAGTATCGTGCCCCTGCTCGGAATGAGGATTGCTCAATACATAACAGAGAAACAAGTAGTCATAATTTCGGTAGGTCTGTTATTAGCGCTGGAGCCGACGAGCGTACTGTTCTCAACCGTACTATTGAGTGAGACCTTATTTACATTTCTATTCTCCCTTTCGATACTGTGCCTGTTTCAGTATTGGGAGGAGAGATCACTCAAGTCGTTCGTTGCGTCTTCATTATTGCTCGGTACTTCTATACTGACGAGGCCGACCATAGAATACCTGCCGATACTCCTGGTCGGGATTATATTGTGGGAAGCGCGTAAGCGGTTTTCGCGAACGGTATGTATTCATGCGGGCCTCTACGCGGCTATAGTTCTCATCACGCTTTCACCGTGGCTATACAGGAATTACCATGAATTTGGTGTCCTAGGCCTGAGTTCACAGCAGGGCGCTGCGTTATATGCCATCGCAGTGCCGTCAGTATTGGCCATAGAAAATCACACGAGTTTCTCCCAGGAGCTTAATAGAAACATCGCCGGACCGAACGAAACGAATTTTGCGCAGTCGGATGAATATTCGAAACTAGCCATACCGATACTCGTAAGTCATCCGCGCGCGTTGGTGCTTATGAGCATGAATACCATGTTCAGTTTTTTTACCTATGATGGTACCTATGATGTGTTGCGACAAATCAAGCTTTACGATGGTATGTATGACGTTCTGGCAAAAGCTAAACTCGATAGCGGAATCCGAGTCGGAGAGCCTACTTTGTTGGTTTTAAAATCGTCACCCAGAGCTGTATTGAAATATCTCGTCGCCGTATCTACAACGCCAGTAGCGGTAATCCTTCTTGGTCGAATTGCATGGCTCCTCATAACTCTGTTATTCGTGATTGGTGTGTGGCAGTACATGCGTAAGGAACATCGCAACGTATTCGCCGTAGCGGCGGTAAGTATCGTCGCATATCTGATGGTGACGACGATAGTCGTTGGCTATACGGTGAATTATCGCTACCGGATGCCCGTCAACTCAATTATTTTGACATTCGCTGCGTATGAGGCTGGTATACTAATCTCTTTGTACCGTAGAAAGTATCAAGAATACAGATTAAGATAATATCTCTCAATGTCTACTATATCGAAACAATGTGATGGGCGTTATTTAGAAACGGCAATGTCTATAGTGCCCCCAAATTATCATGCATGGATACTGTCAACTTTTGAGCCATATCTTAAAGGTACCGTTGCAGAAGTCGGTGCAGGGTCAGGAAATGTTTCGTCACATCTTCTAGATAAAATCGAAGGGAAGCTGATTGTCATCGAGCCTTCAGAGCAGATGTTTCCAGTATTAGAGAAGCGATTTCTGGGGAATCCGCGTATTGTTTGCGAGAAAAAATATTTTGAAGATATTGCCCCTCAATATAAAGACTCTTTTGACTCAATCGTGTACGTAAACGTGTTGGAGCACGTTGAGAATGATCAACGAGAGCTCTCTCTCGCCTACGATGCTCTTAAGCCGGGGGGGACTCTATGCATCTTTGTTCCGGCACTCCAATTCTTGTTCAGTGAGTACGACGCGAGCGTAGGGCATTACCGGAGATACCATAAGAATCAGCTGGGAAAGCGGATGCGTGATGCTGGTTTTGAAATACGGGAACTCAAATATTTTGATATTGTAGGGATACTCCCATGGCTTTTGTTAATGAAATTTTTACGGTTGCCTTTGGCTCCACATAGTGTGCTTTTGTATGATCAAATGATAGTCCCATTAATGCAAAAGATAGAATCTCTAGTGCATCCCCCCATTGGAAAGAATCTTATAGTTGTAGGGCGTAAACCGGTGCACTAGGATACGATGTATGTCTGTGTCAAAACCTATTCAGGAACAGAAATTAGATAGGAAGTATAAGAAACTCTCAGTGGTAATTCCTGCGTATAACGAAGAACGTACTATTTTGGAGATATTACATAAGGTTTTAAAATCGAAAATCTCGATAGAGAAGGAAGTCATTGTTGTCGATAATAATTCAAGTGATAATACTGCCGCGCTTGCAGCGTCAGTCAAGGGTGTACTAATTATAAGAGAGGATCGACAAGGCAAGGGGGCAGCGCTAAAGAGAGGGATTGCTGAGGCGACGGGAGATATTATTATCTTTCAGGACGCAGATCTTGAATATGATCCAAGCGATTTTTATGACGTCATAGCGCCAATCCTTGAAGGCAAGACGGAGGCCGTGCTCGGCGTTAGGCAGGCAGATCGACATAGGAACTGGTATATATATTATTTTGGACTTTTAGGTAATGGAGCTATTACATTGTTAACTAATTGGTTATATGGAAATAATGCAGCTGAATATGAGGGGTGTTACAAAGCATTCAGTACTCGACTCATAAGAACTGTAACCGTAAAGACCGATGACTTCGACTTTGACAACGAGTTGGTATGCAAGTTGCTTAAGCGGGGTATCCATACAATGGATGTGCCAATACAGTACTATCCTCGAGATTATACCGAGGGTAAAAAAATAACGTGGCGTCATGGACTACGCATAATATGGACTACGATTAGGTATCGTTTTACTGACTAAATACGTATACCGTGTTAACAAGCTCAAAATATGAGGGAAGGGATTTGGAGGCGATGTCATTCGCACCCAAGTATCATGAGTGGATCTTACGGGAGTTCTCACCGCATATTGGCAAGAAGGTAGCAGAGGTTGGGGCTGGTTCGGGCACATTTTCTGAACTCCTACTGAGACTTCCCATCGATGAGCTTCTTGTCGTCGAACCTTCGAAAGAGATGTTTCCACTTCTTGCTGAGCGGGTCGGTAGAGATCCTCATGTTACTTGTGCACAAGCTTTTTTTCAGGATATTAGCGGGCAGTACGCTGAGCATTTCGACACTGTTTTATATGTAAACGTCTTGGAACATATTAAAGATGATGAGAAGGAACTGCGGCATGCATATGAGTCGCTTAAAGCCGGAGGAACTCTCTGTGTTTTTGTTCCAGCGCTGCAGTGGCTTTTTGGAGAACATGATCGCATCGTTGGTCATCAAAGACGCTACTATAAAAAACAACTTACCTCGATTCTCGAGGCGTCTGGATTTGAAATAGTAGCGGTACGGTATTTTGATATTGCCGGTGTTCTGCCGTGGTGGCTGCTCATGAGACTGATGAAGAGGCAGTTGAGCGATGGCAATGCCATGCTATATGATTCTTTTGTTGTGCCAATCATGAGTTGGATTGAGTCTATCGTGCATCCTCCGATAGGGAAGAATCTAATAGCCGTGGTCAGGAAAAGAGGTTAGAATGCGCTATATGACGGCAGCACACTCCTTTTATAAGAATTACAAAATCGAGATTCTCATATTCATACTCGCTATTATTGCGCGCTGTCTTTATTTTGGTCTTAGTGTGCAGGCATACCAGGGCGACTTCATTGGGGCCGTTCGCGGGGCAGATGGATACTATGTCATTAGTCAGAATATTATTCAGGGTCACGGCTTTTCAGGGAGTATAACCTCACCTTATACTCCCGATTCATTTAGACCGCCTATTCAGTCGTATTTTCTGGCATCATCCTACACGATGGTGGGAAGTTATTGGCTAGCCATCTTACTGCTTCTTCTTGCGGGAAGCTTAGTGCCGATAATCGCGATGCATATTACGAAATTCATTTTTGAGTCTCGTTTTATTATCGTCGGCACGGGAGTCGTGCTTGCGTTAGAGCCTGTTTCCATTCTCTACTCAACTCTTTTTTATAGCGAAACTCTGTTCATGCTCTTTTTTACACTCGCCATATATTATTTGTTTAGCTATGTGCGTAAGGAGGTTTGGTATCATGGCATTTTTGCAGCGGCACTTCTCGGTATTGCAACGCTTACGAAGACCGTCTCACTGTACTTGCCGGTACTCATCGTCATCGTGTTTCTGTTTCATTTTAGAAATGAGCTGGTCAAGAAAAGAGTTATTGCGGCGGGCGCATTCATCCTCATTTTTCTCCTAGTACTCAGTCCATGGTTCTATAGAAACTACCGCGTGTCCAATACCTTTGGATTTACATCTGAAGAAGGGGTTACACTCTATACAGTACTCATACCTTCTATGTTTGCAGTAGAGAATGGAACGACATGGCAGCAGGAGTATGATGCATGGACAAAGAATGGAGTAAAAGGGCCAAATTCCGCGACCGTTGACTTAAACTCGCTCTATATCAGAGAATCAATCCCTATTTTGCTCGCTCATCCTTGGCCGCTCTTCGTGCTCTGTATGAATACGGCTGTGGCTTTCTTTACTCATGACGGCATGTTTGATGTAATTAAGCATGTGGGAGCAAGGCCGGACCGACTTCTTGGTCAGCCGGCACTGTTCCTCCTATTCTCAGATCCAATGAAGCTGCTCGGCTTTGTGTGGTATTATGCGACGACGCCAACCATCCTCGTGTTGCTCATGCGTGTTGTATGGTTCATCGTAACCATACTCTTCTTCCTGGGTGCAGTTTTGATCTTGCAGAAACAGAAATTCACATTCTATCCAATGATGGCTTTTGTTACTGTCCTTTATTTTTTACTGATTACGCTCACTATCGGGCTCACGGTAAATTCTCGATATCGTCTCCCGATAGAATTTCTAATCATTCCCTTTGCTCTTTATGGGTTGATGTATATTAAAACGGTATGGCAAAGATTTCGATAGTTATTCCGTGCTACAACGAAGTGCGTACAATTGATGAGCTTTTGTCTCGTGTTCGTGGAGCAAGTGTTGGTGGATGGGAGAAAGAAATACTTGTTGTGGATGATGCGTCGACTGACGGTACTCGCGAATTGCTTAAGAAGTATGAAGACACCATGCGCATACTCTATCTTAAGAAAAATGGAGGAAAGGGTACTGCGGTGCGCCATGGTCTGGCCGAAGCGACGGGTGACTATATTCTTATTCAGGATGCTGACCTTGAGTATGACCCTATAGACATTCAATCTTTGTTGGTGCCCATTGATGCGGGAGTCGCAGATGTTGTGTATGGATCGCGTACTATCGGTCCGGTAAAGAGACGGGGGGGATTCATTGCCCGTATCGGAGTGTGGCTCATAACGAAGCTAATCAACACTCTCTATCGTCTGAAGCTTACAGACGTCTGGACCTGCTATAAGCTATTTCCGCGAGAGGCCAGTGTAGATTTTAGTGCGGGAAGATTCGAATCAGAGCTTTTGTTTACTGCAGCACTTGCGCGCCGAGACTGTCGGTTCGTTGAAGTGCCTATATCGTACGCTCCTAGAGATTCCGTTGAAGGAAAGAAAATACGTTACCGAGATGGCATATATGCGATTATAGTTATATGTATGGATAGGATTCGGCATGTATGAATAATAAGGTTCTCGTTACTGGTGGTGCCGGTTTCATCGGTTCGCACCTCGTTCGGCATTTGATACACACTACAGATCTTGATGTTGTTATTTTTGATCGACTAGAAAAACCAATACAGGGTCACGAAAGCAGAACTATCTATTACAAAGGAGAATTGTCCTCTGAGAATGATGTACGCGCTGTTTTTCAGAAGTTTGGACCGTTCGTGACGGTGTATCACATCGGGGCGGCCATGCCAGACAGATCGGTGTCAGACGATGTGCTCTGGGCGAGCAATGTTGATGGGACGAGGAATGTCGCGATGCGAGCGCTTGAGAATGGGACTCGTTCGTTTGTTTTTACATCGAGTAATGTAACCTATGGAGTACCTCTCGAATTACCCGTTTCTGAAGAAACTCCGGTACGACCTATTGAAATTTACGGAAGAAGTAAGGTGGAGGCCGAAAAAATTCTAGAAGAATTTAAGGGAAAAATGAGCGTACAAATCCTTCGGTGTCCTGTTGTAGCCGGAGTTGGGAGGTTGGGCCTACAAGCGATTCTTTTTGAGTTTATTTCTGAGAATAAGAATGTCTATGTACTCGGAAATGGGTCAAACAAATACCAGTTCGCAGAAGTTACTGATGTTTGTAATGCTCTCGAGGCGGCGAGTCATGCTGAAGGCTTTTATATCTACAACATCGGTGCCGATGAAGTCCTATCCCTTAAGGAAATGTATCAGGGGGTCATAGCATTTGCTAAAAGCACCTCGAAAATCATTTCGATCCCGAGCGTTCCTGCGCTATTCATACTCTTCATACTCGACAAGTTACATTTGTCGCCCCTTGGTCCATACCAATATACGATGATTGGGCAATCGCTGCATATGGATACGACGAAGATTAAATCGAAGCTTAACTGGAAATCGCAGAGGACGAACCTGGATATTTTTATTGAAAACTACACCTGGTATAAGGACAATAAGGGTACGTTTGTACAGGTTGGGTCTGGTAACGCATCCTCGAATAGAAGCTTGCCGAACATGGGTATCTTTAAGATTCTAAAGTGGCTCTCGTAACCATGAAGCTTTACTATGTCGTTAATGCACGGATGCCGAGTTCAAAAGCATATGGCATACAGATCGCGAAAATGTGTGAGGCGTTTATCGAGCAAGGGGTCGAGTTAGAGTTGATTATTCCACGCACGCGACAGTCGCATCTTTCGTTGAAAGAATTTTACGGGTTGCGGGTCGATGTTCCGACTCGTGTGCTGGCGACTGTCGATTGGTACAGCAGCGGCAGAATCGGCTTTTTCCTAAGCTCGCTCATTTTTATGACGTCAGCGTGCCTCTATCTTCTTAGGTGTGCGCGGGCGAGCGCTATTTATACGATCGATATGGATTCCTATTCATATGCCCCGCTCGTTTTGCTCGGTTTGCCGGTGTCGGTCGAAATGCATTCGCCTAAGACTGCGAATATAGGTAATCGCTTCTTTTTTAAGAGGGTCGCACACATCATCACGACCAACCCTCTCATTAAAGAGAGTCTCGGCAATGTTTTTGGCCTACCGTCGGAGCGATTCATCGTGGAGCCAAATGGAGTTGATCCGTTAGTGTTTGAAGTTCCGTCAAAGGAGTATGCGAGAAGTACTCTCAATTTGCCTGCAGATGCAAAAATTGTTCTCTACGTCGGGCGATTCTATGACTGGAAAGGTTTGTCTGTGCTTCATCAAGCGGCTATAGAGTTAGAAAAAAATAATATTCTTACTTACGCTGTAGGTGGTACAAAGGAAGAATTTGAGGTCAGAACAAAGGAGTCTTCCCCAGCTTTGCTCTTCGGCGGTCTCGTCGTGCATAAAGACATTGGCACATGGTGTGCCGCAGCAGATGTGTTGCTTATTCTTGGGACCAAAACGAATGAATTCTCATATCGCTATACGGCACCGATGAAGCTGTATGAATACTTGGCATCTGGACGTCCCATTGTTGTTGCAGATACGCCAGCATTGCGTTCTCTCACGAATGAAGAGGAGGCTGAATTTTATATACCAGACAATGCGGACGATCTTGTGCAAAAAATTTCCACCGTATTCTCAAGTCCTAAGAAATCAAAGCATGCTGTTGCTGTTGGCGTACAAAAAGCACGCGAACATACATGGAACAAGCGCGCAGGACGCATCATCTCTTTTATGGGTTACTTCGTGAACAGGTAGTTAGTCTTACCAAGGAGTGTAGCTTTGTATCCGAGAGATACGAGATAGTCTCGAGATTCAGCTGATACTTCAGCGACAATAACCGGCATATATTTTCGGAGCATGGTTCTCGCCCCTTTAAACACGCTCATCTCGTGTCCCTCCACGTCTACCTTCAAGACCGTAGGTACGATCTGCAGCTCGTCTAGAGTGACTGTCTGCACTGGGATGTTTCCGTCTGCAGAAATGTGATTTATTCCGGCAGTATGTTTTTCGAGCATATGCAACGTGCCTTTGTGTTCGGATACCGCATATGGAAATAGCGTCACACGAGCAGGATCGCAATTTCTCTCTATGTTTTCGCGCAACAGCTCAAATGTGGTCGGGAACGGCTCGAAAGAGTAGACTCGCGCTCCTGTATGATTGGCTAAGAGGGTATAGAATCCGGCGTTGGCGCCTATGTCGAAAAACACGTCCTTCCCGGTTAGATGTGAATCAAAATATGCATATACGGATTCCTCTCCGTGACCAGTGATGTATCCCTTCTGTACTATCGAACGGAACTCAGGAAATGGCACGCGCATATGATCACCCCAAAGTGTTTTGGCGGTCGCATATCCTCGCATATACGCTGACAACTCAAACGCATATCGCGGAAGATCCCGAACACGAGCCAATTTGGAGATGAACCAGGAGAGGTTTTTCATTTTTCACTACATTCTATCGCGTAATGCTACCATAGCATCATGTCTGTCCTGAAACGGCCTATTTATATACGCAAAGGACTCACTTTCCGCGCCTCGTCAATCGGTGACTGCCTGATGGGGAAGTATTTTCTCGAGAATATTTACAAAGCGCATCCAGAGGCGCGGTGTGCGATAGTCGTCGGTTCACGAGGTGCGATGATTCGCGATTTATTTGCTGCATACCCATGGCTCGAAATCATAGAAGCAAACAGAAGAAATCCCTTTAGTCTCATCGAACTAGGGAAGAAATTCCACGGTACTGACGTCACTCTTACGCAGTATGCTGGTAAAAATGGAGGAAGTTTCAGCTTGATGAGCAAGCTCGCTGCTCGAATGCTTACAAAACGCGGGGGACTGATTGGATTTCAGGATTCTTTTCCCTTTAATGGGGTGATTTATGACCGCGTGCTGCCTTTGCTCCAGAAGAGCGCACCTGTCGAGCTTGAGCGCAGCGCGCTTACTGCAGCGATGGTCCCCATCGGAATACCCATGCCTTCATTTTTGTATACTCCTCAGCCGCAAATATTCGAACGTCTGGGACTGCATCAGGTGAAATATGTTGTACTTCATCTGTTCTCGGGCGGTAAGGCGCGAGGGGTTTCTCCTTGGTACCGGCAGGAGCTTATTTCTAAACTCTCAAAGGTATTGCCGGATGGGCATAAGCTCGCACTTACTGGCTCGAAGGCAGAACGTGAAAGTCTTAAGGATATCCCGTCCAATGCGCTTATCGTAGAGACGTCTATGCAAGAGCTCGCCGCGCTTATCGCTGCTTCAGTGGGTATGGTATCTCTCGATACCGGGGCGGCGCATCTTGCAGCACATTTACGTAAACCTCTGATAGTATTGGCGAGTTGTGTAGGGGAACAATGGTGGTCAAGAGAGATGTACGGGGAGCATGTGCCGGCAGCCGTATTTACTCGCACCGATGTCTGTGCCGCCGGGCATGATTACTCCGAGTATGCGAAATGTCTCGAAGCGATTACTATAGATGATGTCGCGCATCGTGCGAAGGAGCTTTTCTTATGAAAAAGAAATTACACAATCTCTATACATTACTGACGCTTGGCATAACGCTCGGCGCGACGATGATTGATAAGTTGCGACTAACATTTTTTCTCGTTGCTTCGCGAATAGCGCATCAGCAGTCGTCGACGAAGTCTTTCTTTGTTCAAATGAATGGTGCGCCTGTACGCATTCAATTACGGAATAATTACGCAGATGCTTTCGTACTTGATGAAGCCTTCCGTGGAAATGATTATGCACTGCCGCTTTCGAAAGATCCCTCAGTCATATTTGACCTCGGAGCCAATCTTGGCTTTGTCGCTATCTCATTTGCATTGCGCTATCCGCAGGCACGCATTTATTGTTTCGAGCCGGATCCTGAAAACTTTGCAGAATGTGTTGCGAATACCGCCGCCTTTCCGAACATCGTGTGTTTCCCATATGCTGTCGGCGCAAGAAAGGAAACTCGATACTTTTATAAAAGCCCGGTCTTCCATATGCGGAATTCTCTCATTTCACGATCGGCGAACGACGAGCGCATTGAAGTGAAGGTGATACCTCTCGAGGAAGCTATGACTCTCGCAGCTGTGTCACAAGTAGATCTCATGAAGTTCGATGTGGAGGGGGCAGAAACTGAGATTTTTTCTGCATTCAGCAGATTTTCCGCGCTTCGGGCGATCGTAGGAGAAATACATCCCTATCTTTGGAAGGGGAACGAAGAGGCGGAGTTGCTAGAAACGCTAAGAAAACACTTCGCGATCACTCTACGCGCGGGACACGAGAAAACCTTTCTATCGGGTACTGCGTTATAGCAGGTACATGGTGCAGCAGCGTTTTATCATCGCATATGAATTACGGCAATTGCCGGAGGTAGTGGCGTATCTGCAGACATACCCAGATTCACGGGTTGCTTGCCTTGATTTTTGGGTAGAGCGCGAACTCGAGAAGATGGGCGTCTCGTATGTTTCCCTCCGCGATTTTATGCCTCCCGCAGAGACTGAAGAAGCGTGGTGGCTTCTCGCGCAGAACATCGCGCGCGAGTGGTATCGACTCCCTGCTATGAAATTTTTTGAGCACGACAGTATTCGAATCGGTGAAGCGCTGGAACCTATGATGGAGGCATATCTCGCGAAGCTGTTGTATTACGTGCGAATCGGTGGGGTATTTAAGAAGAAGTATCCGGAGGCACAGGTGTATATCCCGGCACCACTTGTTGGCGAGATTTCATTTGGAGGCCCGCTTTCTTTCTTCGAGCAGTGGGCGGTCGTCGACGCCTTTCGAATGGTGGGAATGGAGAGTGGGGCGGGGGGATCTCGTA
The DNA here is from genome assembly GCA_026396715.1 of Candidatus Kaiserbacteria bacterium. GTDB lineage: Bacteria > Patescibacteriota > Minisyncoccia > Phycocordibacterales > Phycocordibacteraceae > C7867-001. The sequence goes on from JAPLWH010000001.1 coordinate 52,022, forward strand.
CGGCGCCACGCAAACACGCCTTTGCACGCACTCTTTCAAAGTCATTTCTTATACGAGTATACAACGCGATTATCGGTATTGTGCCGCGGCGCAGCCTCAAGCTATTTGCTAGCGAGTATTGGTCTCACATCGCTTCGGTCATCGAGAACATGGACGATGCCGAGCTCGTGCTTATGGAGAGCAGCGAGTTAAAGAATATACCGTGGCGGCAAATTCTTAAACATCGAATTCGTATACAGCATCCTGCGGATGCGACATCGAACGTGATGAAGAAAATGGCAATAAATCATTCAGAGAAATTTACCGAGCAGTGGCAAGTCGCGAAACAAGATGTTGTTCGCTATCTATCTGCCGTGCGCGACAACATCGATTGGAGTCCAGTTGTCGAGGCATGCGAATATCTCATAACCTATTCTGTGCGGGTAGTCGCCGACATAGATGCGCTACGCAGAATCATGAAAGAAGAAAAACCAAACGTCGTGCTTCAGAGGGCCTCTGTTGGTGGCCGCCAGCACCACTTCTTCCTTATGGCGAGGATTGCAAGGCAGCTTGGTATTCCAAGTATCGAACTGCAGCACGCAGGAGCATATATCGACCCGCGCTCGGTGCATTCCCATATCGAGACTGATTATCTTGCATCGTACGGTGCCTATACCAATTCATGGTATGAACGCATCGGGTATGCGCCCGAACGACTTATATCGATAGGATCACCCCGTTTCGATCGGTGTCTTACCATGCGTTTGTTTGCGCTTGAGAAAGGGAAGAAACTCCTAAAAGAATTTGGCCTCGATGCGAGGCGACCTACTCTTTGCGTTGCAGTGCCATTTTCCGACACAAATTTTGTTGCGCTCGATTCCTATGCACTCGCTGGGTTTTTTGAATCGATACGTGCGACACAAAAAGAGATACCGGGCTTACAAATTCTGTTCAAATTCCGCGATTATAGCCATGTCGGCACGAAGCGCGAATACCTCAATGAATTGTTCCCAGTCGATATTGCGATAGCCGGTAACGAAGATCTCTTCGCGCTTTTATGCGCAAGTGATGCTGCAATCTGCGGGAATTCCACTGTTATCTATGAGGCTCTGCTCGCACAAAAACCTCTCGTGCTCTATCCGTGGAAGAAATTTGATACTTATCATGCGCAAATGTATGTTTCGGCAGCTCCTTTGGCACGCAGTATTGTCGATCTTGGTGTGGTAACGACGCATCTCTTCGAGGATTCTGCATATCGGGAGACAGTATTGAACGACGGGCGACGGTTCCTCGACGGTTATGTTTTTGACGGGTATTCCGCCAGACGGGCAGTAGCACTATTGCGTCAACAAACAAGTCTACATATGAAATATTGCTCTATCGTAGACCTCACAAAAGAGCTCAAGCCTTCAAAAGAAGTTCGTTACGAGGCACGCAAGGCGCAGATGAATGGACTCGTAGTGTCTGAAGTTCCGTTCAAGGAGTTCAAGGATTTCTATGTTTCAATCGTTTCTGTTAAAAAATCAGAAGAGACATGGAACGAGTTATCTAAGACGTTCTTCGCGTTTTTAACGAAAAAAGATGGCATTCCAGTTTCAGGAGCAGCATTTATGTCACAAGGGAAGCATGTGTATTACAGTATGGCCGTGACTGATTTTGCCTCTCCATATGCAGAAGGGTCTGGATACTTCCTCCAGACCGAAGTGATGAAGATTTTTAAAAAGAAGGGATATGAGCTCTACGTTATAGGACTCTAAGAAAAAACTCGGAAATCTTTATCTTGTTGAGGGCGAGAAGTTTCCGTTTACGTCGTATGTGCCAGTGGAAGAGAAGTTACTGTAACCAAATATCAGCTAGTTGAGTTATAGTCTTTGCATGCTAAAGTACGCAGATTATGGCTACACGAAATACTAGTAAAGATAAATCCGCGCCTGCCTTTTTGAAAGGAAAGACCGTGCTTATTACCGGCGGCACCGGCACGTTTGGTCGCGCTTTTATCGCTCGGTTGCTCGTGGTGCCGGGAATCACTAAGATCATTATCTTCAGTCGTGATGAGCTTAAGCAAAGCCAGGTACAGAGCATGTATCCGAACGAGAAGCGCCTCCGTTATTTTATCGGTGATGTTCGCGATAGCGAACGACTGAAGTGTGCCTTTGAGGGGGTCGATATCGTTGTGCACGCGGCGGCACTTAAGCAAGTGCCCGCCACTGAATACAATCCGTTTGAGGCGGTCAAAACGAATATCGTCGGAAGTCAGAACGTGATAGACGCGGCGCTTGCCGTTGGCGTCTCAAAAGTATTGCTCGTGTCATCCGATAAAGCGGTCGAGCCGATCAATCTCTATGGCGCAACCAAGCTTGCTGCGGAGAAATTATTTGTAGCGGCAAATGTGTATGTAAAAGCAAAAAACCCATCGGCATTTTCAGTAGTGCGGTACGGCAATGTCATCGGCAGTCGCGGGAGTCTTATAGAGTTAGTCGATCGGCTTCGCTCGACTGGGCGTATTCCGCTCACGGACGAGCGAATGACCCGTTTTTGGATACGGATAGAGCAGGTAACGGATATCGTGCTTGAATGCCTCTCGCTTATGCGTGGCGGCGAAATCTTCATTCCTAAGATGAAGAATATGCGCGTCGCGGACGTCATAAAGCATCTTGCTCCGGAATGCAAGATTGATGACATCGGCATACGTCCCGGAGAAAAGCTGCACGAGACATTGATTACTGAATATGAAGCTCTGCGCGCCAAAGAGCTCTCAAATGTGTACGTGATCAAGCCGGAATTTGGTTCGACCGATACGCGCTGGCTTCGAGGGAAGCCAGGCGTGTCGGAGGATTTCTCATACAGCAGCGACAATAAGAATTTTCTTTTGACGGCGCAGGAGGCGAAAGTGCTCTTTGCTAGGTAAGTTGTCATGGCGCTACTGCCAGTAAAAGTGAAAAAGAGATCGAAATATCGCGTTGGGATAGTCGGTTGCGGTCAGATCGGCGCCTTTTTTGAAATAGAACCGAAACGTGAGAAGCCCGCGAGCCACGCAGGCGCCGCGGTACTAAATGACAAGACTGATCTCGTCGCATTGGTGGATACGAATGTGAAGAATCTCGCGGCTGCCCGTACATTATTTCCCGGCGCAGCAAACTATACCTCGCTTGGCGAATGTCTGAAGACCGAGCATCTAGACATCCTTATCATCGCGACACCGCCTCAAACGCATCTCTCGTTACTCAAAGAGTGTGTGCGTTTCGCTGTGCCTATGGTCATTTGCGAGAAGCCACTTGCGGCGAGTGTAAAGGAAGCGAAACAGATAGAGGTGCTCGTGGCAGAAAGCGGTATGATCCTTGTGCTTAATTATCAACGTCGCTTCTCGCCGCTTTTTGCACGTGTGCGCACAGACATCAGGAAAGGGAAGTTGGGTCGTATCCAACAGATCACGTGTTACTACAGCAATGGTCTGTATAGTAATGGGGGACATGTTATTGATGCTTTGGCATATGTACTGAACGACGATATCGCCTCAGTGATAGGTATACAGAACGATATGAACAAGACGCATTCTGAAAACGATATAAATGTAGACGCACTCCTTACGACAAAGAAGGGAGTGAAAATTGTCTTGCAGAGCTTCGATCAAAAAGAATACGGCATTCACGATCTCCGTATCTACGGAACAGAAGGAAATGCGATTCTGACTGATTACGGCAGAACGCTCATTGAGGAACCGGCTCGTTCGTCGCGATTTGTGGGAATACGGCAACTGAATCGTGCGCAGGCGCAGATCACGCAAGTGCCCTTCAGTGACACAGAAGGCGCGCTTGCACATGCGATTGAGTGTTATGAAGACCGTCGCCCTCCTATCAGTTCAGTCATGAGCGGGCTATCGGTCTTGCGCGTGCTCGACGCTATCGCTAAAAGTGCGCGACAGGGAGGAAAGAAGATTATTGTATAGCAAGCATATGAAAGACAAAAAATCAAAACTCGCTATTTTTGGTGGTATGCCGGTATTGCGGCGAGCACTCAAGACGCCATATCTCATCGGGAGAAAGGAGGTTGCGGTAGCGACAAAAATATTAAAAGAGGGCCCGCTCTCCGACTTTATCGGTGCTCCAGGAAAATATTTCCTCGGCGGGAAGCATGTTCGCTCGCTTGAGGCCGCATTCGTAAAGAAATTTGGTGTCAAATACGCTGTCAGTTTCAATTCTGCGACAACAGCACTCCATGCTGCAATTGTAGCGCTTGGTATCGGGCCGGGAGATGAAGTTATTGTGCCGCCCTATACAATGTCCGCAACGCCGATGGCAGTTCTTATGAACGGCGCCGTCCCCATTTTTGTTGATCTCGACCCAAACACTTTTTGTCTTGATGTGGTTGCGGCCGAAAAAGCAATTACCAAGCGTACGAAAGCCATACTCGCGGTCAATCTTTTTGGACAGGCGGTCGATTTCGATAAACTTCTTCCGCTCGCCAAAAAATACAATCTCAAGATCATTGAGGATAATGCACAGGCGCCGGGCGCTCTCTGGGGCAATCGCCTTACGGGGACGATCGGGGATATCGGAGTCTTCAGTTTTAATGTGCACAAGACGATACAAGCGGGCGAGGGCGGTGTGTTGGTAACGAACAGTGAGCATTATGCGCTCCGCGCACAGATGTGCCGTAATCACGGCGAGAATCTCGCTGCACAGTACCCAGAGGCGGGTCCGCTTATCGGCAGCAATTACCGCATGACCGAGCTTGCGGCGGCACTCTGCGAAGTGCAGCTGTCTCGCCTTGATTTCTTAACGAAGAAACGTCGGAGTCTCGTTGCATATCTGACCGAGAGCTTGAAGGGTATAGAGGGTATTTCGACCCCATCGGTCTTCCAAGGAAACTATCATGTGTACTATGTGTACCCTCTCTTGATAGATGAAAAGAAGCTCGGCATCTCGCGCGACAGACTTGTCGACGCTATGACGGCAGAAGGGTATCCGATGTCAAAGGGCTATGTGGAACCCCTCTATCTCCTCCCGGTCTTTCAGAAGAGACAAGTATTCAATGAGACGCATTTTCCATTTGATTATCAGGGGATGAAGCAGAATTATGAAAAAGGCATCTGTCCTGTCGCTGAGCGACTGTACGAGAAAGAATTCACGCACACTATGATCTGTCAGCATCCGCGCACTAAAAAAGATATTGCGCTTTTTGTTAAGGCGCTCAAGAAAGTGCTCGCGCATAAAGGTAAGTTGCAATGAGAGTTCTTTTCTCGGCGCAAGATCCGGGCGGAAAGAATGCCATCGCGCCGGTCATCGAGGCTCTCAAAAATGAAGGAGCAGAAGTTGGCGAAAACATAAAAGATCCGGATATCTTTATCGCTGGAACGAGCGGAGGAGATTCACCTGATAAACATAGTATGCAAGAGCTTGGGGAGACGCCAAGCTTGTATGTGCTTGATTTCTGGAGTAATTATTGGCAGCGGTTTTCGACGCTGGGTAAGAAAGATTTTGCATTCTTGCCGACGCGCGTCTGCGTCATGGACGATATCGCAAAAGAAGAAATGATTGCCGAAGGGTTCCCACCCGAGCGACTTATTGTGACTGGCAATCCGCACTTTGATCATTTTGCCGATGCCATTACTCGAGAAAGTGAAGAGGTGGAGCGAATACTATTTATCTCCCAGCCGATAAGAGCGGTTGCCTCGTTGCCTGGATTTTCTCAGGTTTCTTGTGATGAATATACGGCCCTCAAAGATATACTCTCGATTCTTGAAACAGTGCCGGGAAAATATTATCTGTCGATACGACTTCATCCGAAAGAGCCAGCTGATACGTATGTCGAATATCTCGGCCCTCGCGTACGCAGGGCAGATGAGGCGACGCTTGAGGAAGCAATTTCAAAATCCGGACTCATCATCGGAATATCATCTCCGGTACTCATGCAGGCCGTCGCCGCGGGTAAGAAAGTATTGAGTTATGAGCCGTATCTTATCGGAAAGGATCCGCTTGTAAGTAATCGCGTTGGTGTGACGATCCGTATTGAAAATAAGGAGGCATTACTCGAGGCTCTCTTTGCCTATGCGCGTCAAGAGTGGTCGTTTACAACTCGGTCGCTGCGAGAGGTATGGCCTACTGGGGCGACAGGGCGCGTAGTCAAAGTCGTGCATGAGCTTGCAGGACTATGAGTGAAAAATTGCAGATCGTCGCAGTGAGCGGGGCGCACGGCCTTCTTGGTTCGACACTTCTTCGTACTCAAATCACTGGATTTTCTACTACAGGGCTTTCCGCAGACATTCGTGATTCTCGAGCGGTGTTCTCCGAAATAGAAGCCTGTAAACCTCAGTGGATAATTCATACCGCGGCAAAAACAGACGTGGGTAATTGTGAACGCAATCCCGAACAAGCGCATGCGGTAAATGTCGAAGGTACAAAAAATGTGATTGAAGCCGTGCGGGCTGCGAATGCTCGTCTCATATATATCTCCACGGTATCGGTTTTCCCCGGACACGAAGGTAATTATAAAGAAGAAGATGTACCTGAGCCGGTAAATACGTATAACAAGACCAAGCGTGAAGGTGAGCTTGCGGCGTTGTCATATGAAAAAGGGGTGGTGCTCCGACTCAATCTTGTCGGCGTACATCCAGATGGTTCGCGCGGTAAAAATTTCTTGGAGTGGCTTATTGATTCAATTCGTTTGAATAAAGACATATCGTTATTCAACGATCAGTTTGTGAACCCGCTTTCAAACTGGACTGTCGCCTCAATCATCAAGATGATGATTGAAAAAGATAGTTCTGAAAAGATACTGCATATTGGCAGTAGCGACACCCTTTCCAAAGCGGCGATAGGGAAGCTCGTACTCGCCCGATTTCCCGAGTATCGCGGGATAGTTGTAGAGAAAAGCATTGAAAGTATCGCGGATGGCGTCACTCGTCCCAGGCATATGTGGCTCAATGTAGAACGTGCCAGTGCGCTTTTTGGACCCTTCTCAACGGTTGAGCAAGAACTGGACACCTTGTTTCAGAAATCGCCATTCAAGGAGGAGTAACTTCCGGCTATGTTTTGAGTTATAGTAAGGCACTACCATGGCATTTCAACAGGAAATCAAGATAGGCAGTCGACGTATCGGAGCTGGGCGTCCGGCATATGTTATTGCCGAAATAGGCTCAAATTTTGATGGGAGCCTCGATCGCGCCAAGGAGTTGGCGAAGCTCTGTAAAGAGGCCGGTGCCGATGCCTACAAGATACAAAACTTTCGGGCGCTAGATATTGTCTCCGCCGAAGGTTTCAAAAACTTACAAGTTGCTTTTCAAGCCAAGTGGGATACGCCAGTGGTCGACGTGTACAAGAAGGCTGAATTTCCTCGCGAATGGGTCAAAGAAGTTTCTGAGTATTGCAAAGAGATTGGTATCGATTTCTTCTCCGCGGCGTATGATTATGAGGCGGTCGATTTGCTCGAGAAAATCGGCGTCAAGGCGCATAAGCTCGGTGCCGGTGAGATAGATAACACTGAATTCATTCAGTATGTAGCAAAGACCGGCAAGCCGATTCTTATTAGTGTCGGCGCCGCAACGATGAAAGAAATCGAAAACGCGGTGGCAACGGTCCGGAAGGCAGGAAATGACAAGCTCATTCTTCTGCAGTGTGTGACAAACTACCCGTCACCAATCGCTGATTCCAATATCACTGCGATGACGATGTTGCGTAAGAAGTTTAAGGTGGTCGTCGGCTATTCTGACCATACGATCGGTAAAGAGGGAGGTTCAGATGATCCTCTTGGCGGGCTAACGGTACCTCTCGGTGCGGTGGCTCTCGGGGCAAGCGTCATAGAAAAGCACGTGACTGATGATCGGTCACGCAAAGGTCCCGACCACCCATTTGCTCTCACGATGGGGGAATTGAAACAGATGATTCAGGGTATTCGCGCTATGGAGGCGGCACTCGGTGATGGGAAGAAGCGCGTCATGCCATCAGAGAAACAGACCGTCATCATTCAGCGGCGCGGTATGTATGCGACACGCGATATGAAGAAGGGCGACAAAATCACGCGCGATGGAATCGTTTACTTGCGTCCAGCCGTCGGTCTTCGGCCCCCGATGATTAAAAAAGTAGTAGGTTCGAAAGCGAAGCGTGATATCAAAGCGATGCAGCCTATCTATAAAGAAGATGTCGCATTCTGAAAAAATAGTGGCGGTTATCCCCGCCTACAATGAAGCGAAGACTATCAATGCGGTCGTGCGCGGCCTTCTGCCGCATGTGACTGAGGTCGTCGTGATAGACGATTGTTCAAAGGATGCGACTTCTGAGGAGGCGCATACAGCTGGCGCGACTGTCATACGTCACGAACACAATCAAGGATATGACCAGACGTTGAATGATGGTTTTACAGAAGCCGTACGCAGAGGAGCCGACATTATCATTACCTTCGATGCTGATGGCGAGCATGATGCAAACGATGTGCCGCGCATCGTGGCGCCCATACTTGCCGGTCGCGCGGATATGGTTGCCGGGCAGCGACCGCGTATTCTGCATATCGCGGAAAAAATATTCGCTGTATATACTGCCGCCCGCTACGGGTTGAAGGACCCATTGTGCGGGCTGAAGGCGTATCGGCGGAGCGTATACGATTCGATCGGTTTTTTCGACTCTGTTTCTTCGATTGGAACTGAACTCATGTTGCGTGGGGTAAAGAAAGGGTATCGACTCGCGCTCGTCCCCATCGCACTCCACACACGTGTCGGTAATAGTTCGCGCTTCTATGCCCAATCAGTTCGCGCGAACCTGAAGATATTGCGAGCCATGCAGCGCATTCTTTTCATATAATCAATGGTATAGTTTTAACCGTTATGAAAAAACCAATTATTTGCGCCATTATTCCTGCAAAAGGTCGTTCGACACGTATACCGGGGAAGAATCTCAAAGACCTCTGCGGCAAGCCGATGCTCGCGTATATTTTGGAAACGGCAAAAGCGGTAAAAGGAATTGACCGAGTCATTGTCTCCACTGATTCTGAAGAGATTAAAAAAGTTGCAGAACAATACGGCGCCGAAGCTCCCTTCATTCGTCCCAAGGAACTGACTGACGACGCCGTGACGACGCGAGAAGTGCTTGAACATGCGGTGTCATGGCTCGAGGAGCACGAGAATTATTCTCCCGATTATATTTTGCTTCTGTACCCGACATCGCCCTTGCTTAAGCGCGAACGCGTGGAAGAAGCCGTTGCCATGGCCATTGCTCGAGACTCCGATTCAGTTGTGAGCGGTGAACTCGATAAAGGTCATTATTGGATAGAAGTTGAAGGCGGATGGGAGCGTTTCTATCCGTTGAAGCAGGTCAACAGCCAATACCAGACCCCGCTGTTCGTTGAGAATGGTGCTATCTATCTCACGAAACGTCGGTTCATGAAGCGGCAGTATGCGGCTGATAAGGCGGACGTCGTAATCATGGAGCCGGGGGAAAATATCGACGTCGATTACCCGGAAGATTTTGCAAAAGTAGAGTCTTTGCTCAAGGGGGAACAGCGGTAAGTAAAGCTTTCATCCGTTACGCTCGGAGAAGAGGTGCTCGAGCTTGTATTTTATTCTTCGCTCACTTCGGTAGCTTTTGATGGTCTGCGCAGGTTATAGTTAGTAACGACTCATGAAAAATACCTTCGCGACGCTTTGGCAAGTGTTTCATAAATATCGCTGGCATGTGGCTGCGCTTGTCGTATTCGGCATCTTGAGCGCGCTCTTGGAGGGCGTCGGCATCAATGCCGTCGTCCCGCTCGTATCGTTTTTTATGGGTGCTAGTAGCGGGCCGACTGACTTTATTACCCATACGATCCAAGCGTTGTTCAGTTTTCTGCATATACCTTTTAGCTTTCGGTTCTTGCTCGGATTCATCCTCGGTCTTTTCATATTGCGCGCCGTATCGATGGTTGTGTTCGGCTACATTCGCGGATGGATAGGTGCTGACTTTTTGGGAAAAGAAAGCGAGGACGTATTGAGTCAGACGCTTCGCGCTTCGTGGCCATTCCTTTTGAAGCAAAAGATAGGCACCATGCACAATACTTTGGTGCGGGATATTCAGAATACCGATGCGCTTCTTGGTGTGGTGGCGCAGATCGTCCAGTCTTTCACCGGATTTTTAATGTATCTCCTCGTGGCGATTAATATCTCACCGATGACGACGCTCTACACGCTCGGCGGAGGAGGGCTGCTTTTTTTTGCGGTGCAGCCGTTTCTGCGCCGCACTCGTCACTTAGGGGGACAGGCAGCAGAGGTAGAGAAACAATTCGCGCAGTTCTTGAGCGAACACATTATCGGGATGAAATCTATAAAAGCAGCCGGTGCAGAACGAATCGCCCTTGCGGACGGCATTGCACATATACATTTATTACGCGCACTCTCGATACGATTGGCGTTCATACGTTCCTCGAGCGCGAGTCTCTTCCAACCATTTAGTATCGTTCTCGTTGTGATTCTTTTCGTTTTGACTTATACCGCACCCGGTTTCAGCATCGTCTCTTTTGCCGCGACACTTTACCTTATTCAAAAGATATTTACCTATCTTGAATCCGGTCAAAATGCGCTCCTCGGTATGAGTCAGTTGTTGCCCTATGCGCAAAATGTCGCTTCTTTTAAAGAACAGTTATTCGCTCATCGTGAACAGATCGGGAAAGGGAAGAAGTCGTTTGTATACAATGAGTCACTTACGTTTGATCACGTTTCATTCTCGTATGTTGCCACGCAGCCGGTGCTTACGGAGATATCATTTTCGATTGCACGAGGAGAAACGATCGGCCTCATTGGTCCGTCGGGTGCAGGGAAGACTTCTATCGCTGACATTGTCCTGCGTTTATTCCGCCCTAGTAGCGGTACTTTGCGTCTCGACGGGGTGCCGGCAGATGATATCGGCGTAGAGGAATGGCGGCAGCAGATGGGGTATGTGGCACAAGATGTATTTCTCTTTAATGGCACTCTTGAAGAGAATATCCGGTTTTATCGAGCAGAGCTTTCCCAAGAAGACATCATTGCTGCAACGAAACAAGCGAATATTTATGACTTCATTATGGAGTTACCCGAAGGCTTCCAGACAATGACGGGAGATCGAGGAGTCATGCTCTCGGGCGGACAGCGTCAGCGCATCGCGCTCGCTCGGGCGCTTGCCAGCCGTCCCGAACTGCTTATTCTCGATGAAGCGACGAGCGCGCTCGATGCCGCCTCGGAGAAGCTCATTCAAGAGTCTATTCGTGCGCTGCACGGCTCTATAACGGTGCTCATTATTGCGCACCGATTGAGTACTATCGAGAATGCTGATCGATTATTGGTGCTTGAGCATGGCAAGATTGTCGAGGAGGGCGCTCCGCACGAGCTTCTTGCACGACCAGATTCTTATTTTTCAAAACATCACAGAGGTCTTCGTGGCTGATATACGGGTATGTCCGTGAAGCAAGGACACCTCTCAATAAGTGAAAAAGGGTATATACTTCTCCTGTGACCATTAATCGTTTGCATTAAATAGTATATGAAAAAAACGTTATATACCGTCGGGGCTGTCGCGCTCGCGTTCGCCATGAGCGGCGCGCCGGCGGTGGTGCTCGCTGAGAAGAATTCCGATGAGGGTTCCGCGCGTGCGCAGGTAAGTGCGCCGGCGCAAGGAACTGGCGCGGCGGTGCGAGGAGACGAAGAGGGGGGTGGACAAGGTCAGAACATGCAGGTGCAGGATGTGCAGACTGATGGTCCGAAATTGGACGAAAAGAAAGGGGGCGAGAAGATGGAGGGTAGTGATCAAGACAAACAAGAGCTCGATCTGGAACTCGAGGATGACGCAGACGTCGCGTCTTCGTTTGATGATTTAGAGCAGAAGATTGAGGTGCGTAAGCATGAGCTCGACGTTGAGGAAGCGAGCACGACGCCGGAGTTGAGGGATGTCGTGAAGAATGCAAATGAAGTGCGTCTCGCGGTGCACAGCCTTCTTGCTTCCAAAGAGCTCTTGGGCGGCATTGGCTCGCAAGTATCGGAAATCGCCAAGGATATGAATGACTCGGTCGCGACGACGACCAATGTCGAAGCGAAGATTCAGTCACGTGGATTCCTCACGCGGCTGTTCTTTGGTGGCGACAGCGCGGCGGCGGACGTGATTTCGCAGGAAGTCGCGCGGAATCAGCAGCACATCGACGACCTTACGAAACTTCTCGAAGGAGCGAATGTTCCGGCTGATATCCAGGCGGTATTGAAGGCGCAGATAACAGCGATACAAGATGCACAGACACGCCTTCTTGATCTCGCGCAGAAAGAGCAGAAGCAGTGGGGGCTCTTTAGCTGGAGGTTCTAAGCGGTATCCACATCTTTTTGGGAAGGTCTGACCTTCCCAATGTAAAACGCCCCGCGGAAGCGGGGCGTTTTACATTGTGAGTCTCGTGGTATCATTGCTTGCAACATGCAGAGTGACGATATTGCACGACAGATTGCGCGATGGGTAGCGCTCGGGGCGCTGTTTCTCATTCCGCTCACGCCGCTTCTTGTCGCCGACTCTTTCTTCTTTCCATTCATTACCGGCAAAGCGTTTTATTTCCGCATCTTAGTTGAAATAGCGGTCGCTGCATGGGCAGTGCTTGCGTTTCTCGATAAGGAATATCGCCCGCGTTTTTCTCTGATCGGCGCGGCGGTCGTCGGCTTCGTCGTATGGATGTTCATCGCCGACGCATTTGCGCTGAACGCGGCGAAAGCGTTCTGGAGCAATTTCGAGCGCATGGAGGGCTGGGTGCT
>JAPLWH010000008.1 GCA_026396715.1 Candidatus Kaiserbacteria bacterium
GAGAATATCTCGAGAAAGCCCTGCGACGCCATGCAAAAAAGCGCTCTACAAAAATATAATCTGCCGGACTTGCCGGGCGTCTATCTCTTTAAGAAAGGGCGCAAGATTCTGTACATCGGCAAAGCGACTTCTTTGCGCGACCGAGTGCGCTCGTATTTCGATGATGATCTGATAGCGACCCGCGGCCCGCGCGTGGTCGACATGGTCACGATGGCAGACCGCATCAGTCAGGAGACGACACCGACCGTGCTTGAGGCGCTGGTGCGCGAGGCGGCGCTCATCCGGCTCCATCGCCCATCGGCAAATGTGGAAGGAAAGGACGACAAGACTTTCCTGTATGCGGTCGTCACGGAAGAAGAGATTCCGCGCGTGCTTGTCCTGCGCGGGAAAGATATCGATTTCAAGACGAAGTGCGCGAGCGACGGACAGAAGCTGAAAGCCTTCTACGGCCCCTTCCCGTCAGGGACGCAGCTGCGCGAGGGTCTGCGGCTCATACGACGCATCTTTCCTTTTTTCGATACGGAGAAGCCAATCGGGACGAAGAGTAAGCATCAGGCGGCGAAGATAGAATTTAATACACAGATCAAGCAGTATCCGCGCGTATTTTCTGTGAAAGAATACGGGCGCACGATACGGCACGTAATGCTTTTTCTCAGCGGGCGCGGGAAGGAGTTGCGCGCAACGCTTGAGAAAGAGATGCGTCGAGCCGCGAAAGAGGAACGTTTTGAGGACGCGAGCGCGGCAAGGCGCGAATTGTTCGCACTCGACCATATCCAGGACGTGTCGCTTATCAAGGATGAGCGACTTGAAGATGCTCGTGAGAAACAAGGCAGCGCTCGTATCGAAGCGTACGACACAGCGCACCTTTCGGGCACGAATGCGATCGGCGTGATGACCGTTGTCGATGCTGGCACATTGGTCAAATCTGCCTACCGTACTTTCCGCATCCGCGGTATGCAAAAAAACGATGACCTTGCGTCACTGAAAGAGATCCTTTCGCGCAGACTTGAGCACACGGAGTGGCCGCTGCCGCAGGCTATCATCGTCGATGGTGGCACGACACATAAGAAAGCGGCAGAAACGGTGCTCAAAGATGCGGGTGTCAGCATCCCTGTGGTGGCCGTAGTAAAGGACGAGCGGCATCGTCCGCGCGAAGTCATCGGCGCGCAACGCGCGCGTGTGAGTGAAGCGGACGCCGTACTCGCAAACAGCGAAGCGCATCGTTTTTCTCTTGCGAAGCATCGGGCGGCACGGACGCGTTCGTTACGAAAATGAAACAAGCTCTACAAGCGCCAGATGCGCGGCGCGGGATGTCTGGCGACGGAGACGTACGTACTGGTACGGCGTAGGAGCCGGACGGGGCCCGCAACAAAGCAAATGGCGTTTTTAGAGCCTGCCACTCCCTGCTACAATAAACATATATGCAAACTATCGTCGGGGTTCTGCGGGGCGGACCGTCGCGCGAGCATGAGGTCTCGCTCAAGTCCGGCGCCGCTATGCTCGCCGGACTTCCGGAAGAACGCTTCGCGGTACGTGACATTTATATAGATAGGAGCGGACAGTGGCATGATCGTGGACGGGCAATCACGCCCGAACGCGTGCTACGTCAGATCGACGTGGCGCTTATCGGGCTGCACGGAGAGTACGGCGAGGACGGGGAAGTGCAGAAACTACTCGAGCGTTTCGGCGTCCCCTATGCGGGCGCAGATTCTTTCGGTTCCTATCTCGCGATGCACAAGCTCATGGCGAAGATGCGCGCAAAAGAGGCGGGACTGCTCACACCAGAGTCTCGCTATATCGAGAATGCTGCAGATAGCGAGGCGGCGACGCACGAGATCATTCAGAACTTTTCTCAGCCGGTCGTCGTAAAGCCGGTCGGCTGGGGCTCTTCGGTCGGCGTCTCACTCGTCGGCGGCTATGCGCCGGTACTTTCCGCCATCGAGAAGCTTTTCGCTGAGGGAGCGCCCGCTGTCCTTGTCGAAGAATACATTCGTGGGAAAGAGGCGACGGTCGGTGTGGTCGAGGGTCTGCGCGGCGAAGCGCTCTACGCGCTCCCCTCAATCGAGATCATCCCGCCGGAAGGGGATCTCTTCTCGTACGGAGCGAAGTATTCCGGGAAAACGCGCGAAATCTGTCCCGGCAACTTCTCCCGTGTTGCCGCCGAGGAGCTCCAGCGCGCCGCGAAGCTGATGCATCGTGCGCTCGGGCTTCGCCACTACTCGCGGAGCGATTTCATCGTTGCGCCGAAAGGCGTCTATTATCTGGAGACCAATACGCTCCCCGGGCTCACTCCCGAGTCGCTTTTGCCGAAATCTCTGGCCGCCGTAGGTATCCCGTTTTCTGATTTTCTCGGGCATCTGGCCAATCTCGCCCGGTCGCGGTAGAGTAGGAGGCATAGGGCCCTTAGCTCATTTGGTAGAGCACCTCATTTGCAATGAGGGGGTGACCGGTTCGAATCCGGTAGGGTCCACCAAAGGTTTTGATACAAATTAAAGATTGGTCGGTTTTGCTCTGCCGATAAAGGAAGTTATCCGTGCTCTCGCGAATCTGGGAATCTGATTGGATGTCTGGTATGGTTGAGCGTGCCCGCGCTCTTGGCTCAGCCC
>JAPLWH010000015.1 GCA_026396715.1 Candidatus Kaiserbacteria bacterium
AGCGGCAGAAGAAGGAGGCGAGGAAGAGGTATCGATGGCATGTTATTTTTTTGGCGTAAGCGAGTCAAGCACTGACGTAGTGTCGATCGGGTTCGTCTGTATCGTTTTTGAAGATTTAGGCGGCGTGAGCTGTTTGAGGATGGCGGCTGGACTGCTCGTCGGGGTCGCGGGAGCGGTAAGCGACTTCAAGGTATCTTCTTGCGTCGGTTGCGGTGGCGTAGTAACCGCTGGCGTCATAAAGGATGCCGTCCCGAACGGGAACCACGCATTGCGCCAGCTCAGCCAAAGCAGCCCGACCGCAAGCGCGACCACGAGCATCAGAATCCATTGCCCGATTCTTTCGTAGAAAGACTTAATATGCTGCTCAGTTACCTCTTCCATGTGCAGTCAGTATACTAGTTACTTGAGGATCAGTAGCGGTTATCCCCTCTCTGCATTTCAAATCAATACAAAAGAATCTGCTTCACACCGGCTACGCCGCCGGTCTGCGTAAAAGTCGCACCATTATTGGTGTACGAGTGGCTCATGATATAGATATTCCCGCCGCCGCCCGTCCCGCCAGTGCCTGCACCGACATACGGCGATGTGCTGCCATTTGCGCCTGATGAGTTCAAAGTTGCCGTGGAGGCAAGAGTAATGGTAGGCGCCATCAATACTATTGAACCACCACCCGCTCCCCCCGCTCCACTGGGGCCGGTATTTCCGTCGTTACCGCCACCTCCCCCACCTGCGCCGCCAAGCGCGGTCCATGGATCAGCAAGGAGAAGGACGTCGCTCCCAGACTGTGCAGATGTGCCGAAATCGTAACCATGCACGACCACACTGCCTCCAGCGGAACCGCTGGCTCCTCCAGGTTGATCCGTACCCGGAGCTCCCGGGCTCCCAGGATCATAATACCCTGGTGCCCCGCCGCCTGCTCCGCCCGCGCCGCCTGCTCCTCGAGCATTGATTGTCCCATTGATGGTAATTGATCCTGACGCGATGATAATCAATCTCCTTTTTCCGCTAGGAACGGTAATCGTCACACCGCTATTCAGCGTGAAGTCAGTGTAATAATGTATGCCGCTGAGGCTCTGATTCGATGAGATGACGACTGTGCCTTCATGAGTGCGCGTCGAGCCTGTTCCGACGGATATTGGAACAATGATATTCGTACTGCTTGCTGCTGCGGTTACTGCTGTTGATTGCAACGTTCCATCCGGGAATTTAATACCGCCAATCGCTGACTCGATAACTCCAGCAACGGAAAGTTTTTGTCTCGGACTTGATGTGCCGATGCCGACATTACCATTCTGTACGATGAGTCCATTTACCGCGCCGCCGGTATTGAGGAGGAGACCGCCGGCTTTCGATTGTGCGCCCGAACCGGTGTTAATCGGCGCGTATGCATCAGCGCCCGGCGGCGCGGTTGTGGGCGCGGTAAATGCGGCAAGAGTCTGTAGGCTGGCGGAGAATAGAAGGACTCCTGTAACTAGCGCAAGTTGTGAGAGAGTGCGACGGGGACTCATTGGTATGAGTATAGCGAATAGAAAATGAAAACCTTAGAGAAGGTATGTTAACAACTCGGTGTTACGAGCCGCTCAATGCTTTGCGCGTGCGGGGCTTTTTAGCCTTCGGTCCGTTCCCTTCGAGCTTGTAGAGTTCGTCGCGGATGAGTGCTGCTGTTTCAAAATCGAGCTGCTCAACCGCCTCGGCCATTTCCTCTCTCTTCCTCTTGATGAATGCGGCGGGATCATCTTGATACGCAAGCGTATCAAGCACGAGCAGCTCGTCGATAGTCTTCTGGTGCTCGGTGCGCATCGATGCCGCAATGTCACGAATCTCTTTCTTGATCGTCATAGGCGTGATGCCGTGCTTCTCGTTGTAAGCGACTTGGAGCGCGCGGCGGCGATTCGTCTCGCTGATCGCGCGTTCAAGCGAGCCGGTCATGGTGTCGGCATAGAGAATGACGCGCCCGAGCACATTGCGCGCCGCGCGGCCGATGGTCTGGATGAGCGCGGTCTCAGAGCGCAAAAAGCCCTCCTTGTCGGCGTCGAGGATCCCGACCAGCTCCACTTCCGGCAGGTCGAGCCCTTCACGAAGCAGGTTCACGCCAACGAGAATATCGAAAATGCCTTTGCGGAACTTGGTAAGGATGTCGATGCGATCGATCGTCTTCACGTCTGAGTGCAGATACTCGGCCTTGATTCCCTTCTCGCGCAAAAATGAGGAGAGGTCTTCAGCCATCTGTTTCGTGAGCGTCGTCGCGAGCGCGCGGCCGCCGCGTTTGATGACGACTTCCGCCTCAGTAATAAAATCTGCAATCTGTCCCTTATAGCCGCCCGTCTCGCTCACAGCACGCATCGTGAGCTCGGGGTCGATGAGTCCGGTCGGACGAATAATCTGCTCGACGACCTGCTCGGAATGCGCGCGCTCGTACGGCCCCGGCGTCGCACTCGTGTAGATGACCTGCCCGGTGCGCTCTTCGAACTCTTCAAATCGAAGCGGGCGATTATCGCGTGCCGATGGGAGACGGAAGCCGTATTCGACGAGCGTATCTTTGCGCGACTTGTCGCCCGCATACATGCCACCTATTTGCGGAACGGTCACATGCGATTCGTCGATGACCGTCAGAAAATCTTTTGGAAAATACGAAAGGAGCGTATACGGCGGCTGCCCAGGCTTTCGCCCGTCGAAGTGGCGGGAATAATTCTCGATGCCGCTCGTGTAGCCGAGCTCGCGGATGAGCGCGAGGTCGTGGAGCGTGCGGCGCTTCAGGCGCTCGGCTTCGAGTGGCTTCTCTTCGCGCTTAAACTTCGCGAGCTGTTCCGCAAGCTCGAGTTTGATGTCTTCGATAGCGCGCGCTCGCTCCTCTTCATTTGTCACAAAGTGTTTCGCCGGAAAGACGAAGACTGATTCCGGCGCGGCGATTCGCGCGCGCGAGACCGGGTCGAGGTGATCAAGCGATGCGATACGGTCGTCGTCGAACGTGATGCGGTAGATTGCGCGCTCGTTGACCGGCATAAACTCGAGTGAATTGCCGATCGCGCGCAACTGTCCCGGATTGAGGTCAGCAATCGTGCGTTCGAAATAAATGCCGATGAGCTTTCGGATGAGCGTCGCACGATCTTCGACCGCACCCTTCTCAATCTTTATATGCACTTTCTCATACTCTTCCGGCGAGCCGAGACCGTAGATGGCGGAGACTGAGGCGACGATAATGACGTCTTTCCTCGTGAGGAGTGCTTGGGTGGCGGCGTGCCGCAATCGGTCGATCTCGGCATTGATCATCGCTTCTTTCTCTATATAGGTATCCGAATGCGCGATGTACGCTTCCGGCTGGTAGTAGTCGTAGTACGAAACGAAGTAGTGCACGGCATTTTCAGGAAAAAACTCTCGATACTCCTGCGCGAGCTGCGCCGCGAGCGTCTTGTTGTGCGCAAGAACAAGTGTCGGCTTATCGTATGCCGCGATGACATTCGCCACCGTAAACGTCTTGCCCGAACCGGTCACGCCGAAAAGCGTTTGATGGCGCAGACCTTTCTCGAGCCCTTGCTCGAGTTTTTCGATCGCCTGCGGCTGATCGCCCGCCGGAGGAAAGGGCGTGTGGAGTTTAAAATTAGCCATATCTTGACATAATGATTCTACACTATACTCTACAAACAGAGGCAGTGCACCTAACCGAAAGGAGATGTATGCGCACGAATCGTCCGTTGAATCTGCTTTGCTCGGGTAAGCCGGGGATGCGTGAAAAGTTAGCCGCCACGTTGCAAACGATCGCGCCGCATCTGACACTGGACTCCATCAGCGGCGATGCGGAGGCAGTCTATGGCTTGCTTGCCAAAATAAATGGCCAGCACCCGAACGTCGGGTCGAACTATTTCACATACGCGCGCAGAAAATCCTCTCTCATTTCATCAAACCATCCGTTTACACGTTTCTATAAAAATGAAGACGCGAGCAGATTATTCATCTGCTCGCGTTTTTTTAGTCGATCTGAACTACTTGGGAAACGACTCATTTGACGGAAGAGTTTTGGCTGCGTCAGTCCAGAATTCAAGAAGAGCTCTGAATCCGGCGGCTGCCTGTTCGTTGGTAATCAGGTAAGAATGGCTGGGATGATTGACGAGTCCCGCGCGCAACTCTCCCTTGGAGTTCGTTAGGTACATAATGAACGGAGCTCCTTCCCTCATCTCCAGGATGACGATATCGTCGGTATCCGGCTTCAGGCTCACGATAAAATAACACTCGCCGTCGGGAAGCGAAGAGGATACGTTTTTCGTCGGTATGCTTAAGCCGGTTATTTCCAGTCCCAGAAGCCTGGCGGCATTGGGTCCGATAGTAGATTGTTCGGAGTTAGTGAGGGTGTACTCACGCAAACGCCTGAACACATCGCCGAGAAGTTCCCGATCGACTGGTATAGCATCGAAGCTGGGAATAGTGATCGGAGACGGGTCTCGAGGAGGGCGATTTATGGCAGCATGCGAAGAAACCGGAAGCAGAGAAACCAGAACGACGACGATAGCGATCAGTACGTTCATGATCCCCTCCTATTGAATATTGTTTAGCACGATTTAGAAAAGAACCGCAAATAGCTGTTTCTATAGAAACACACGGAACATGTGGTGTCAATATCCGCTGTACGTTAGCATCGGGTTGTTGACACTTTAGGTGTCAACGAATGCTCATTGAAAGCGCAAAAGGCGCGGTACGATTCTGGTGTTCAGACCATTAATCATAAGCGCCTCTTGCATGCACAAGAATACCAAATTGTTGCCGTACCAACGGCGTGAGATGTTCCGCAGATGGAGTATGGGGA
>JAPLWH010000010.1 GCA_026396715.1 Candidatus Kaiserbacteria bacterium
CGCTTCGACTTGAGTACCATCTCTCAGAGACAGCTCGATGGCGTGACGGAACTCATGAACCACACGCCTCGCAAGTCTCTCTCCTGGCGGACGCCCTGCGCGGTATATGGGAAGTGTTGCAATTCAGATTAGAATTCAAGAGGAGTCATTGACACAACACATGCATCATGTTATAAGAGAGAAAGACTATTGATTGTGAACTATCGCATTTACGATAAGTACATTTACTTTTCCAAACTATATTATTATAGGAGGTATCGAGCGATGAGGACATTGAGACAGGAAAGAAACGGTCTCTTAAAAGTTCTGGTCGGCGTCAGCATTTCGCGGGCTATCTATGAAGCGTTGCTGCTTGCGAGCGAGAGAAAACGTGTCGTTACGTTTACTCACCGTGAAGTCCTCGTCAGAGTTGGTCCGAATTCGAAGCCGCATCTGCTCCTTCGTGATTGGAGACGGGCGCTAGCCGGCTATATTGAAAAGCAGGTTGGTCCGTATCCAAATGCCGTCCTCTCGGACAAAGAAAAGAGGAGCGACGCTAGTATCGCGGCTCAAAGCGGCGGCTACCAGGTTCGGAGATCCGAAATCAAGGCCGCACTTGAATCCCCGAGGGTCGGGACGCATTCAATTTCGCTGTAGTGCTTTGCACATAATGGCCTGCACAGAACATACGTTCTGTGCAGGCCATTTCATTTTGGTACCGATGGTCAGCAATTACTAAGCATGATTAGATACGTTTATGGAAAACGTACGAGGGAAGAACATCTACGTGGGCCTCTCGGGAGGGGTTGATTCGGCCGTTTCGGCGGCGCTTCTTGTGCGCGCCGGAGCGCATGTAACCGGCGTATTCATTAAAGGCTGGTACCCGCCCGGCATGCCTTGCACCTGGGCAGCAGAACGCCGCGACGCGATGCGCGTCGCGGCGCGGCTCCACATCCCGTTCCTCACGCTCGACGCCGGTCCCGCGTACAAAAGAAGCGTCATCGACTATCTGCTCGCGGAGTACCGCGCGGGACGCACCCCGAATCCAGACGTCATGTGCAATCGCGACATAAAGTTCGGCGCATTCTATCAGTGCGCGAAAGCGCTCGGAGCGGATGCTATTGCGATGGGGCATTACCGAAGCGGTAAGAAGGATCAGAGCTATTTCCTCTGGGCGGTACCGAAACAGATCTTGGATGCAACACTTTTTCCAGTAGGAAATAAAGAGAAGGGCGAAGTGCGCGCGCTTGCTGAGCGTTTCAATTTACCGGTCGCTGAAAAGAAAGACAGTCAGGGGGTGTGTTTCCTCGGGAGCGTTTCGGTCGAAGAATTTCTGAAAAACGAATTCGGTGTCTCGCCCGGTCGTGCCCTTGATGAAAAGGGGGAGGTGGTTGGCGAACATGACGGAGTGCTCCTCTCCACGCTTGGGCAGCGTATCGCATTGCGAAATGCGAGCGAAACCGGCCCCTGGTTCGTCCTTGCGAAAGATATTGCGAAAAATGAGCTTACGGTGGGGAAAACACGCCTTCCTGCTTCCGCACAGACCTCTGGAGAAATTTTGTTTACCGATGCGAATTGGTTTAGTGAGTCGAGCGGTGTTGTCGATGCTCAGTATCGCTATCGCGGCCCGCGGGTACAGGGACATCTCGGAAATGGGCGCTTTATCAGCGTCATACCACTTCCCGAAATCCCCACCCCCGGCCAGTCAATTGTTTTCTACTGTAGTGGCGAGCTTATTGGTGGTGGTATCATTACCGCATGAACCATACGCGTCTATGGGTTGCGGCGACGATTATCGCACTCTTTGTTATTGGCGGCTTCGTGCTCTCGGTGCCGCATACGCGTGATCTCACAGTCCCACAAGCTGAGCGCGCCATCGTGATCGTGCCAACCGTAACCATGCGCGACACCTTCAAAAAAGGTCTGCACACGATCAGTGGCTCAATCGATGCGTCAAATGCCTGCGTCTCTGCAAGTGCGAAAGCAAGTTTTGCGAGCACAGCATCAAGCACGGCATATATTCTTTTGGAAATCGCGACAACTGATGCGTCGGGCGTTTGTCTGCAAGTGCCGACTCGCGTTTCGTTTCAAACGACAATTGCAGCGCCCTCTCAAACGCCAATTACGGTAACGGTAAACGGCGCAGTCGCGACCACGAACACACCATGACGAAACCTATCGTCATCATCAAGTCTGACGGATCGAGCGAGATATTTAATCCCACATTTCTTATTTCCTCGCTCCGGCGGGCGGGCGCGGGCGAGCATGCCGCCGCACGCATTACCGAGACGATAACGAGCACCATTGCACCAGGAACGTCTTCGAAAGAGATTTATACGCGTGCCTTTGCGCTCCTGCGTAAAGAGGCGCGACCAGTCGCTGCGCGCTATGCGCTCCGCCGCGCGCTCCTTGAGCTCGGCCCTACCGGCCATCCGTTCGAGGATTTTATTTCGCATCTTTACCGCGCGGAAGGCTGGCAGGTCGAGACGCGCAAGATCATAAAAGGGAAATGCGTCGCGCACGAAGTCGATTTTTATGCCTCGCATCCGGAACAGAATACTTACATCGCGGCGGAATTGAAGTATCACAATGATCCGGGCTATAAGACAGATCTGAAGGTGGCGCTCTACGTGAAGAGTCGTTTCGATGACATCTTCAATTGCGACCCAGCAATCCGTGCGTGCCCCATTGACCAAGGACTCCTTGTGACCAATACGAAGTTTACCTCTGAGGCAATCGCTTATGCCGAATGTTCCGGCGTCGAACTTCTTGGGTGGGGATATCCGATCAAAGGAAATCTCTTCGATCGTATGAGTCGTGCAAAAGTCTATCCGATTACCACACTGGTCGGCCTTTCACGCGCCGAGAAACGCATGCTTATCGAGCAGGGCATCATCGCAGTCGGCCAGATTGTACAGAATCGTCGCGCACTTGATCCACTGCACCTTTCCGCAGCGAAAGTAGGCGAACTCCTTGCGGAAGCCGAAGGTCTGCTTGAGCTTCCCGATGAATTTCGTGATACCGTTTCCCTATGATGGGATTTTCCACAAACTCTTTTATCGCCGGCGTCATGCTCGGTATCCTTCTTACGGGCATATGGTTTTTCCGTGGCGATCTTGCGCTTCTGCCGATGTCGTCGGCACTGCTCCATGCGACGAGCACTGCCGTAACTACGCAAGAGAGTAGTGCGATATCCGTCACGAAACAGTCTGCGGGAGATACCGTTACTGTCGAGTCAGTGACTGTGCCACCGCCGGGCGTATGGGTCGCGGTGCGTGAGATAACCGGCGGCGATCTCGGAAATGTGCTCGGAGCGGTGCATATCAGTGGACCATTGAGCACTATCAACGTTCCGCTACTACGCGCAACAGCACCGGATCGCACTTATGCGGTCGAGCTGTATCGCGATGACAATAACGGCGTCTTCGATGCTGCGGTCAACAGCGTATATATCGATTTCGATACCGGCGCGCGCGTGGTCGCGTACTTCACTACCACTGAGTGATATGGCATTCGGCGGCTACAAGCTCAAATGGGAGAAAGGACGTTTTAATCCGTCTTCAAAAGAACCGTATACGATCTCCCGCTCGAAAATCGACCGTTTCCTCGAGTGCCCGCGCTGCTTCTGGCTCGAAGCGCGCTATGGCATCGGGCGACCCGACACGCCGCCGTTCACGCTCAATAATGCGGTGGATGAGCTTTTTAAGCGCGAATTCGATGTGCGCCGCGCCGCGGGCGAGGCGCATCCGCTCATGCAAAAGTACGGCATCGACGCGATACCGTATGCGCACGAGAAAGTCGAAGAGTGGCGCGACGCGTTCAAGCGCGGCATCAAGTATCATGATACGGAAAACAATCTCATCGTGCGCGGCGGTATCGACGACGTCTGGGTAGGTCCCGCGGGCGAGCTGTACATCGTCGACTACAAAGCGACGGCAGGGAAGAAAGAGATTACGCTCGAGGACGAATGGAAGATCCAGTACAAGCGCCAGGTCGAAGTCTATCAATGGCTCTTCCGTCGAAACGGCTTCACGGTTTCGCCGACCGCGTATTTCGTATACGCAAACGGTTTGAATGATAAAGGAGCGTTCGACGGCAAACTTGAATTCGATATCACTATTTTGCCGTATGAGGGCGATGATTCCTGGATACCGGGCACGCTCAAAGAGCTGAAGGCCTGCCTCGTGTCGGACGCCATCCCCGCATCGGGGCCTCGCTGCGAGTATTGTCCGTATCGCGAGAACGCCGGGAAGATGCTGCTCGCGCTCCATCAGAACGGCAAGAAGAAATGAAGAGCGGCAGCATGCAAGTACGGATCGATCCGTCGTGGCAGAAACATCTCGAGAGTGAATTTGAGAAGTCGTATTTTGCCGAACTTACGGCCTTCGTGAAGAAGGAATATCAGGATGGCGCCGTGTACCCGGCGTCAAAAGATATTTTTCGCGCATTCGACCTGTGTCCGTTCGAGAAAGTGAAAGTCGTCGTCCTCGGGCAGGACCCGTATCACGGAGAACAGCAGGCCAATGGACTTGCCTTTGCAGTCGACGAAAAGGAGGCTCTACCACCTTCCCTCAGAAATATTTTTAAAGAAATTGAAAGCGATCTCGGGAAGCCGCTCGTGCACAAGAGCGGCGATCTTTCGCGCTGGGCGAAGCAGGGCGTACTGCTTCTGAACGCGACGCTGACCGTGCGTGCGCACGCTGCTGGCTCGCACCAAGAAAAGGGGTGGGAACAATTTACCGACGCCGTCATCCGTGCGCTCTCGGATGAGCGCACGGGCCTCGTCTTCATGCTCTGGGGCAATTATGCTAAAGCAAAAGGGGCGCACATCGACCGGAGCAAGCATTTGGTGCTCGAAGCGGCGCACCCCTCCCCCTTATCCGCCCACTCAGGATTCTTCGGCTCTAAACATTTCAGCCGCGCGAACGAGTATCTCATCGCTCACACAGAGACTCCGATAGATTGGTTATAATCACTGATGACTTGCGAGTACTATGGAATAGTACTATCCTATAGCCTATGACAACGATTACGATACCCATTACCAAAGAGCTTCAATCGTTTATCGAGGGGGAGCTTAAGGCGGGAACGAGCGATTCGAAAGCGCATCTCGTCCGCTACGCGCTCGGACGGCTTCAGGAAGAGCGAGCTCTTTCGCGCTTGCAGGAAGCAGAGACAGACATTAAAGAAAATCGCGTGTACCGAGGGGATCTGAAAAAACTTCTCAGACAGTTCTAATATGCAGTATTTTTATACTGCGCGCTTCTTGCGCTCACTTAAAAAATGCGAAGAGGCGGTGCAGGACGATGTGTTTCGTGCTGTAAAACTTTTTGAAAAAGGGGAAAGTAATGAAATCCTTAAAGTGCACAAGTTGCATGGCAAATTCAAGGCATACCATGCTTTCTCTGCCAATTTTTCATACAGAGTCATCGTTAAGATAGGGAAAGGTAGCATGTATTATGCAGATGTCGGGACACACGATATTTACCTATGAACCACACGCCGCAGATAAAGAAGGCGCTGCAATTCGCGGCACGGAAGCATCATGGTCACTTGCGACAGGAGACAGAACCGTTGCCGTACATTACGCACCTTTTTTCGACCGCGCTCCTGGTCGCCGAAGACGGCGCGAGCGACGATGTGGTAACGGCCGCGCTCCTGCACGACACTCTTGAAGACACCGATGCGACGCGCGAAGAGATTGTTGCCGCTTTTAACGAGCGTGTCGCCGAACTTGTTGAATCCGTCAGCGAAATAAAAGAAAAAGACGGAAAGAAGCTTGATTGGAAAGAGCGGAAAACGGCATATCTTGCGAATCTCGAGATCGCTCCGACGGACGCGGTACTCATCGCCATCGCCGACAAAATAGACAATATCGAAAGCAAGCTCGAAGCATTTGAGGAAGAGGGCAAAGAGCTTCTCACGCGCTGGAAGCAGCCGGTAGGGGAATATCTCTGGTATCACGGTGAAGTACTCCGCATCGCGCAGGATCGCTTGTCGGAACATCGGCTTACCATGCGCCTCGCCGAAGCACACGCGAAAGAACTCGCGGCATTTTTGTAGAACAGCGGTCGATTTGGTACAGTAGGCGCATATGCACGCGAAGAATGCTCCCTCGGTGCCGTTTGTTTCCGGCGCAACCTTCGTGCGCTCGCTTGAAGGCATTCATGAGTATCTCCTTGATGCGAATGGTCTGCAGATTTTGCTCGCTCCGGATCCGACCGCTCCTGTTGCTGGGATCATGGTCACGTACCGAGTCGGTTCCAGGAACGAAGCGATAGGCTACACGGGCGCGACACACCTGCTCGAACACCTCATGTTCAAAGGCTCGAAGAATTTCAATAAAGAGAAGGGCGGCACCATTTGGGAGATCCTTGAGACCAAAGGAGCGTTAGTGAATGCGACAACTTGGAACGACCGTACGAATTACTTCGAGGTACTCCCGCAGGAACACTTGCCGACAGCAATCGCGCTTGAGGCCGATCGCATGCGCAACGCCTTCATCAAAGAGGAGGACCGCCGCTCGGAAATGCCGGTCGTGCGGAATGAATTCGAGCGCGGAGAAAATCTCCCTATGGAAGCGCTCGACAAGCAGCTCTGGGCGCTTGCGTACGAAGCGCACCCGTATCACCACCCGACGATCGGCTGGCGAAGCGATATCGAACGGGTATCGATAGAGCGGCTCAAGCAGTTTTATGATGATTTCTATCATCCGGATAATGCGACGGTTTCTATCGTTGGAGGTTTCGACGCAGAAGCAACGCTTGCCGCTATCGTGAAGGAGTTCGGCGCACACGGGAAAGCGCCCGTTACTCATCCGGCGATGCACACGGAGGAGCCGAAACAGGAAGGCGAGCGCCGAGCAGTCGTGAAGCGCGCGGGTCATACGAACATGATTGCGCTCGCGCACAAGATCCCGGCTGCGACGCATGACGACTTCCCAGCGCTTCTGCTTCTCGCGCTCATCCTGAGTGACGGCAAGACGAGCCGACTCTATCGCTCGCTCGTCGACTCGGCGACCGCGACGGATGTGACGACGATGTGCTACCAATTCCGCGATCCGTCGCTCCTCATCTCATACGTCACGCTTGCGCCGCGTTCGAAGCACGATGCGGTCGAGAAACGCGCCAAAAAAGAATACGAAAACATCATCGGGAAAGGCGTTACCGCGTCCGAGCTCGTGCGCGCGAAACGCTCTCTGCGCGCGTACATCGCCGCGCGGCGCGACGGCCCGTACGCGCTCCTCGCGAGCCTGAACGAAGAGATTGCGACCGGAGACTGGACGCGCTTCGTGACGCTGCCGCAAGCGCTTGCGCGCGTGACCGCGAAAGAAGTGCAAAAAGTCGCGAAAAAATACTTGGTCGACGATCAGAGCACGGTCGGACACTTCATCGGCACCGATTCATGAAAAACGAACGCTCATCTGCACAAGAATTCCCGATAGTCGGCGGTGGCAGGCTTTTCCTCGCCCCGACTCAGGCGCACGACGTCGTCGTGATCGAAGGCAGCGTATTCGGCGGTCCCAACATGCTGCCGCCGGAGCTCGACGTCATCCCCGGCCTTACCGCTGAGCTGCTCGATGCCGGTACCGTAAAGAAAAAGAAGAGCGTAATCCGAGAGATGCTCGCTGGGCGCGGCATGTCGCTCTCATTTTCGTCATCCGGCGACCGTACCGCATTTTCCGGACGCTGTTTCCCTGAAGACCTCTCTGTCCTTCTCTCGATCATCTCTGAGAGTCTTAGCGGAGCGAATTTCCCGGATGCGGAAGTGAAAAATGCGAAAGCGCTCGCGCTCGGCGAGCTTGCTGAAGAAAAATCAGATACACGCGCGCAAGCGGAGCGAGCTTTTGCGGCGATGCTGTACGATCCTACGCATGTAAATTACGCCCGCCCGCTCAAAGACGAAGAAAAGAGTGTTGCTGCGACACGTCGCGCGCACCTGCAAGACTTTAGAAAGAAGCTCGGGAAGGGTGGTCTCGTACTCGCGATAACGGGTGACATCGATACCGCTTCCGCACGAACAGCCGCCGAGAAAGCGTTTGGCAAGCTCGGCGCGGGTACGGCAGCAGCGCCGACAAAGCAGGTAAATAAGAAAGCGCAGGAAGCGCGCGAGAAATTGATTCCACTCGCCGACAAAGCAAATGTCGACATCCTTCTCGGTGCGACGCTGCCGCTTACGCTGCGACACGAGCTGTACCACCCTATGAAAGTCCTCACAGAGATGCTCGGCGGCGGATTTTCTTCGCATCTCATGCAGACTATTCGCGAACGAGACGGTCTTACCTATGGCGTGTATGCGACGCTTGCTGGCCTCAACGCCGGCGCTGACGGCCATTTCAAGATCTGGGCGACTTTCTCGCCGGAAGGGTATGCGGAGTCTGTCGCGAAACTCCGGAAAGAAGTGAATATCTTTTTTACTGAAGGTCTTTCGGAAGAAGCTCTTGCGAAACGAAAAGAAGAAATAACTGGCGCATATCTCGTCGCACTCTCGACCACTCAGAATCTTGCGCGGACGCTGCACTCGATCGGTACACTCGGTTTCGATCTCTCCTACTTGACCGACTACCCGGACATCATTCGCGCCGTATCGCTCGCTAACATCAGGGATGCTGCCGACCTTATCCCCCGTACCAAGTTTTCGCTCGCGGCATCTGGTACCTTTAAGAAGCCATGACCGTCTCCGAAGCCCGCAAGCGCTACCTCGATTTCTTCGCCAAGCGAGGACACGCCATCATTCCTTCGGCACCGGTCGTGCCTGAAAATGATCCGACGACGCTCTTTACTAGTAGCGGCATGCAGCCCTTGGTGCCCTACCTTCTCGGACAGCCGCACCCGGCTGGTGCGCGTCTCGCGAATTCGCAGATGTCATTCCGCGCAGAAGACATCGAAGAAGTGGGCGACAATCGCCACACGACTTTCTTCGAGATGCTCGGCAACTGGTCACTCGGCGACTACTTCAAGAAAGAGCAGCTCCCGTGGTTTTTTGAATACCTGACGAGCGCGGAAGAAGGGCTTGGGCTCGATCCAAAAAAACTCTACGTTACCGTCTTCGACGGCGACGAGAGCGTAGGTATGGATCTCGACACCGAAGCGGTCGAAATCTGGAAAAAGCTTTTTACCGAGAAGGGCATACCAACGGAACTGGTTCGTCTCGGTACAGAAGCATCTGGTTACGAAAAGGGCATGCAAGGTGGACGGATTTTCTCGTATGGATCGAAAAAGAACTGGTGGAGTCGCTCCGGCACGCCGTCCAAAATGCCGGAAGGAGAAATCGGCGGTCCCGACTCGGAAGTCTTTTATGATTTCGGAACACCGCACGACCTGAAGTGGGGAAAGGAGTGTCACGTGAATTGCGACTGCGGTCGCTTTGTTGAAGTAGGGAATTCGGTCTTCATGCAATTCATCAAACAGGCTGACGATTCATTCAAAGAGCTTCCGAAAAAGAATGTCGACTTCGGCGGGGGACTTGAGCGTCTCGCATTTGCGACGACCGGCAATCCGGATATTTTCATGATTGATCTCTTCGATGCGGCCCGCGCCGTACTCGAAAAACACTCCGGAAAATCTTATGCGGAGGCGACGCTTTCCGAAAACGGCGGCGCAGATACGCGCTCGTTCAGAATCATCCTCGATCACATGCGTGCAGCATCATTTTTCATCGCGTCCGGCATACGTCCAAGCAATACCGAACAGGGCTACGTGCTGCGCCGCCTCATCCGCCGCTCGATACGCGAGGCGGATAAACTCGGAATCAAAGACGCAGTACTTGCCGAAGTCGCCGAGGGATTCGGCGCGGCGTATGCAGATGCGTATCCTTTTGTGCGCGAAGCCACACAGGTCATCCACGAGGAATTGGAAAAAGAGGAAGCGCAATTCCGAAAGACGCTCGCGCACGGCATGCGCGAGCTCGAAAAGATGGGCACGACAATCGACGCCTTCATGCTATTCACTACGTATGGATTCCCGGTGGAACTTACGGAAGAGATCGCGAAAGAGCGCAGCATCATGCTCGATATGCAGGTCGTGCAGGCGAAGATGGAAGAACATCAGGCACTTTCTCGCGCGGGCGCGGCACAGCGGTTTGCGGGCGGTCTCGCCGATCACGCGGAGCAGACCGTGCGCTACCACACGGCGCACCACCTGCTTCTCAAAGCGCTCCAGATGGTGCTTGGCAAAGATGTGCATCAGCGTGGCAGCAATATCACGAGCGAACGCCTGCGCATTGATTTTTCGTACGGAACGAAAATGACGCCAGAGCAGAAAGCGGAAGTGGAAAAAATCGTAAATGAGAAAATCAGCGAAGCGCTTCCCGTAACTCGAACCGTCATGAACAAAGAAGAAGCCGAGAGGTTCGGTGCTGAGCATGAGTTTGGTGCGACCTATCCCGAGCAGGTCAGCGTGTATTCCGTGGGACCGAAAGACGCGACTGCGGATGATCCGAAATTCTCCGAAGCATTCTCACTCGAGTTTTGTGGTGGTCCGCACGTGTTGAATACGAGCGAGCTCGGGCATTTTAAGATTCAAAAAGAAGAAGCGTCATCCGCTGGCATCCGCAGAATAAAAGCCGTCCTGGAATAACGATAAGGTGTGTCTTTCGGCATTTCCCGCGAAGGAGGAGTGCTAGAATGACGCAATGAGTTTTTTAACTGGTCTTTTTCGCGAGGAGAAAAAAACAGAATCGACCTTACTGATAGATATTGGCGCAACCTCTGTTGCGGGCGCGTACGCGCGGTACATTGAAGGCGAGTTGCCAATAATCCTGTATACGCGCCGACTCCCGGTCGAGGTGCGAGAGCATGAATCACGGGAGAAAGCGATGCTGCGCGCACTCCAGATACTCTGCACCACCCTCATCCGCGAAGGCGCGCCCGTGCTTATGCGCGCGACCGGCAGCGGAAGCGCCGACATGATCCTCGTCTCACTCGGCGCCCCTTGGCAGAACACCTCGTCGCGCACCGAGCATTTCGAACAAGAGACGTCATTTACCTTCACAAAAAGCCTCGTTACGGACACATTGGAGAAAATAAAAGCGGCAACGCCAGAAAAACTGCTTGCCGACGAAAGCGTCATTGGCACCATCTTAAATGGCTACGAAACGCGTGATCCCTACGGTATGAGTGTGCATCGTGCCGATATCATCATCCTCACCTCACTCGTTAGTAAACAGGTCGCGCATGAAGTCACTGCGATTTTGCGGAGTATGTATCATATGAAAAACATCCGGATGATTGCAGGCGGCTCACTGCGCTACCAAGCGATGAGGAAAGCGTTCCCGCATGAGCACGACGCTCTCATTCTTGACGCGACCGGACCAACGACGTCCCTCGCGCTCATACGAAAAGGTCTTTTCGTATCGATACTCGATGTGCAAAGTTCCGAAACGGTCGCATCATGGGTACTTCATGTACGTAGCGAGCTTGCCGAAATGGGGAAACAGTACCCCTTGCCGCGGACGATTCTCTTACTTGCACACGAATCTGATACCGCTTCTCTGCGCGACGCGCTCGAAGCTGCAAATCTCGGAACCCTCTGGCTCTCGGACAACCCACTAAAGATTGTATCTGTTCTCGCAAGTCATATCGTCGGACTAGTGCGGCAAGGTACAACATCTCTGGATCTACGGATCCTCCTCATGGCGATTTTTCAACAACATCACTTTATAAAAGAAAAAGGATCTTCCTTGCACTGATTGTCCCGTAACTATCCACACTAACGACCGATATGATTTAAGGATTTGTATCTCACGGGGTATACTTACCACATGCGT
This sequence comes from Candidatus Kaiserbacteria bacterium, assembly GCA_026396715.1. Classification (GTDB taxonomy): domain Bacteria; phylum Patescibacteriota; class Minisyncoccia; order Phycocordibacterales; family Phycocordibacteraceae; genus C7867-001. Next base: position 11,746 of record JAPLWH010000010.1, read on the forward strand.
ACCCTTGATGACATCATTCCACCGTCCCGCCGTAGAGAGTCAGAGCCGCTCAGCGAGTCCAGTAACGGACGAAAGTCTTCGCATGGTTCCCATCCGCCGAAATTTCCGTTCGTAACTATCATTGCTGTTGCACTCGTTATTGCAACATCCGTGGGCGTTCTCTTTTATTTCTCAAGTTCGAAAGTCGAAGTGACACCAAATACCGTTTCCGCTGCGATCCAAAGCTCCTTTACGGCGACGAAGAGCACCGGCAACTTGCCGTTTGAGATCATTACCGCCCAGAAAATCGCTTCGCAAAGCGTCAAAGGAAATGGTACCAAAGCCGTAAATTCCTCCGCCTCTGGAACGATTACGATCTACAATACGCAAGGTAAAACACAGAAACTCATCGCAAATACCCGTTTTGCGACTTCCGCAGGACTCATCTTCCGTATCCACTCCGCAGTAACCGTGCCTTCAGGGACAGCCTCAAAGCCCGGAAGCGTGGCCGCGAAAGTGTATGCCGACCAGATAGGCGCCTCGTACAATGTCGGCCCAACGTCCTTCACTGTTCCAGGATTCGCTGGAACACCGCTTGTAAATCAGGTGTATGCGCGCTCGACAACAGCAATAACGGGTGGTGCTTCAGGAAGTGTGCCGGTTGTCGACACGGCGATTGAGGCACAGACGCGAAGCGCTCTCGTCGCCGCTCTCGCTCCGGACCTTCTCGCGAGCATTCAGGGACAGATTCCGCCGGGCTACGTGCTCGTCCCGGGATCAAGCGTAACGACCTATGAAGAGTCGGCGCTCGCCCCATCTGCGACGACGGGTCAGGTGGACATAAAGGAACAGGGAACCATCACGGCGATTATTTTCCCAAATGCCGCACTCGCGACCGCCGTCGCAGCGTCGGTAACCGGTATCGGGTACCAGGGCGAGCCGCTGACACTCTCTTCTGTCGAAGGTCTGCAACTTGCGGCAACCAATGGCTTGCCGGACGTAAACGCCTCCTCGTTCGCATTCAGCCTTTCCGGTACTGCACCGCTCGTCTACAGCATCGATACGGCCCGTATTGCCGCTGCAATCGCAGGGAAGACCCGTTCGGCTGCAGAAGTCGCACTTACGAACTATCCGGAGGTCAAGCGAGCCGTCATTATCCTGCGCCCGTTCTGGAGACAGTCATTTCCTGAGGATCCAGCCTCCATATCGGTCGTGACGGCCGGAAGCGCGTATTGACGCCTTTTCAAGCACCTGCTACATTGATAAGGCATCAGCATGACGAACGAATGAAAGACGGCGAAGAGAAAAAAACGACGGTCGGCACCGTCGAAGAAGTGTTGCCGAATTCGCTTTTTCGGGTTCGTCTGTCCGCTCCCGCGGAGGCATCAACCGATGCTTCAACGGAAGGGGGCGCGGTTGAAAAAAAGGAAGGGGAGCTTATCCTCGCCTACCTTGCAGGCAAGATGCGCCTGCACCGCATTCGCGTCCTGGTCGGAGATCAGGTAGACATGGTGCTTGACCCGTATGGGGGTCGAGCACGAATTGTGCGTCGCTTAACATAGCCTATTCAAGAATATTTACGATGAAAGTTCGCGCTTCAATCAAGAAACAACAGCCAGGTGATCAGCTCGTCCGTCGTGGCGGGCGCCTGTACCGTATCAATAAGAAGAATCCTCGTCGTAAGGCGCGCCAGGGCTAAAACCAAATTTACGTAATCAAACCTTTACTCTTATACTTTATGCGTATCGCCGGTGTCACCATTCCAGATAACAAACAGCTCGCGTACTCGTTGCCGCTTATTTTCGGCATCGGCCCGACGCGTGCACTCGAGATCTTGAAGACGACCGGCATCTCCCCGAAGAAGAAGGGCAGCGACCTTACGAACGAGGAAGAGCAGGCAATCCGTCTCCAGGCCGAGTCTTTCCTTATCGAGGGTGAGTTGCGCCGCGAGATCGGACAGAACATCAAGCGTCTTAAGGACATCCGCTCGGCGCGTGGCGAACGCCATGTGCGCGGGCTGCCGGTACGCAATCAGCGCACCAAGACTAATTCGCGTACGCGCCGTGGTAACGTCCGTAAGACGATGACCTCCGGCCGTCGTACGCTCGAAAAAACCTAATATTTATGGGAAAGAAACGCATCATCAAGAAATCAGGACGTGGCATGGATCAGGGACGCAAAGAGCGCGCCCTTGCGAAAGTTTCGAAGCGCCATCTCGAGAAGGGCGTCCTCCATGTGGAGGCGACGTTCAACAATACCAAGGCCACGCTCGCCGACGAGAAGGGCAATGCCGTCATCTCCTCGAGCGCAGGCGCGCTCGGCTTCGCCGGCGCAAGAAAGTCGACGCCGTACGCAGCAGCGAAAGTCGGCGAATTCCTCGGCGAGAAGAGCCTCATGATCGGCCTCAAGGAAGCGACCGTCATCATCACGGGTGTCGGCGCCGGCCGCGAGTCAGTGCTCCGCGCCTTCTCCGGAAAGGGCATCCAGATCAAGTCCATCAAAGACGTGACGCCGGTGCCGCACAATGGCCCGCGCCCTAAGAAAGCTCGCCGCATATAATTCTCGTATAATTCTTTTGTACTATGAAAACTGGACCACGATACAAAATAGCGAAACGCCTCGGCGTCACTGTCTTCGAGAAGGCACAGACGCAGAAGTTTGCTGTTTCCGCTGAACGCACCGCAAAGAACAAGAAGCGCGGACGCGGACGTCAGAGCGAATACGGCAAGCAGATGCTCGAAAAGCAGAAGGTACGCATTACCTACGGCATGCCGGAGCGCCAGTTCCACAACTACGTCCACAAGGCGCTCTCCACAGTGCACAGTGCAAAACCATCCGAACGCCTCCATGAGCTCCTCGAACTCCGTCTCGACAACGTCGTCTGGCGCCTCGGTCTCGCGAAGACGCGTCGCGGTGCCCGCCAGATGGTGGCGCACGGCCACGTCACAGTCGACGGAAAGAAGAGCCGCGTCCCATCGCAGGCGATTAATGTCGGCGATGTCATCGCGGTGCGCGAGGGCTCGAAAGAGCACGGCGTCTTGACCGGTTTCGCTGACCGCTTCGCGGAGCGCACGCTCCCGTCGTGGCTCAAGTGGGATCCGAAGAAGATGGAGGGCTCGGTCGTCGAGCGGCCGACGATGGCGTCTGCCGACGTGGCGGGCGACCTCGTCGCGGTGCTCTCGTTCTACACGAGATAGTTTTAATTAATAATTGGTAATTACGATTGCGTTATGGAATACCACATCACACTTCCGAGTAAGCCCCGTATTGTTTCCGAAGAGGACGTCCAGGGCGTCTATGAAATCGATTCGCTCTATCCGGGCTACGGCCACACGCTCGGCAATTCATTGCGCCGCATCATCCTTTCCTCGCTTCCCGGCGCAGCCGTCACGCAGGTAAAGATTGAAGGCGTTCCGCACGAATTCGCTACCATCGACGGCGTCCGCGAGACCGTCATGGAAATCCTTTTGAACCTCAAGCGCGTGCACTTCGTCCTCCACGGCGATGAGCCACAAACCATCTCGCTTATCGTGAAAGGTCCGGGCGAAATCACTGCAAAGAACTTTAATCTTCCGACTCAGGTTGAGATCAAGAATCCGGAGCAGCACATCTGCGACCTTTCGGGCAAGACTGGCTTTGAACTCGAAGCGACTATTGAACGCGGCTTGGGCTACGTCGCACGCGAAGCGCTCACAAAGGAAAAGGTCGACATCGGCACTATTGCGCTTGATGCCACCTTCACGCCGATTCGCCGCGTGAACTACGAAGTAGAGAACATGCGCGTCGGCGACCGTACTGACTTCAACCGCCTGCGCATCCTCATCGAGACCAATGGCACGATAGCCCCGCGCGAGGCGCTCGAGAAATCAATCGAGACCATGGTGCATCAGCTCCGCGCGATCATCGGCTTCCAGGAGAGCGCACCAGCTGCTTCTTTTGCAGCACTCGCATCTGAGGGCAAGAAAGGCGCTGACGATTCTACCGAGGCGACGAAGATCAAAGTATCTGACCTCGAACTCTCGGCACGCATCACCTCAGCACTTGAGGAGGCGGGCATCAAGAGCGCCGCAGGCCTCGCACGAAAGACAGCAACAGCCCTCAAGGAGATCGACGGCATCGGCGAAAAGGCCATCACGGAGATTTCGAAGGCACTCGCCGGTCACGGACTCACGCTCAAGGGTGAATAAATAAACTGGTATGGCATTTACTAAAAAAGGACAGACATTCCATCGCGAAACCAATCAGCGCCGCGCGCTGATCCGCTCGCTCGCGCGCTCACTCGTGCTCGAAGAACGCATCTCGACGACCGAGGCGAAAGCGAAAGCGCTCCGCCCGTTCATCGAACGTCTCGTCACGTACGCAAAAACGAACACGCTCGCGAGCCGTCGCTTGACCCAGACGCGCCTCGGCGACAAGGAGGCGGTAAAGAAGCTGTTCGACACCATCGGCCCTCGCTACACTGAGCGTAAGGGTGGCTACACGCGCGTGATAAAGCGCACGGAACGCGGCTTCAACGATGCTCGAAAGCTTGCCTATATCGCTTTTGTCTAGTATTCATAACGTATCTATGACCTCCAACACGAAGCCAAAGCCAACAACGTATACGATCGACGCGACGGACCGCACCCTCGGCCGTGTCGCGAGCGATGCCGCACACGCACTCCTCGGGAAGCGTTCCGTGCACTTCGCCAAGAACCAGGCGATTCCAGTCACGGTCGTCATCGAGAATGCCGACAAGCTCCACCTCCCGTCACGCCGCACGAAAGGGAAGGTGTACACTCGCTACTCGGGCTACCCGGGTGGCTTCTTCGAGACGCGCATGGACGAACTGATCACAAAGAAGGGCATCGCCGAAGTTCTCAAGAAGACGGTCGACGGCATGATCCCGCGCAACAAGCTCCGCAAGCCGCGCATGAAGAATCTCGTCGTCAAAGCATAACTATTATGGCAACTATTTACATCAACGCCGTCGGACGCCGCAAGACCGCAATCGCGAGCGTGCGCATGCACGTCGCGCCGAAATCGAGCCTCGTAGTGAACGGCAAGACGCCGAAAGAATATTTCAAGACTGACCTCCGCGCTCTCATCAGCGAAGAGGCGCTTGAGACCGCAAAGAGCGCCGAGAACTACGCGATCACCGCGCACGTCTCCGGTGGCGGCATAGCCGCGCAGGCAGACGCCGTCCGCCACGCTATCAGCCGCGCCATTACCAAGGCCGAGCCAAATACGCGCGCTGTTCTCAAGGCAGCTAAATTCCTCAAGCGCGACCCACGTGCCAAGGAGCGCAAGAAGCCGGGCAAAGTCAAAGCCCGCAAGTCCAAGCAGTGGTCTAAGCGTTAAGTTAAAAACAGGCTCTCGATTACGAGAGCCTGTTTTTTGTACACAGGATTATGTCCGTGAACTTTCTGATGTGTCAAAATGAGCGTGTGGAAAGGTGCGCAAGGCCATTTTATCGCCCGATATCCGCAAGTCAGGGAGCTATCCGCGCGAGGAATGGTATCGTCATTTCGGGACGCGGTATCTGAAAGTGGTGCTCGTGCGCGAACCGAAGCGGGTTGTTATCGTTACCGCTCATTGGGTAAAGAGGGTGCCTTTATGATACGATGCCGATATGAAGATTACGTATGACAAAAAGGTTGACGCGCTGAATGTCTCGATTCGCCCAGGGACAGTGGCTAAGACCGTGGAAGTGGCCCCTGAAGTGCTTCTCGATATCGACAAGAAAGGTCGCATCCTTAATCTTGAAATCCTCGGTGCGAAGGAAAAGGTCGGTGCTCGAAACTTCAGCACGGTAAACATTGGCGGTACATTGGTTCCGATGCCTTCACTCGCCTAAAATTAAATTTTAGGCGAGATTGACGAAATTTGGAAATAGTTCTATGTTGACTTCGGATAGAACCGACGCAATCATGCGTCCCATTACACAAAAGAGGTGATCTATGGGCGAGGTTGTGGAAGAGAAGCGACAGAGAATCTCGATTCCGGAGATGTCGGAAACAGAGCTTCATAAGCTCTCGGAGCGGATCAGACCGGTCAAATATTTCAGATCCTTCAGCCAAAAGACGGGCCTCCACTTCATAGAGATGAAACCGCCGCGCGCTCCCGACAAGCATCTGATCGTTCCGTTCTTGGAAGATGCATTGCCGGCTGCAAAAGCAGACGGCCTACGAGTTCTCGCGGACATCACGACCTATCACACATTCGCTCGCAGTCTCCACGCCTATTTCAAACCTACTATCTCCGAGGTGCTGCGACAGATCCCCGAGGAGTACCTCGACAAGGTGGTTGCCTTTGAGATCGTGGAAAGAGCGGAAAAAAATGGGCACATGGACGAGGGCTGGAAAGTCATCCAGGATTCCGATGGGGAATCTGGAGACTCCGCCACAGGACTTCACTCCGTCACGACGCGACTCTACGTCCCGAAAGAGTAACCTCCAAAAGGCCTCGAGCAGAACATTCTGCCGAGGCCTTTCCTTTTTAAAAATTTTTGACTCCGTTCATATTTTCAGACATAATAGGCGGATGGATGAACAAGATGACGTAGTTATCGAGCCGGAGCACACTGAAGAAGCGGGGGAGGGGCGGCCGGAGGAGAAAATCGCGAAGATGCGCGAAGAGCTTAGCGCGTGCCGCAAGGAGAAGCAGGAGTACATGGACGGCTGGCAGCGCTCCAAGGCCGACTATGTGAACCTACTCAAGCGGTTTGAGGTGGAGACCAAGACCGCCAAGGTCTCGGGAGTGGTCAAAGCGGTAGACATATTGCTCCCTGCTTTTGACGCGCTCGAACGCTCTAAAGAGCACGGCGAGATACCGAGCGGTTTCGTGGCTATCGCCAAACAACTCGAGAGCGCATTCGCTTCACTCGGACTTGAGGGGCTCGGAAGCGTCGGCGAGCAGTTCAATCCGGCGCTCCATGAGGCGCTCGGGCAAGACGCGGCAGACTCATTTGAAACCGACGACACTATTACCGCAGTTCTCGAAAAAGGGTGGAAGATCGGCGACACCGTCATCCGCCCAACAAAAGTCCGCGTCGCCCACTTTGCAGGCAAGTAAAAAGAAGCTAAACTAACCTCCTAACTTTAAAAACATATGGCAAAAATCCTTGGTATCGATTTGGGCACGACGAACTCCGCGATGGCTATCGTCGAGGGCGGCGAACCGCGCGTCCTTGAGAACGCCGAGGGTGCGCGCACGACCCCGTCTATCGTCGCGATAGGGAAGAATGCCGAGCGTGTCGTCGGCACGCTCGCCAAGCGCCAGTCGGTCACAAACCCGCTGAATACGATTTTCCAGATCAAGCGCTTCATCGGCCACACTTTTGACGAGCCGGCCGCACAAAAAGACAAAGCAGTCGTCCCTTTTGAAATGCGCAAAGCCGACAATGGCGGCATTGAAGTAAAGATGACCGAGAAGTGGTACCGCCCGGAAGAGATTTCGGCGATGATCCTCGGCAAATTGAAGGCTGACGCCGAAGCGAAGCTCGGCGAGAAGATCACTCAGGCGGTCATTACCGTCCCGGCATACTTCAACGACGACCAGCGTAGCGCGACGAAAGCCGCAGGACAAATTGCCGGTCTCGAAGTGTTGCGCATCATCAATGAACCGACAGCGGCCGCGCTCGCGTACGGATTTAACAAAAAGAAAGATGAGAAGATTGCAGTCTTCGACTTCGGTGGCGGCACTTTCGATATCTCAGTGCTTGAAGTGGGCGGCGACGTCATTGAAGTGAAGTCGACTGATGGCGATGCGCACCTGGGCGGCAAGGATATCGACCAGAAGATCATCAACTGGCTCGCAGACGAATTTAAGAAAGAGAGCGGCATCGACGTGCGCACCGACGCGCTCGCGCGCCAGCGTCTCGACGAAGCTGCGGAGAAGGCGAAGATCGAGCTCTCAAGCGCGATGGAGACGGAAATCAACATTCCATTCCTCACGTCGGACGCTTCGGGTCCACGCCACTTGCTCATCAAAATGACGCGTGCGAAACTCGAAGACATCTCGGCTGAGTTCATCGAGCGCGCGATGGCTATCACGAAGCGCGCGATGGAAGCGTCGCCGTTCAAGATTCCTGAAATCAACGAAGTCATTCTCGTGGGTGGTCAGACTCGCATGCCAGCCATCCAGGCTGCCGTCGAAAAATTCTTCAGCAAGAAGCCAAACATGACGGTCAATCCAGACGAAGTCGTTGCCATCGGCGCGGCTATTCAGGCGGGTATCCTCCAGGGCGACGTGAAGGACATCTTGCTCGTGGACGTCATCCCGCTTTCGCTCGCTATCGAGACGATGGGCGGCGTCGCAACCAAGATCGTCGAGCGCAATACCGCGATACCGACGAGCCGCTCGCAGACGTTTTCCACCGCAGCCGACAATCAGGCCTCGGTCGAGATCCACATCACGCAGGGCGAGCGTGCGATGAGCGCCGACAACAAGTCCTTGGGCAAGTTCATGCTCGACGGCATCCCACCGGCGCCACGCGGCATGCCGCAGGTCGAAGTGACCTTCGACGTCGATGCCTCCGGCATCCTTACCGTGAAGGCGACCGAGAAGACAACCGGCAAAGTGCAGTCGATCCGTATCGAAGGCTCGACGGGGCTCTCGAAGGAAGACATCGAGAAGATGCAAAAGGACGCCGAGGCGCACGCGGCTGACGACGAGAAGCGCAAAGTACTCGTCGAGGCGCGCAACATCGCTGACCAGGCCGTGTACGCTGCCGAGAAGGCAATCAAAGAGAACGGCGAAAAGGCTGGGGCCGAAGTCGTGAAAGAAGTGCAAGACAAGATCGACGCGCTCAAGACTGCGCGCGCGAGCGAAGACTTCGCACTCATCAAGAATGCGACCGAGTCCCTTTCGACGACGCTCTCAAAAATCGGCGAGGCGATGATGAAGGTCCAGCAAGCTGAAACTCCGCCGGCGTCCGACGCCGGCGGCCCAACCCCTCCGCCCGACGCGGCAGCAGGAGCCACTGACGCAGAGTTCAAAGAGAAACCGTAGTTTCTAGACGGAACCCAACCCCCGCGGCGCGTAGCGCCGCGGGGGTTGGTAATTTTAGACGCTCGGGCGTACAATACTCCCGGAGCGCACAGGTTCATTACCTACACCAAAGGAGGCTCTCATGAAAGCACTGCCAGCAATAGCGACAATCGTCTTTGCGGTGTTTCTGTCCTTGGCAAGTGGGCTGCAGCTTCTCGCGGTAACCAATGAGTCCCCGAAACCGCTCGACTCAGATCGAATCGCGATTAACCGAAATACGGTGGATCGGTGTATCGGCCAGGATCCCAGTTTCTGCATTGGCAGTTTTGTCGCATTGCTGAACGGGGATATCTTGAAGGTATCTCGCTGTTCAAAGAATTGTCCGCCCTATGAAATGGATATAGGCCAATTGATGGAATATCCGCCCAATGAACAATTCCTCAATGAAATAGCGACCATTGTACTGAAAGTTGAGCATCAGCAATGGATTCTTGTTAAGAAGCGGTATGAACGGCAGCATCAAAAATTTCTACAATCTCGAACATAGTGCGAATCGGCGGCGCGACTAACCTCGCGCCGTCTCTTTTTTGCATACGAAAAGTATTGAGCGTATAACCCCATGAGATAAGACACTGCGATTTTTTATCGCGACCGGGAGCCTTGCACGCTTCACTTTTTTACTAAGTTTGAAACAAATTATCTCACGGGGTATAATCAAAACATATGGCAAAGGATTACTACAACGTGCTCGGCGTCGACAAGAAGGCGAGCCAGGACGACATCAAGAAAGCGTTCCGAAAGCTCGCGCACAAATATCATCCTGATAAGGGCGGTACTGACGAGTCGAAGTTCAAAGAGATTACCGAAGCGTATTCGATCCTGAGCGACGACAAGAAGCGTCGCGAATATGACACGTACGGACAGGCATTTCCCGGCGGCGCTCCGAGAGGCGGCGGACAAGCAGGCGGCCAAGGCAATCCATTTGGCGGATTTGATTTCAACGGATTTCAGCAAGGTGGCGCCGAATTCGATTTCGGCGATATCTTCGGCGATATATTTGGTGGCAGCCGCGGCGGACAATCCCGAGCGCAGTCGAGGGGTCGCGACATTTCCATCGATATCGAGATTCCATTTAAAGACTCCGTCTTCGGTACGGCACGCACCGTACTCATCGCAAAGGTCTCAACTTGCGGCTTGTGCAAGGGTACCGGTGCGAAGCCAGGCACCGAACTCGACACCTGTAAGACTTGCAGCGGCAGCGGTAGCGTCCACGAAACGCGCAACTCCATTCTCGGACAATTCACTTCTGTGCGCGCATGTACGGTCTGCGACGGCAGCGGAAAGATTCCGAAAGAGAAGTGCGCCGAGTGCAAAGGTCACGGGGTGCATCGAAAAGAAGAGGAGATCAAGATCAATATCCCTGCCGGCATCGACAATGGCGAAATGATACGCATGCCCCAGCAGGGCGAAGCGATCAAGACCGGTATCGCGGGCGACCTGTACGTAAAGATACACGTGAAGCCGCACACGATTTTCCGCCGCGAAGGAGCAAATCTGATCATGAACCTATCAGTTAAAATGACTGACGCCATTCTCGGCACGACGGTTCCTGTCGAGACCCTGGAAGGGAAGATGCTCGAAGTAAAAATCCCACCCATGAAGCGTGCGGAGGAGCTGCTCCGCGTCGCGGGCAAAGGTGTTCCAATCGACGGCGGCTTGTCCCGAGCGGAGTCGAGGGGCGACCTCATCATCCGTCTTGAAGTTGCACTCCCGCACAATCTCTCAAGCAAAGCCCGCAAGATTATCAACGAATTGAAATCCGAAGGGCTGTGAACAAAGTAGGTCGTATTAGATTATAAGCAGTATACTTCTCGTATGACCGCCACTGAAGGACTCGCGAAAGTAAGCGCGCTTGCGACACATACCGCGCTTACCGTGTGGAACGGCGCAAGTGATTTTCTCATCGTCCTTGTCCTCTTCGGGCTCTTCTTCCTCTTTGCGTACTATGTCGGACGCGGCCCATTCGTCGCGCTCCTGCTTTCGTTCTATAGCGCTTATGCGTTCTACGCGATGTTCCCGTACCTGTCGTACCTTCCCACCGCACCCGCGCTGACCGCACTCCTCGCACAGGTAGGCTTGTACGCCGCCTTCGCGCTCGTGTTCTACATCATCTTGCGGCGCGTCGTTGTCTCCGACTTTTTATATATCGGCATCTTCGGACTCACAATACTCTCCTTTATTGGAGCAGGATTTCTACTCGCCCTCGCATACCATGTCTTCCCAGTCGCTTCGGTGTACCATTTCACTCCTGCTGTTAATCTCCTCTTCGCCTCAAAGACCTACTTCCTCTGGTGGTTTTCCGCCCCAGCCGTCGGCCTCTTCTTCCTCGCCCGCTAATCCGTAGAAACGGATTCCTCCCTGCACTCGCCTCGGACAAATGCATGCAGACATGCTTTGTTGCTCGACTCGCTTGATAGTAAGCACAGAGCCGAGCTTCCAAGTAGCTCTTTTTGAACTACGCGCTGTGATATGATTTCCGGATATGGCACTCTTCTTACCAAAACCGTTCTCGAATATTGCTGACGAGCTAAAGGCGCGCGGGCTTATCGAGCATTTTTCGGCTCCTATCGAGCAGATGCTCGCCGAGCCGCGAACTGTGTATCTCGGCATCGACCCGACCTCCGATTCGATCCAGATCGGAAATCTCGCGGTTGTCCTCCTCATGAAGCGTCTCGCTGCTGCGGGCAACAAACTCATTTTCCTTGTCGGCGGCGGCACAGGAATGATCGGCGACCCGAAAGAGAAAGGGGAACGGGTCATGCTCAACGAAAAAACGGTTGCTGCAAATACCCGGGCACTCAAAAAACAACTGAAGAATCTCCTCGGAAATATCTCTTTCGATATGGTCGACAACGCCGATTGGCTCACGAGCGTAAAGCTGTTGCCATTCCTCCGCGATGTCGGCAAATACTTTACCGTCAACGACCTCATCAAGCGCGACATCATCAAGAAGCGCCTCGACGCGCCGGACGAGAGCATTTCCTATACGGAATTTTCTTATTCGCTCTTGCAGGCGCTCGACTACCTGACGCTTCACGAGAAATACGGCGTCGACCTCCAGGTGGGCGGTTCCGACCAGTGGACAAATATCCTTTCGGGCGTGGACCTCATCCATAAACGCCTCGGGAAACAAGTGTACGCACTCGGCATGCCGCTCGTGACCGACGCCGCCGGAAAGAAATTCGGCAAGAGCGAAGGCAATGCCATCTGGCTCGACGCGGAGAAAACCTCGTCATTTCAGTTCTATCAATTTTGGATAAATCTTCCTGACGAAAATATTGAGAACTATCTCAAGGTCTACACCTTCTTGCCGCTTACCGAAATCGACGCGCTCATGGAGCTGCACCGTCGCGCACCGAGCGATCGTCAGGCTCAGGAGACGCTCGCGCGACTCGTGACCGAGATCGTGCACGGGCCGGCAGCGACCGCCCAAGCTGCGGCGGCGACCGACGCGCTTTTCGGCACAACACCGTTCAGCGAGCTCTCGCGCGAAGCCCGCGCCGTCGCTCTCGCTGAAGCCCCGTCAGCGACTCTTACGAAAAAAGATGTTGCAGATGGATCCTCACTCGCCGAAGCACTTGTTGCTGGCGGTCTCGCTTCGTCAAAATCTGACGCGCGTCGTCTTATTGAAGGGAAGGGTGTCATGCTCTCGGGACAGACAATCGAAAATCCAGATCAGAAGATCTACCTTGGCGACCTCTCGCACGGCTATGCTCTCGTGCGCAAAGGGAAGCGCGGCGTGCTTGTACTCGTGTTGAAATAATTCGGTCGTATAAAAGGAAAAGCCAGCTCGCAGTATCGCAAGCTGGCTTTTGTCGCCCTGTTGGAACAGTTAGAGATGAAAGCAGGGATCTTCAAGACGTTTCTGCATTTTTTGAATCTCACTGCTTTCGGGGTTGTTTGGACAGCGTCCCGTCAGGTCAACGCCATCCGGACCACCGAGACCATTGCGATCCCTGTAACATCCGCACCTATTCAGACAAAAAGCAGTATCGCTTTGCTTAGCGAACATATGCCCATTAGCCTCTTCCGTCTCCATGAGTGTATCCTCCCTCCAAAATCTGAAATGTAAGAACTTATTTGCCGGTAGCAATATACATCAGAACCGTTAATAATCAAATTATCAGTGCGTCGGGAAGGATTCGAACCTTCGTAGGACTATGTCCGACAGGTTTACAGCCTGTTGCGATTGACCACTCCGCCACCGACGCAATATGAGCGAGTATATCAGTTCTTGCTTTTTCTGCTATAGTTTTACGTATGAATGAAAAGCCCGTCCTCGTCTCTGGCGTAAAGCCGACCGGCGATTTACATATCGGAAATTATTTCGGCGCGATGCGCCAGTTCGTCGACCTGACGAAAGAGGGGAAATACCACCCCTTCATCTTCGTCGCCGACTATCATGCACTCAACACGATGCAGGACGCCGAGGAGATGCGCCGCCGCACACGCGAGATCGTCGTGGCCTACATCGCTATCGGCCTCGACCCGAAAGACGTCGTCTTTTTCAAGCAGTCGGACGTGCCTGCGCACACTGAGCTCTGTTGGATTTTCGACACCATTACCACGATGCCGTATCTCATGCGCGCGCATGCATTCAAGGACGCCGAAGCAAAAAATAAAGAAATAACTGTCGGGACCTTTAACTACCCGATGCTGATGGCAGCCGACATCCTCCTCTACGACGCCGCTATCGTACCGGTCGGCGCCGACCAGAAACAGCACATCGAGATCGCGCGCGATACCGCGGAGAAATTCAATCGCGTTTACAAGACCGACGTGTTCAAGCTGCCCGAGCCGTACATCATGCCGGAAGTGGCCATCGTCCCCGGCACCGACGGCCAGAAGATGAGCAAGAGTTACGGCAATGTCATCCCGCTTTTTGCATCGCGCGACGAACTCGCGAAATGCGTCATGAACATCGTGACCGACTCTTCTCCCTCGACAGGCTCGGGACAGGCGGCGCATCGCCCTGAAAATGTCTACCAGATACATCGGCTCGTCAGGAGCGAAGCGGAGCTCGCCCCGCTCTACGAGGAACACCGCGGCAAATACAAAGCACTCAAAGAGCTGCTTATCGAAGATCTCGACCGCTACCTCGCGCCGATGCGCGCGAGGTACGACGAGCTCAAGAACGATTCCGGCATGGTGGAGGAGATTCTTGCGAGAGGGAAGCAGGAAGCGCGCGCAGTAAGCGAAGCGAAAATGGCGCAGGTCCGTAAAGCGATCGGCGTCGCGTAGCCGCTTGATTTTTCAAATGGTTCTGACACTATCGTATTCAGATACGACGCAGTTCTAAAAAATTATCTAAAACAGCGGGAAGGAGGTTCGGATGCCGGTACAAGAAATCGTATTCGCCGACTCGCAAGGACGCATTACCCAATCGGGCAATCCTCCGGTATTCAGTCCTCGGCAACGGCCACACGTCTCACTCCTCTGCCTTACGAGCGTGCCGTCAAGATACCCCTTCACTAATTCTGGCGCGGCATTTGCTGCGCATTGCGCCTTTAGAGAAAAGGCGCTGTCAAATCCGGACGTGCGAGAAATCCACACCCGAGAAGACTTGCTGAACGGCGACGGAACCATCGGCATCCTATTCGGGATCCAGAACGCGCCGGAAGACCTGACGGAAGAGTCTCTTCAGGCGCTGTACACAAAGGGCGTTCGCTCGATGAGTATCGGCGTTCCGAAATATGGCGGCGACTTCGAGCATGCGGACGAACCCCTGACAGAAGCAGGGAAGGCATTGCTCCGACAGATGGCTGCACACGGATTCATCCTCAATCTTTCGGGTATGGGACGCCGGACGATACTCGATGCGCTCACGCTCATCTGGTCGGAGAATCTGCATCTAAGGCCGATGGCGAGTCACTCCGGATGCTCGAAGATATTTGAGCACGAACGAAACTTGCCGGACGGCATCCTCAAAGGCATTGCGAATCTGCATGGGTACGTCGGTATCCCGCTCAGCACCACTCTTCTCGGAAGACAGCTCCGTCTCGACAAGAAACAGCTCGACGATTATTACTTCAAGAAATTTGAGAGTCATATCGCACACGCCAGCTGCGTGATGGGCGGCAAACGGGTCGGTATCGGCTCGGACTGCATCCATCAGGATATGTCTCTAGAGGCTGCGGAAAAGTTCTTCAAGAGGGTAACTTCAGAAAAAGGCCCCCGAGGAGGACTGCGGCGCATATTTCCGAACAGCCCGCCTGAGATCATCGAATCAGGGAGCAGAATGTTCGAGGTCCTCACGGAAAAATTGACGCTGCATTCTGAGGTGCTGGGCGAAAACCTCTTCGAGTTCCTTAAAAGCGCATTACGGCCGGCATGAAAGGCCCGGCACAACGCCCCCGCACAGTCTGCGGGGGCGCTCTTTTATTCGCGACAAAACAGCTGTACGTTAGTATCGGGTTGTTGACACTTTAGGTGTCAGCGAATGCTCATTGAAAGCGCAAAAGGCGCGGTACGATTCTGGTGTTCAGACCATTAATCATAAGCGCCTCTTGCATGCACAAGAATACCAAATTGTTGCCGT
>JAPLWH010000016.1 GCA_026396715.1 Candidatus Kaiserbacteria bacterium
CTTCGCTGTTTCGGTGATCATATATCGGAAGCGTATGCTTCGCTCCCGCATATACAACCACCCTTTAGTCCCTTTCAGATTGCTTCGTATTCTCATGCTCCTTAGTGCTTAAGGAGTGCCATATGTATGTGGCCTTATGCACGCATTTAAAAAATGAGGTGGAAATCGGAAGCCGGCTGGGTTCCCCAGCCGGCTTGTACTCCTCCAAAGTACGGTTTAAGGCGAAACGAGCACCAGTCGCCCTGTCGGTATTCTTCGCAACGGTGGTTGCAAAAACTTCGGATCAATCCAAGACTGTTGCGAAGTCGCGCATTTGATCTGCCGCTCAAACCTTTCGATCCTCTTCGAAAGGAGCGCGTATTCGAGCCTCGATTCCACCGGAAGAAAATGGCGACGAATCGTTTCGTTCCAGCCCAAAAGAGCTTGTCGTTTATGCCACAGGACATTCCGCTGCTTCGCAAGATCACACAGATACTCGGTCTTGCGAATTCGCTCTTGCTTGAGGCGAATAGCATCGGCATCGAGCGGTTTTTTCTCGCGCTTCTTCGGTTCGCAGACTTTTACCCACTCGTGGCGCAAGAACGGCTCATGCCAACCGTCTACCGCTACCAGACAAAGCCAAGACGTTGTTTTTTTCCAGCGATCATCGCATTGGAGAACATCTCTTTGCACAGCCTCCTCATCTGATGGCCAGAGCGCCAAAACCGCCATCTCAGTATTCACTCGAGTCATCCGGGAATCGCTCTGTTCCGGAAAATTCCGATACAGCACGTGACGGAACAGTATGAACTTGATGGGCGGACCTCCCTTCTTCCTCGCAAGCTCAATGAGCGAAATGAAATAAAGGTACGCACCCATATCGTACGCACCGTGCCGCAATTCATGCGCGAAAAGCGCCATAACACCTCCTTTTTCTTAAATGTCCAAAACGCTCTGAAAGAAGTTTACTACCAAGCGAACCGAGCAACAAATGAATGTGGGGAAAACGGTAGTTACTGGAATCGGCCAGAACGCCCCGCCTGCTTTGCAGCGGGGAGGCGACCCAGTAGGTCATTCTGCTGAATGAGACGGACTGTTTTACGCGCCTGCCGTATGTTCTGCAATGGCCGCCGCCAAGGCGGCGGCCGAGTCGGTTTCCATGAGCTTCGCCCGGAACTCTGCGGCGCCGTCGAAGCAGGTCACGAACGCTTTGATGTGCTTTTTGAGTATGGAAAAATTCTTGCGCGGCGCGAGCTTCTCGAAATCCTGTGCGAGCTCGAGGAGCACCGCGAGCTTTTCGGCGAGCGGCGTTTCTTCCAGCTTGCGACCGGCGAAGACCCATGGATTGCCAAACATCGCGCGACCAAGCATCACTCCGTCGCAGCCCGATTCCGCGACTTTCGCGCGCGCATCTTCCAAATCCTGCACATCGCCGTTGCCGATGAGGAGCACACTCGGATTTACGCGATTGCGAATGGCGACCGCCTTCTTCATGAGCTCCCAGTCGGCAGGTACGAGCGACATTTCTTTGCGCGTGCGCAAGTGCAACGTGATGGCAGCCGGATTCGCTTCAAGGAGTGCGGTAAGCCACTCGTCGAGCGACTCTTTGTGATAGCCGACGCGCGTCTTTACCGAGACCGGCAGACTGCTCGCCGCTTGTGCCGCACGAATGATTTCTTGCGCAAGCTTCGGATTCTTCATCATCGCGGCGCCGCAACCCTGCTTCTCGATGGAGCTGTCGGGACAGCCCATATTGATATCGACACCATCGAAGCCGAGCTCCGCCACAAGCTTCGTCGCATACGCGATCATCTCCGGCTTGCTCGAAAATATCTGCGCAAGAATCGGCCGTTCAGCCGCAGTCTTCGAGAGGATGCCGATCAGCGGATTCTCCTCGTCTTTCATCTTCTTGATCTCGCGAGTGTGATACAGCCCGTCCGCCGAGACGAACTCGGTCCAAAAAACGTCAGGCGCGCCGCGCTTCGCAACGAGCTGCCGGAAGGCAGCATCGGTCACGTCCGCCATGGGCGCCATGACGAAAAACGGCTTTTTCAGTTCATTCCAGAATGACATGCTTGCACGGTATCACTCCTTCTTCTTCAAATACACCTTCCCGGGGAAACGCAGATCGACATACTGCAAAGATGGATCGGAAAGGTTCAGAGTGCCCTTTGCAGAAACGAGCGCGGTAAAAGCATCCTGCTCGCTGCCGAGAAGGTAGGTGATGCGCGGACCACTGACAGTGCTGGAAGCCGCGCTCGCGAGGAAAAAATCCGCTTCATCGGCGCGAATGACGACGGTGCGGACCAGGGGACCAGAGAGTCCGAGTTGTCGCGCGAAGTCAAAGGTTGCCGGCAGCCGATCCGCGTCTTTGAGCGTTGCGCCGACATAGGGCGCCGTTTCCGCCACGAGAGCACTGAAGAGAACAAATGGCGTAAGCGTTTTGTCCTGATTTGATCCTATGACGGGAGAGAACGCTTCGGTCGCAGTCGCGTACACGAAGCCGCTCGCATCGAAGAGATAGCACTCGTCGCCTGCCGTCGGAACTATTTCCTTAAACGGCGAGTCGTCGAGTACGGGTACCGCTATTGTCCCGCACCAGCGCGCGATAGGGACGCGTACATCCGTTTTAATCGAAATACTGGAAAATCCTCCGCGAGATATTGAAACGGCAGCTATGCCTTTATGCGTATCGAGTATGGTCCTGCGGATCACTGATGCGGGGAAAAAGAATATCGAGTCGCGCGGAATGACACCGAGATAACTTCCCTGTAGCGACACTCTCGCAATAGCCTCAAACGAAGAGACGTCCGCACCCTGTACTTCGATACGAGCAATGCGGACGGCGGGCCGCCACAGGCCATAGACGACCGCCCCAAGAGAAAGGAGCCCGAGCATACTTAGCGCGATGAGGACGTGACGGCGGCGACGGCGACGCCGTGCCGCGAGACGCTCGCTACCGTGCGCCGCCGATGACAGTCTTACCGACATACGGCACGAGGGCTTCCGGCACTTTGATGGTACCGTCCGCTTGCTGATAATTCTCGACGATGGTCGCGAGGAAACGTGGTGTTGCGAGCGCAGTGTTATTGAGCGAGTGCGCGAATTTCATCTCATCTTGCGCATTGCGATAACGGATATTCAAACGACGTGTCTGGAAATCGTGAAAGTAGGAAGAAGAATGCGTCTCACGATACGCTCCTTCCGAAGGCATCCAGCACTCGATGTCATACTTCTTCACTTGCCCGAGTCCGAGGTCGCCGCCGCAATTGACCACGACATGGTACGGAATATTGAGCAGCTTAATCATCTCTTCGGCATTCGCGGTCAGCTCTTCATGCAGCGCAACACTGGTTTCGTGCGACGCTTCGCAGATAACAACTTGTTCGAATTTGTAGAATTCATGCACGCGTACGAGCCCCTTTGTATCTTTACCATGCGCGCCCGCTTCGCGACGGAAGCAGGGCGAGAACGAGAGATACTTGATCGGAAACTGCTTCGCTTCGAGCACCTCGTTCATGTGGTAGCCCATCGTGCCGACCTCGGCAGTCCCCGAGAGGTATTCGCCGTCCTGTGTCTTGTACAGATCCTCTTCAGACTGCGGCAGATAGCCCGTACCGAGAAACGCCTCGCGACGCACGAGCGACGGGACGACCATCGGCGTAAAGCCAGCTTTCTTTATGAAAAAATCTGACATGAAATGCCACAGCGCATACGAAAGTAATGCCCCGTCACCCTTGAGGAAGTAACCGCGGAAGCCGGCGACCTTTGCGCCGCGTTCGAAGTCGGCGATGTCGAGTGCAGTCATGAGCTCGACGTGACCCTTCGGCGTAAAACCGAAGGTCGCCGGCTCTCCCCCCTCGACTGCGCTCTGGGCAGGCCACTTCTTCACTTCGATATTTTCCGCGTCGCTTGCGCCATCGGGCACCGACATGTCGGGAATGTTCGGCACCAGGAGCATGAGCTTCTGCCACTCCGCCATCACGACCTTCAATTTCTCTTCGCCCTCGGTCATGCCGTTCTTCAGTTGCCGCATCGCTTCGAGTAATTTTTCGCGATCAAAACCCTTCGCGTACTGCATCTCGCTGCTACGACGAATCTGCTCCGAACGCTTCGCATCGAGCTCCTGCCGCAGGAGCTTGCGCTCGTCATCAATGACAAGCAGACGGTCGATATCGACCTCGATACGCTTCTTCGCTGCACCCGCCTTAATGACGTCGGCATTCTCCCGGATGAAATGTATGTCGAGCATGTTCCGTCTATTATACTGTACCTATGGACATTCGCGAACTGAAACAAACAGCGTGGCCGAAACAACTACTTGAGATACCTCAACTGCCCGAGCGACTGTGGATTCGCGGCAACATGCCAGAACCGGAAACGAAACTCCTCGCGGTCGTGGGTTCCCGCGCGATGACGCGCTACGGGCAAGAAGCGTGCGAGAAACTCATCACCGGTCTTGCTGGCTACCCTATTTCTATCGTCAGCGGTCTCGCGCTCGGCGTCGATGCTTGTGCGCACAAAGCAGCACTCACTGCCGGACTGCATACCATCGCCATACCTGGCTCTGGCCTCGACGACTCCGTCATCGGCCCACGAACGAATCTCGGACTCGCGAAAGAAATTGTGACGAAGGGCGGCGCACTCATAAGTGAGCACGAGCCGCACCACATCGCGCACCCCTACGACTTCCCTTCAAGAAACCGTCTCATGGTCGGCTTTGCTCACGCAGTACTCGTCATCGAGGCAGGACCGAAATCCGGCACACTCATCACCGCGCGGCTCGCGAGCGAGTACAATCGCGACCTGCTCTGCATCCCACACCGCATCGGAGATCCGCACGCTTTCGGTCCACACCTATTCGTTCGTCTCGGCGCAGCGCTCGTAACCGAACCGTTACACATCCTTGAGGCGCTCGGGATTCCGCCGCGCGAAGCAGCTTCGCGCGGCGCGGCGCCCACCGACCTCGAAGAGGCTGAACTGAAAATCTGGAGTATGCTTGCAGAACCGAAAACGCGCGATGAGATACTTCGTGCTTCGACTTTGCTCAGCATCTCCGCAGGCAGACCTGCTTCGACAGGCGAACTTCTGACCGCGCTCGTCGCACTCGAGCTGCGCGGCCTCATCAAAGAAGAGTTCGGCGCGTGGCATCGGCTATACTAAACAAAATGAAGATTTATTCCTGGAACATGCTCTTCCGCAATAAAGAGCTCGACCGCGCATTTGAGTTCATCCGCACGACTAACTTCGATATCTTCTGCCTCCAGGAAGTGCCTGCCGATTTTCTTACGCGTCTTGAAACACTCCCTTTCTACTGCGCCTCCACGATTGACGCTGAACGACTCACGTGCGACACAACGCCGATCTATCTCGTTACCCTCTCGCGCTACCCCATTGAGCGCCAGAATGTCGTGCGCTTCCCCGAGTACTGGGCGCAGTGGCCGTGGCGCACGCGACTTTTTGTGCGCCTCATGCGCCCATTTCATTTCACAAAGATAAAAAATCGTCGCGGCTTTTTTGCCGATATAACCATCGGCGATACGACGCTCCACGTATTCAATCTCCACCTCATCCTCGCGCACCCGGACCTGCGCCTCGCGGAATTCGAGCAGGCGCTCGTCGAGCGCGACCGCGCGCGCCCTGGGATCGTCTGCGGCGACTTCAACATTCTCGAGTCCCCGAAAATCACTCTTTTGAACTGGCTGCTCGGCGGGCGTGCGGGCGACACGCTCCTCTGGACGCGCGAGCGGACGCACATCGAAAAGCGCTTCGTCTCTCACGAACTCAGCAATCCGCTCCGCGGCAAAAACACGCATCCGCTCTCGCGCTCGCAGCTCGACCACATCCTCGTTTCGCATTCATTCTCGGTCAAAGATGCGCACGTCATCCCTGACCGCATCGGCTCTGACCACCACCCCATATGCGTCGAAATCGTTTACCCACAGCTTGACCATATATAGGTGTACGCGTTATGAGTGAACATGTGACTAAACGATTACTCATCGTCGAATCGCCTACGAAAGCGAGGACCATAGGGAATTATCTGGGCAAGGACTACACCGTCCTTGCCTCAGTCGGGCATGTCCGCGACCTACCGAAATCAAACAAAGACGCGGTCGACATCGCGGGCGGCTTCATCCCCCGCTACGTCATCCCCGCCGAGAAACGCGAAGTGATCGAGAAGATACAGCACGCCGCAGTAAAAGCCGATGAGATCTATCTCGCGACCGACCCCGACCGCGAGGGCGAAGCGATTGCGTGGCACATCAAAGAAGTCGCGCACCTGAAGAAACCGAAGCGTGTCGTCTTCCACGAAATTACCAAAGCTGCGATCGAAGAAGCCATCGCGCATCCGCGCCTGATTGACGAGAACCTGCGCCAAGCACAAGAGGCGCGCCGCGTCCTCGACCGCATCGTCGGCTACGATCTTTCCGGACTCATCTGGAAAAAAGTGCGGTACGGGCTTTCAGCTGGTCGCGTCCAGTCACCCGCGCTCCGCATCCTCGCCGAACGCGAACGCGAAATTAAAGCCTTCCTACCAGTAACGTATTACGTACTTTCAGCGCTATTTAAATTAAAGTCGGGCGACATCACTACAACGTGCGTAGAAGAGCCGACAACGAAAGAAGAAGCGGAGCGCATCGTGCAGGCAGGCAGAAGCGCTGCATGGACCGTTGCGAGCGTTACCGAGAAAGCTGAAGAGCGAAATCCGCGACCACCCTTCACGACCTCGACCTTACAACAGACAGCCTCAACGCGACTCGGGTTCGCACCATCAAGGACGATGCGCGCTGCGCAAAAGCTCTACGAAGCGGGCCACATCACCTACATGCGTACCGACTCAGTAAATCTCGGCGCGGAAGCGGTCGCCAAGATGGCAAGCATCATTGAAAAAGATTTCGGCAAAGAGTATCTCCAAGTACGCGCCTACAAGACAACAAGTAAGAATGCGCAAGAAGCGCACGAAGCCGTCCGTCCAACTGATCCAGGTCATGCGCGCGCGGGCGCGACCCCCGACGAAGTGGAATTGTATGGGCTCATTCGCACACGCGCGCTCGCCTCCCAGATGTCCGCGGCGAAGATTATGCGCACTAATGTCGCGGCGAAAGCCAATGCGAAAATCCCGCTCTTTACCGCAAACGGCTCACGCATGCTCTTCCCCGGCTGGCTCGCGCTCGATACTGCCGCGCGCGGCGAAGACGTCGAGCTGCCGAAACTCGCTCAGGGCGACGCGCTCACGCTCCTCTCGCTCGCAAGCGAAGAGAAGCAGACCGAACCGCCAAACCGCTACACCGAAGCCGGCCTCATCAAAGAGCTCGAGAAGCGCGGCATCGGTCGCCCGTCGACCTACGCCTCCATCATGAAGACCATCCAGGATCGCGGATACGTCGAGAAACTCGGCCGTGCGTTGAAGCCGACCGCGACCGGCATGGTCGTCTCGGGCTGGCTCGAAGAAAATTTTCCTGAATATGTGAGCGATACCTTTACCGCAGAAATGGAGGACAAGCTCGACGAGATCGCGCGCGGCGAACGTGGCTACACCGAAACGCTGACTGAATTCTATGGACCATTTGAGAAAGAGGTGCGTGCGGGAGACAAGCTTCCGAAAGCAACCTCGCTCGGCGATGCCTCCCTGGATTTCCCCTGCCCACTCTGCGCGAGTCCGATGGAATTCAAGCTCGGCCGCGGCGGCATCTTCATGAGCTGCAAGAAATATCCTGACTGCCTCGGCGCACGCACCGAAGAAGGCACCGAACTCAAGAGCGACACGCCAATCGGACACGATCCGAAAACGGGCGCGCCGATTTACATAAAGACCGGGCGTTTCGGACCGTACGTTGAGATGGCACTTCCCACCCCAACGCCAGAAGTCGGAGCTCCGACCGAAAGCGCCGGAGAAGAAGTAACAGAACAGGAAGTCCCAATAAAAGGAAAAAAGAAATCCGCGGCAAAGACTGCGAAAAGCAAACGCGGCAAAGGCCGCCCAAAGATCGCCGCACGGCGCGCCAGTATCCCGGCCGGCACCGACCTCGCTACGGTGACACTCGCGGACGCGCTCAAATACCTTTCGCTGCCGCGCGACCTGGGAAATCATCCGTCGACCGGCAAATCAGTCTTCGCCTCGACCGGACGCTTCGGGCCATATGTCGGCAGCGACGGCGAATTCCGCTCTCTCAAGCCTGCGGTGGGCGACCCGTACACCATCACGCTCGACGCCGCGCTCGCGCTCCTCGCCGCACCGAAGCTTCCGCCCAAAGGCGTTACCATCGTGAAAGAGATCGGCAAGCATCCGCGCACCGGGAAGAATCTCGTGCTCTACAAATCAAAACAAGGACTCTTTCTCAAGAAAGGCCTCCGCCGCATCTACCTGCCCGAGACTACAAAGCCGGACGACTTCACTCCCGCCGAAGCTGCTGAGTATTTGAAATAAGGTCTATTGACCGCGGAACATGATGCTATACTTTTTCGCATGATTACCGATGCGGACATCACGAAACTTAAAAAGACCTTTGCGACAAAGGAAGATCTTGAAAGTTTTGCGACGAAGGAGGATTTGAAGGGGTTCGCGACGAAGGAGGATTTGAAGGGGTTCGCGACCAAACAGGAGCTCAAGGAAGAGATTGCTGGAGTACGACTGGAAATCGGCGAATTGCACGATAAGATCGACACAGTGGCATCGGCTGTCGGACGCATAGAAAACGCGCTCGATGGAATTGCCGGAGCAATTCAGGATTTACGAACTGAAAATAGCGCAGGCGCCGTCCATCTCGCGCGACACGACCGACAGATAAAGACGATCGCACTCGCAACAAGTGTTACTCTTCCCGACTAGCATTTCTCTGTTTTGACGCAGCAAGAAAATACATCATCGATGTATTCAGAAACGAATACGTTTCCGACGCGATTTTTTTGATGTAGTAACTGCATAAGGCCACATACATATGGCACTCCTTAAGCACTAAGGAGCATGAGAATACGAAGCAATCTGAAAGGGACTAAAGGGTGGTTGTATATGCGGGAGCGAAGCATACGCTTCCGATATATGATCACCGAAACATCGAAGAAGAGAACAAAGATCCTCACCTTCTGGGAAAAGCACGGTTTGGAAGCAGTGGAAGAGGCATACGGAGTGAAGCGACGTACCCTCTTCAACTGGCAGAAGGCACTCAAGAAAGAGCGGGGCAAGCTGGAAGCACTCA
>JAPLWH010000023.1 GCA_026396715.1 Candidatus Kaiserbacteria bacterium
ACATTTATATGGATAGATATGTACGCATGTGGCACTTATGCATCCTGCACTTGTTATAGAGACAGTATGCAATCTCGTATATACGAGACGAGAAAACTATATTTTAAGCTATCTATTATAGAGCGTGACTCCGCTTATTACGCTTGCTTGGCTGACCGATGTTATGTATGTATCAAAATATCCAGTACCGACGCTCGCGACAATGACCGCAAGAACGGCAAAAGTAACTCCGGCCATCTGAATCGCTCTTACTAATACCCGACTACCCTTCTTTTGCTGCTCCGTCACTTGTTCCTCACTTGAGGATCGGACCTCCGAGTTGCGGCGGCGCGGCGGCAAAAGCTCTTGAGGAATCGGCTCGTATATCGCATGAATAGGAACCTGTACATCGCCCTCTTCCTCTTTTTGCACCTCTTCTTCCTGCTGCTTCTCCGGCTCAATAGCGGCAACGGATTCAGAAGTATTCATCGCCACGCGATCAAACCACGCCTTCCAGGAGTCCTGTAGGTGCTGCGCAACCTCAGAACCGGCTTCCTCCTCAGGAATAGATTCTTTTACGTCCTGAAGGCGATTAACGGACGGAAGAACCTCAAATGACGACGCTTCGTAGCGCGGAGATTCCCACTTGGATGGGAAAACCGCTGCAGGCGACTCAGTCTCGGCCTCTTGCTCGGTCTTCTGGTCGCCGAAGCGATGATCCTTGATTGCCGTCTCGAGAACATACCAGCCGCGTCCGACGAGTCGTGCCGGCACTCGCCCTTCGCGGCACAGCTGGCCGATATAATCCTTTGCATATCCGGTCATCTTTGCGGCTTGCTTCGACGATATATATTTCTTTTCTCCTATGATGATTTCATCCATGCGCACAGTATAGCCATATCTCGGCTGGTACGGAAGAGCTATGCACAGTTATGTATCTGTAAGGACTGAAGATACGAAAGAGCCACTCTGCCTGAGGCAGAGTGGCTCTTTCGTATCAAAACTATGCGAGCTCCTTAACGATGAGCTCTTTAAGTATTGCCGGATTCCCGGTACCCTTGGCGGCCTTCATGCTCTTGCCGAGCAGGTACTGCAGAGCCGATTCCTTCCCCGCGCGATATTCCCCGACCGCTTTCGCCTCTTCCTTGAGCACGTCTTGTACCACACCCCGGAGAGTCTCTGCATCATGCGACTGGATGAGGCCGTGCTCCTTTGCTATGGTCTCCGGATCGCCTCCCTGCTCGACTAGTATGAGCAGAGTGTCTTTGGCGCCGCGCGAAGAGAGGTCGTGTGCGCCGACGAGACGGATGAGTTTTGCAAATGCGAGCGGATCAAGCGTTGCATATGCCTCCCCTTCTTTTTTTGCATATATGCCCGCGAGATCTGAAACGATATAATTCGCAGCGAGCCCCGTTAGAGATAAGGACTCTCCGAGTCCTGGCCGACCTTCGGTCGGCATCTCTAACGGGGCGAGCGCGACAAGCTCTGCAGTATTTCCAAGCGCTGTTGCGACTGCATCAAAAAATGCCGAGCGCTCCAAAGTTGCACACAGATACGCCGCATCGCTCTCCTTGAGCGCATACGTGCGCGCGTAGCGCGCACGGCGCTCCCACGGAAGCTCCGATAGCGAAGCGTGTATCGCCTCCGGAGAAAACTCGGGAATCTCCGAAAGGAAAAGCTTCGGGAGGTCCGGCTCCGGGAAGTAACGGTAGTCCGCGCTTCCCTCCTTGAAGCGCTGATGAAAGGTCACTTGCTTCGCTTCGTCCCACCCGCGCGTCTCTTGCGACACCTTCCCGCCGCTCTCGATGAGCGCGGTCTGACGCTGTATCTCAAATGCGATCGCGCGCTCGACAGAACGGAACGAGTTTATATTTTTCACTTCGACCTTCGTACCGAATTTGTTCTCATCGGTCGAGACGGAAATATTCGCTTCGATGCGCATCTCTCCTTTTTCGAGATTTGCTTCACTCGCACCAAGCGTGCGCAAGAGAAGCTGCAGCTCGCGCGCGAAGCGTCCGGCGGTCTCCGCGTCATGCAGCACCGGCTCGGTCACGAGCTCCATGAGCGGTATGCCCGCGCGATTGAAATCAACGAGACTCTTCCCGCCTGCATGAATCGAGCGCGCCGTGTCCTCTTCCAAGTGGATGCGCGTAATTTTTACACCCAAAAGCTCCCCGCCTGTGATGAGCGGATATTCGTACTGACTGATCTGATACCCCTTCGGGATGTCGGGATAAAAATAACTCTTGCGATCAAACTCGCTGAAGTCGGCGCGCGTGCCACCTATTGCGGTGCCGATGCGCAGGATGTGCCGCACCGCCTCCTGATTGATGACCGGCAGCGTACCTGGGTGCGCCAAGCAGACCGGACAGGTGTTCACATTTGGCCGCATCTCGTCCGGATCGTTCGCGGAATTACAAAACATCTTGGTCCGCGTCTTCAATTCCGCGTGTACTTCCAAACCGATGGTCGGAATATATTTCATAGGGTTGGCCGACTTGCCCCGTTAGAAATGGGCTTTATTTCTAACGGGGTGGTGGGGCGATATTGCATAGTAAACAGTATACAGAAGCGATTCGAAAGATGACAGGCGCCGCGTACCGGGGGCGGGGGACGCCGGAACGGCTATTTGCCAGCGGAAAAGATCTTGATGAGTCGGTCGGAGAATTTCTTTAGAGAGTCAGCGTCCTCGATCGATACCGACAACACTTCCCTGCCCGTCGCCTCAGCGAGCAGCTGCATCTTTGTTTCGCACTCTTCCGGCAGGACGAGGTCTGTTTTGGACAGGACGATGATCTCGCGCTTCGCATCCAGGCCGTGCCCAAATGAGACTATCTCTTTGTGCACTTCCCCATACGCTGCGAGGGGGTCTTCTTGGTCTGCCGAGACGAGATGCAGCAGAATACCTGTCCTTTCCACGTGTCTGAGAAATTTAGTACCGAGACCTCGGCCGGACGAGGCGCCTTCGATAAGACCGGGAATGTCGGCGAGGATGTAGCCATAGAGCTCCCCAAGGCTCGGTTCGAGCGTCGTGAACGGATAATTGCCCACTTTTGACTTGGCACGAGTGAGTGCATTCAAGAGCGAAGACTTCCCTGCATTCGGTAGGCCGATGAGCCCTGCATCTGCGATAATCTTGAGCGTCAGCTCGATTTCGCTACCCTTTCCCTCTTTGCCAGGAGTCTGCTGAAAGGGGTTCTGGTTCGCGGGACCCCTGAATCTCGCATTGCCGAGACCTCCTTTGCCGCCCCGGAAGATGACGATCTGCTCATCTTCTTTGGCAATGTCGTATTCCTCGCCTGTCTCGATGATGCGCACGGTCGTGCCGACCGGCACTTTGACCAGCATATCTGCGCCATCGGCGCCCTGCTTCAACTCCCCTTTTCCCGCTTCGCCGTCTTCCGCATAAAATTTCTTCTCATAGCGATAGTGCGCAAGCGCAGCCAGGTCGCGGACGCCGACAAGTATGACGTCGCCGCCACGTCCGCCGTCGCCACCAGACGGCCCGCCCCAGGCGGATTCTTTGGTGCGCAGCCAGCGGATGACGCCATCGCCGCCCTTCCCGGCCTTTACGCGTATCCTCGCCTCATCAACAAATGCCATATAACCTCACAGTACACTAGAAAACACTCTGAGCCAACAAGCAAGAATCGGGCGTTTAACTTATCTTGTCTTGAGATAGGTTCGCACGATTTTAACCAGAGAAACGATGCCGAAGATGGAGTAGAGAATAATAAGAATAAAGGCGGTAAAGTCCTTGTTCATCCCGAGAGTGCCGCCGCCGCCTGCATTTTCTAGAAGGAGCGTGACCACAATTATGACCGGCACCCACCAGCGCGCAAATCCCCACCATGCACGGAAGACTTCATCTTTCATGCGATAGGTAATGAGGGAGAGAAGAAATAGAGGGGGGGTTAAAAAAACCAATACAAACATATCATTACTGAAAAAACCACGAATTTTCAGACAAAATGGACTAATGTAGCAAGAATTAGTTTCGAGAGAAAAAAGAGTGAGTACTAATAACGTACCAATCGACCCAATAATCAACACATTCTTTTTTGTATTCATAATCTCCAAAATTAATAACTCATACCAATCTTTCCTTCTTCTGTTGAGAGCTTGATAAGCACAAGTCCTGGTAATATCTTCTTGCTCTCCTTCTCATCTTTGTCTTCCCTACCCTTCACTTTTTCCTCAATCTTCGTCGCATTCTTCTTCGCATCGTAGTGGCCCTCAATCGTTAGTGGACCAACTGTCGCCTTTTCCTCTAGCTCTTTTACCCCTCTTAGTTTATCAGTCGACCACTCATAGTGCAGTACTGTTTTGGGGATTGTTCCGGCAGGAGCTCCATTGTAGCGGAGTTCCTGTATTTCCAGCTTGAGCTCTTTCCCTTCTTGCTTGAGCTTTTTGAAGACGATTTGCAAGGTGTTGCCCGACTCGTCGGCGATAGTGGTGCTCGTGGCGGTGATCCTGACCGTAGTGCTGGAGAGATTGTCGATTCCGCTAACCTTGAGCGTTTGCGATAGCGGATCGAAAGTCAGGACTGCTTCGGGAGGAGTCACATCAAACACGACTTCCTTGCCGACCCTCGACTGAAGCGAGAAGTCGGTGGCTCCGTTTCCATCATAGTCGAGAAGAAGCGGCGAAGCGTTTTGGAGAGTGCCGTCAGTGAATGATACGGATGCTTTGGTGCTCGTTGCCGATGGGATGGCGGAGAAAGTGCTTGAAGCAGTAACGGCATTGCTCCCGTCTATCTCTTGCATATCGAGCGTGAAGGAGCCGGTGGCGTAGCCGTCGAGATTGAGCGTGAGAGGAGCATTCTTGGGCACCGTAAGCACCTGGACTTCGCCGTAACGCTTGAAGCGGCTGCCGGGAATGGTGGAGGTCGCAAAGCTTATAGTGTTGCCGAGATTATCGGTAGCAGAGAGATTGAGGGGTGAGTGGAGAACGAAGCGGATGCGTTTGTCGGCTGCCACGTCAGTGGGAGGTTGAGTAGTGGTAATAAATGACAGTGGAGCTGTTGAAGTGGAATTGGTAAGGATGTTTTGTATGAGGGTGCGGAGTGAAGGGACTTCAAGGATATCAGCGTGTTTTCTTTCTAAACGAACTGCTGAATCATATTCACTTAGATTTACCCAATACTTCTTAGTTGTCGAAGCGGTACTCCACAACGCGCTCGACGCCACCACCGTCCCGTCACCATCCACGACTTCTTTCGGGTTGTACATGATCGTCGGAACGATGCTGCAGCTGAAAATGTTCAGCGGATTGCTACAGGAGGCCGTCCTCCCTTTATAGTATTCAATCGTCGCAAGAGT
>JAPLWH010000022.1 GCA_026396715.1 Candidatus Kaiserbacteria bacterium
ACATCCTCGTGCGCATGATCGTCGACGACGATTCATGGTTCGTGGTGCGAAACACGCCGCGCGTTACCGGCTTCGTCGGCGCGGGCAATACGCCGGTCCCGATGGAAGAGTCAGAGGTCGCCACACTCATGAAGCGCATGACGGCCGAAGCACCGAAGCACCGTATCGATCTCGTGAAGGACGACCCAATCGTGATTGCTGACGGTCCGTTCAAGGACTTGGAAGGCAAGGTGGGCGAGATTGACGAGGACCGCGGGAAGGTAAAAGTCATGGTTTCGATGTTCGGTCGCGAGACGCCAGTCGAGCTCGACTTCTTGCAAATACGCAAGCTGTAATTGCCGCCTGTATTTGACCTAAAGCGCTTATTAATATAGTTTCATCTTCATATGGCTAAGATAGTTAAGAAAATAAAGCTCCAGATCCCAGGCGGCGCGGCAACCCCGGCCCCTCCAGTCGGTACTGCGCTCGGCCCTGCCGGCGTGAACATCGGTCAGTTCGTGTCTCAGTTCAATGAGGCGACGAAGGACAAGCGCGGCACGATCATCCCAGTCGAGCTCTCGGTCTTCGATGACCGTACCTTTACCTTCATCCTGAAGAATCCGCCGGCGTCTCGCCTCATCTTGAAGGCGGTCGGCCTCGATAAGGCGGCGCATAAGCCAGGGGAAGAGAAGGTGGGCACCATCACGATGGCGCAGATCGCAAAGATCGTTGAGGAGAAGATCGCTGACATGAATGCGGTTTCTCCGGAAGCGGCCGCCCGCACGATTGCAGGTACGGCGCGCTCGATGGGGATTGAAGTAAAATAAGTTCGTCGGTCATACATAAAGAAACGGCGCTTCCAGGGAAGCGCCGTTTTTTTTTGCTTCAGACAATGCCGAAGCGTTCATACACACTCAGTGATGTTTCATATTCATCATTCGGATGTACTCTGCACATACGAGCTCTTTCTGTACATCTCCATTCTGCGTTTGGTCCAGATGTCATCTCTGGGAAGTACGCGTCACCGACCAGATCTGGCGCATTCACGGTAGTAACATATGCTTTTGTCAAATCCTGGGTTGGCAGAAAAAGTTTGTAAATCTCTTCTCCACCGATGACACAAGCGCGGCCTCCGTAATCAGCGACTTCCTTACGCGCCTCTTCGAGAGATCCCACGAATTTGACTGACTCGTGCTCAGGGGGAATACGCAGCATCGTTAACACAATATGTTTCCGTCCCGGAAGCGGCTTGCCATTTCGAGCAAGAATCGCAGCATAGGTAATGCGCCCCATGATGACAATACCGGCCTCCGTGGTTATTTTTTTGAAATGAGCTAAGTCGCTCGGCAGATGTCCCCACGGTAGCTCCCCCTTGTTTCCAATAATGCGCTTTGACGTCATTGCGACTATGAGCGAAAGATCAATCGGCCGCATAGGAACCTCCTTCAATGTGATGTTTCCTCCTTTTGCATATTCTCCCACAAATCGTCGCGCGTCAACCTTGCGCGGGACTGTTTTTCTGCGTACTCTGCCGGCAGATCGACGGCTCATTCAAACGGAAAATCACACAAACTAAGGAGGTAGAACTGTGGAAATAGGAATGTCGTATAAGCCAGCCAAACTGGACGAAGTGCGGCATCGTGCTCTGCGGATTCTCAAGGGCACAGCATCATTTAATGACCGGTATGTTCAGGATCATAAGGATCTTGTTACCCTAATCGAAGTGTTGCGTTCAATGGGATGCATTATCGGCTTCACGACCGGAACGTGGGATCTGCTCCATGTCGGCCATGGCGATTACATCCAACTTGGGAAAGATGAAGTTGCGAAACTATATCCCGCGGCCGACCATATCATCATGGTTGTTGGGGTAGATACGGATGACATTACAAAAAAACGGAAAGGCCCGAACCGGCCCATCGTCCCGCAGGCAGAACGTGTCAAAGTACTCGGGCATATACGACCAGTTGATATTCTTACGTTGCAATCCGAAGAAGATCAGCTGTTCAAGATCGTTGAACATGATGTACGTATCGTCTCGACATCGACGACTGATCTGCCGAGCCTCGAAAAGATACAAGAGCGATGCGCATTTGTTGTAAATCTTCCGCCGCAGGCGGAGACGAGCACGACCGCACGCATCCGACAACTCAGTATGGATGGTGCTGCTAAAGTTCTTCTGAATGTTGAAAAGAGGCTCACAGCCGCTTTGCAGGAGGTGCGTGATGAAATCGACAAAAGTTGATAAGGTGCTCATCGCGTATGTGCCGGTGCCTCATGCGGGATATCTTAAGCTCTTTAGAACGTTCTCGGACAGCACTCTCTACGTGCTCGGTGAAGAATTCATTCGGGAATTCAAGCCGCTCACGAGACACTTGCCGGGAGTTACGCCGACTGAAGCAATGGAAATGATTCAGTCTCTCGGTATATTTCGGGAAGTCCGTATCCTCACTCCTATGATGCTAGTCGCCATGCGACATGCGCGCATTGTCATGCCGGACGAGGACGTGTCGCATGCTCTTGCGAAAAAATACCTCCCCGACGCGCAGGTCGAGTTCGCCGCTGACTGGCGACTTCGTTGGGACTGGGGCGCTACACAAATGAATCGTCGCCCAGAAGGGGAGGAAATAATATCGATTGATACGCTTGATCGGAAACTCATGAGGGACGCATTTCTCAAAGCAGCACGAAGTCCTGATTGGTGGAGACAGATAGGTGCCTTACTTGTGAAAGACGGGAAGGTTCTAATATCTGCTTTCAATCGACATGTACCGAGTGAACAAAGTGCCTACTGTTATGGTGATCCGCGAAGCAACTTCGATCCAGGTGTACGCATCGACGCTTCTCTCGCACTCCATGCCGAGATAGGGGTTATTACCGAAGCGGCCCATCGTGGTCTCAGTATGGAAGGGGGCGACCTTTATGTGACAACCTTTCCGTGTCCGCCTTGTGCTCATGCGTGTGCCTTCTCGGGTATCAAACGACTGTTCTATGTTGATGGGTATGCCGTCATCGCTGGGGCAGAAGTACTTCAGGCGAAAGGGGTGGAAATCATCCGTGTCGAGATGTGAGCGTTTTCTTAAAACCCCTCGACCCAACTGGGTCGAGGGGTTTCTTCTACTATCGAACAAATCCTACTTATTTCTTGAAGCCAACGAGCGCTTCAATGGACTTGGTATTTTTTGTTCTTGGGACTCCAACAATGAGGTGTGCGTGCAGATGATTTACTGAGGCGCCGGTAGCTTTCGTATCGCCGGAGCGAATCATGAGCGTCCCGCCTCTAATGCTGTTTTCTTTCACTAATTTTCGATACAGCTTCTGGAGGTCCGTCCACATCGCGGACGACATATCTTCCATCGCCTCAATATGCGGTCGAGCGATGAACAAAAAATGGAATCGACTGCCTTTGTAGGGCCACGCATTTTCTGTAACGAGCCAGTATCGGCTTTTGTAGAGAATAGGCCGACGATGATGTTTAGAAAGATGTTCCTCACAGAACGGACAGAAACCTCCCTCGACGATTGCGTCGAGAGTTTGCGTATAGTTGCCGCGTTTCGCTATGGCTGCATTTTCAGTGTCGACCTTGCGTTTTTTCAGAGGTAGAGGCATGCACGATATATAGCACGTTCGTCCATAAAATCAAGAGCCGTCCCGTTTTTAAGCGGGACGGCTCTTGAAGAAAGAACGGTCAGGGTCGATAGGGAATCTTCATGAAGGGATGAGGATCGTATTCCTCAAGAATGAAGTGTTCAGCTCGGAAGTCGAACAGATTCTTCACACCTGGGTCAAGATGCAGAACAGGGAAAGGGCGTGCGTTTCGTTTTACAAGCTGACACACCTTCTCAGCCTGATCTTCATAGATGTGCGCATCCGAGAAGCTATGAACGTAATTGCCGGGAAGATAGCCAGTTACCTGACACATCATGAGGAGTAGGGCCGAATACTCGACCATGTTTGACGGTACGCCTACTGGCATATCTGCCGAACGTTGGTCCATCCGCATGTGCAATCGTCCATTCAGAACTCGAAAATGAAGCCATCCATGACAGGGTGCGACGATGACTTTTCGGTTCGGGCCGCGGGCCGTGTAATACGGTTTCCATGGCGTTACAAGGTGTGATCGAAGTTCTGGATATTTTTTAATCTGTTCGACTACCTGTTCGAACTGGTTCAGCGTGCCTCCTTCCGGTTTTTCAAAATCATGGAACGCTGCGCCGTAGGAACCAGGTCCCATGTCATCAGGATCAAGACCAAGCTCAGCACCTTTCCCGCGGTAATCTTTCCAAAAATCGCAGCCGTAGGATTCGATTTGATCGATAGTGCGTGCTCCATTCACGAAGGCAATGATTTCGGCGACAGCTTTCCTCCAAAAGCCGATATTTCGTTCAGTGATGAACGGTACGCCATTTGAGAGGTCGAAGATCATTGGTGCGAGAGTTCCAAAGCATGTTCGCGCCCCAATCCCTTGAGGTGTAACTCTCGCCAACTCCCCGTTGACGAGGATGTATTTGAGCCTGTCCTGGTACTGCGTGTCCGGAATCCGTTTCTTAAGCGGTTTGTAGAAATCCTTCATGAGGGCTCCTTTCTGTAGTGAACTTGTTGTCCTGCCGCATCATACGGAACATGGAGAAATAATCAACTTCAGGCCTTGAATTCCTCTCTGAAACGCAACAAACCCTGACGCATTGAAAAGCGCATACCCGCAGGTACGCTAGGAGTGTTGAACAACCTAACCACCATACGGGTATGCACCATCACATTAACCGCGATGAGCGAGTCGCGCTAGC
>JAPLWH010000019.1 GCA_026396715.1 Candidatus Kaiserbacteria bacterium
AGAGCTCACCGCAGACGCTATCTGTATGCGTACGTGGATTGGTACAACCAAATCCGCGTGCATCAGAGCATTGAAAGCACCCCGCTTGCACGAGTCGAGTTATTCATCAAAAGTGTCAACAACGCGTTGACTTAGTACAAATGAGCGGAAGCGATCATTCGTTCGAACGACTTTCTGTAATCGACTTTGAGACGGAAAATCTGTTGCACTTCCTTTACCATGAAGACCTCCTGTTTGATGTGAATGTTTTGTCCCAATGATTTAGAGAATGGTTGAGAATCGTTTCCTGAAGATTCAGCTTCGTGGGATATTCAAGGAACTGACGCCAGCATACACGATTTATATAAATTGTCAACGGACTTCGAAGAGCGCGGCACGAAGCGCGGCGGATATCTTTTCCATAATGTCATTCACTTCGTCGTCGGTCAAGGTACGCTCGCGGGACTGGAAGACGAGACGGAACGCATATGAGACTCTTCCCTCTTTTTCAAACTGATCAAACTGGTCGAGACGCGCGAGAAGCTCGCCTGCATTCTCCCGAATGACGCTCTCGATGGTCGACACTTCCGTTCCACTCGGAACCCAGAGTGCAATGTCGCGCGTGATAAACGGGTACACAGAAAACGGTTTGTAGGCGCCGAGCGTGTACCGCTTTGGTATGTAATCCTTCCCATACTCTTCGAGCTTCGCCACGGAAAGATTATCTGAAATACCTGCTGCGTCGCCCCACTCTTTGACCCGCTCGGTCATGCGTAACTCGAGATACTCTCCTTCTTTCGGAAACACCGTACCAACTTCAAAAAGCTTTACCGACACCTTCGGCGGGAGCACGAGCGGTGCGTATTGTTTCGCGCGTTCGAGCGCGCTCTGCAGATTTTCTTCGAGCGAAGTGCGTAGCGCAGGTTTCGTCTTGTCGAGCGGATTAGCGAGGAAGATGTCGCCCTGCTTTGCAAAGGACTGTGTCGAGACCTCGATGAATCCTTGCTCGACGAGCTGGTCTTTCATCTTTTCAATGCCACGAAAGCGCGCCTGGTCGGGCGTACCGGAAATAGGCGGGAGTTCGATCTCCGGAATTCGGTCGTACCCGAGAATGCGCCCGACCTCTTCAGCCACGTCCTCGGGGATCTCGATGTCGGTGCGCGGCAGAGGTGCCGCAACGCGATACCCGTCGCCACGCTTTTCAGTATGAAAGCGAAGCCTCCGAAATACGTCCTCGACGTCTGCTTCTAAAAAATCCGCGCCGAGAATCGCATTGATGCGCGAAAGCGATACTTCTACGACCTTGTCTGAAAAACTGCTGACGGGATTACTCTTCAGCGGCATATCAAGAATCGCCGAAAGCTCCGCTGCGATACCCGCTTCCGAATTACAATCAGCGGCACGATTCGTGAGCACTTTTATATCAAGCGTATCACCGTCAACTTCTTCGATCTCGAAGCAGTGAAAAGTAAAGGCGTCCGCAATCGCTGCCGTACTCGGCAGCGCTGTTTCAAAATACTTTTGCAGATCAGTGCGAGAGATTTTCATACCGTTAGAGATAGGAAGCGCTTAAGGCGGTTTTTAAGATATCGCTTGCCCATACCTGTTTTAAGATACCGCTCGCGATTGAAAGCGTCTTCATCAGAAATCGACGCTTCGTAATATATAAGGGCAAGCGGCCCGCGACCTTTTGTAGATGTTGTTTTGCCAGCGCGATGTTGGTCAAAGCGCTGCCGTAGATCACGGGTACAGCCGGTATACCATCTACCGGCTTTCTTGCTTTGAAGGACGTACACATATGCAAAACCTTTGTTATCTCTAACGGTATTCATATCGATTTCTCATCAAATCCATGCACGAAGCGTATGTCGCCCGAGTGGAATAGGCGCACATCTGGGATGCCATGCTTTACCATCAGAAGCCGCTCAAGCCCGCCGCCAAAAGCGAAACCGCCAATCTTTTCTGGATCAAGGCCAGCTGCACGAATCACGTTCGGATGGAACATGCCGCCACCACTCATCTCGAGCCAGCGCCCTTCTTTTCCCGGCGCCTCGAACCACACATCCACTTCGACCGAGGGTTCCGTGAAGCCGAAGAAGCTCGGACGGAAACGAATCTTCGCATCCTTACCGAGATATTCGCGATAAAAACTCGTAAGTGTGCCCTTCAAGTGCGCAAGCGTTACCGAGCCCAGAGGTCCGACCGCGAAGCCGTCAATCTGGTAGAACTGCGCTTCGTGCGTCGAGTCAGTCGCTTCATTGCGGAAGACTTTCCCCGGCATGATGCAGCGCAGTTCGCTCCCGCCACTCTTCGCGAGTTTCTCGAGCTCGCGCACGGATACGGACGTCGTATGCGTGCGCAAGACCGCGTCTTTCTCGTCCTTGACCCAAAAGGTGTCCTGCATACCGCGCGCAGGGTGATTGGGCGGGATATTGAGCCCGGTAAAGTTATGAAAATCGTCCTCCAGCTCCGGGCCGTACGCAATACCGAATCCCATGCGACCGAAAATGTCCGCTATCTCGCGAATCGTGATGGAAATGGGGTGGAGACGGCCCTGTTGAGTCATGCCTCCAAATATATCAGATTATGCTAGAATCACGCCATATATGAGTCCTGAGATGTTCGCATATCCTTTCCTATTCATCGCGATATTCGTCGAGTCGTTCATCCTTGTAACGATCCTCTCGAAACCCGCGCGCGACGCGCGTGCGCGCGGACCGGCGACCGTCCTCCCGACCGTCGCTATCATCGTGCCCTGCTGGAACGAAATGACGACGCTCGCGGCAACCTGCGAATCGCTCCTCGCGCTCGACTATCCGAAAGAGAAGCTCGAAATCATCCTCGTCGATGACGGCTCGACTGATGCGACCCCAACCATCATGCAGAGCTTCGCGCAGCATCCGCAGGTGCGCGTCATTCTCAAAGAGAACGGCGGAAAGCACACGGCGCTCAACGCCGGCATCGCCTCGACCGAAGCGGAACTCATCGGCTGCCTCGACGCCGACTCATTTGTCGAGCCGGACGCACTTCGCGAAATCGTAACGTGCTTCATCGATGAGCAGGTCGCAGCGACAACCGCCGCCATGTCGGTGCACCGTCCGAAAAACATGCTGCAGCACATGCAGAACGCCGAGTACACCTTCGGTATCTCGCTTCGCCATTCATTCTCTTCGGTCAACGGCATTTACGTCACGCCAGGACCCTTCTCCTTCTATCGGCGCTCCGTCGTAAACGAGCTCGGCGGCTTCCGCTACGGACACCAGACTGAAGATATGGAGATGGCGCTCCGCATCCAACAGGCAGGCCACAAGATTGATAATGCGCCGCGCGCGCGTGTATATACCAAAACGCCCGAGACGCTCTTTAAACTCATCAAGCAGCGCACACGCTGGACCTCCGGCTTCTTGCGCAACATTTTTGGCGAATACCGCGGCCTCATCGGTAGCCAGCGTCACGGCGCACTCGGCATGCTCGTACTACCAAGCGCCGTCCTCTCCATCGGCAGCAGCATCCTCCTCTTCTCGCTCGTACTCTTCAAGCTCACGCGCCACGCCTCAGCCGCGATCAATATCCGCGCAGGTATCCCGCTCTCCTACGCCATGACGCCTCACGGTTCATTTGACTGGTTCTACTTCCCTACGAGCGCCTATTTATTCCTCGGCGCTGCGACCCTGCTTGCCTCATTTACTCTGATTGCCATCGGTAAACGCATCTCACGGACACCAGGAAACCTGACCTTCGGCATCGCTTCCTACGCACTTCTCTACGCTTTCATTGCGCCGATCTGGCTCATCAGCGCAACGAGCGATGTCGTTCGCGGCAAGCGCCGCGGCTGGCGCTACTAATGTATGTCACTCACCGCACGAAATGCGCTCATAGCTCTCGGCATCACGATCGTACTTACGGGTACGGTCGTATACACGATCAACTATCTGAATCGCGCGCGCGTCGCCGAACTCTCCGCAATCGGAGACAAACTTTCAATCGATATTCTCTCGCTCGATACGCAGTTCTCGCTCCTGACTGCGGCACCCTGCGACAGCATCGCTTCATCGACAACGCTCATCAGCGAGCTCGCAGACATGGGAACCCGCCTCGCCTACGCCGAGAGCCAGCTCGGCAGCGACAATGCGCAAGTGCTGCGGCTGAAAGATCAGTATTCCCTGCTCGAGATCCGCGACTACCTCATTACCAAGCAGCTCGCCACCGCCTGCGGCACGAAGCCGCCGGTCATGGTCCTCTATTTCTATAGCAATGCCGGCGACTGCGCCGACTGCGACCGGGCGGGCTATGCGCTCTCCTACCTGCGCGACACGTATCCGAAACTGCGCGTCTATTCTTTTGATTACAATCTCGACCTCGGCGCCCTGAAGACCCTCATCGCCGTTACCAAAGTGAAGAACACGCTCCCCGCTTTCGTCATCAATGGAAAACCGTCCTACGGCTTCACGTCGTTAACCGACCTCGAAAAACAATTCCCCAAAGGCGCCCTCGCGACGACCACGCCGAAACTTTAAAGGCCTCATCTGAGACGGAGATTAGACCTTCTTCTTAAGGTACTCTTTCCTCCAAGCCCTCCCATTACCTTTGTTCAGGTTACGAAAGGAAGGGGTAAGGGCATGACAGTTTGGACAGAGGAGTCTTACATTTTCTACAGCATTATTATCCGCATTACCGTCCAGATGATCTACCTCCAAGGGAACCCGTCCGGTGGAAGAATGTTTTTCATTCCATCCGCACACGGAACATTTCTCATCATGCTTTTCTAAGAGAAATCTTTTTATATGGCCAGAAATATTCTTTGTAACCACCTTTCGTTTTCCTGATAACCATTCATCCATGAATGACTTGTAACGAAAATCTCCCTGGCATTGATTTGAACAAAATTTTTGTTGGTGTCTTTTACTGAGTAATGTTCCGCAGAAATGACAATTGCGATGATCCATTACGGAAATGATACCATCTCTTGGCAAAGATTAAGAATACATTGTGGATAATTCTTTTGTAAACGATTTTGGAGCCGCCTCCCAGATTCGAACTGGGTGCCTGCTCATTACAAGTGAGCTGCTCTACCGATTGAGCTAAGGCGGCACACGTCTTTACCTCTAGTGTATATCAGGAATCTTCGGATGTGTCGCCTTAAGGCGATCTTTGAAATCGGCGAGTGTCTTCACGTACCCCCGCGCGCTCTCGCGCGGGGCGATATCGGCCACGTGCAGCGTGCGCAGGTAGCGGACAGCGCGCGTGAGGAGACGCTCGGCGGCGCGCACCAAGAGGAGCGAGACGTGCGCAACATCGTGCCCGACGCGCGCCGCGATGCGACGCGTCTCATCGAGGAGGAACGCGGCGAAATCGACGTGCGCCAGGATGAACTCGATGCGCGCGACATTCTTATCGAGACGCGCGCGCTGCGGCGCGAAGAAACGCAGGCCGCGACGACCTTCATACCCAGAGAGCGCTACGAACCCCGCAGCAAGTACAATCGTCGTAAGGATGAAGATCAGGTGCCCCATGTTTAGCGCGAAGAGAGGCGCGCGAAACGGCCTATCTCGATGCGCTCGCCAAACTTCTGCGTCGCTTCGTTCAAGAGGCCGCGCACCGTCTTACTCTCATCCTTAATGAACGGCTGTTCGAGGAATACTTGGTCGCGGAAGTAGCTCGCCAACTTCCCTTCAAGAATCTTCGCCTGCATCTCGACCGGCTTATCAGCAACCTCTTTCTCGAAAACGGCGGTCGCGGCCTGCTTTGCTTCCACAGGAATCTCGTCGGTCGAGAGGTAAGCTGGATTTGTCGCGGCGGCATGCATCGCGAGCTCGCGAGCGAGCGCCGCAAACTCCGGGTTCTTTGCAACGAAATCGGTCTCACAAGAGAGGAGCACCATCGCGCCAATGTTCCCATCGTGCGTATAGCTTCCTATCGCGCCAGCAGAAAGAGAACGATCCGCTTTCTTTTCTGCAGATGCCGCAGAGTGCTTCTTGAGGATGACAGTCGCTTTCGCGAGATCGCCACCCGCTTCTTCAAGCGCCTTCTTGCACTGCATGACGGATACGCCCGTCGCCTCGCGTAATTCTTTGATGCTTTCAGTCGTAATTTCCATAGGTATTGAAAGATAATAACACGCCATCACGTACTACCGAGCGAACTCTGGAAGTACGTGGCTTGTAAAACTACGCGGCCTGGCCTTTCGCGAACGCCTCAACAAGCTCGGAGAGGATGAGCTCGACCGTCTTGCGAGACGTATCATTCGCGACAATTGGATAGGTCGCCTCCTTGAGATTACAGTCCGAACTCATGATGGCGATGATAGGGATGCCCGCGTCATTCGCCTCCTTGACCGCATGCTTCTCGTGCTTCGTATCGACGACAAGAAGTGCGTCCGGTCGCTTAAGGAGCGTTGTGATGCCATCGAGACGCTCGACGAGACGCTTCTTCTCGCGGTCAATGTAGACGAGCTCGAGCTTGGTGTGCTGCTTTGCGAGCGTGCCTGCCGCACCCTTCTCGATGAGCTCTGCGAGGCGGTCGATGCGCTTCTTGATCTCGTTCCAGTTGGAGATGGTGCCGCCAAGCCAACGCGCTGCGACGAAAGGCGCATTAATCTCCTGCGCCGCCTTCTTTACAAGCGATGCGATCTCGACTTTCCCACCGACGAAAAGGACCGTCTTGCCCTCCTTTGCAAGCGTCGCCATTACGGCCTTCGCCGCCTCAAGCTGCTCGGCTGTCTTTACGAGGTCGATAATCTCCTGGCGTCCTTTGATACCTACCAAGAACGGCTTCATCGAAGGGTGGCGGCGGCTCTTTACCTGCGCAAAATGCGCCCC
Organism: Candidatus Kaiserbacteria bacterium; assembly: GCA_026396715.1. GTDB lineage: Bacteria > Patescibacteriota > Minisyncoccia > Phycocordibacterales > Phycocordibacteraceae > C7867-001. The sequence continues at coordinate 6,798 of JAPLWH010000019.1, forward strand.
CGTGTCGAAGAGGCGCTTAAATTCCGTCGCGGTGCTGCCGGTTGTCATGTGGGAACACTCTACTCGAATTACGGCTAGCGCGCAAGCGCCTGCGGCATTACTGGTCTCGGCCATGCATCCCCGTCCGCTTAGCGGCGGGGGATGCATGGCCGAATTAAAAATATGTGCGGCGGAGGCCGCATCTTTGTCCAGAAAAACACCCTGGTGTCCGTCCGCCAATGCCACGTCCGCTTGCGGCGTGGATGGCGTGACGGACTGTTTTACTCCTCGTCGGTAGCCTCGCCAACGCCTCCCTGAAGGGTCGCCGTATGTAATGCGTCTACAATGTCGCCAATATCGCCTGCGAGGATTTTAGGTAGGTTGTGCCAGGACTCTTTCAGCCGGTGGTCGGTCACGCGATCCTGGAGAAAATTATAGGTACGGATCTTCTCCGAGCGGTCGCCTGTGCCTATCTGCGACTTGCGCTCGGCAGCATGCTTTTTCGCCTCCTCCTCTTCATGGAGCACATCGAGTTTCGCGACAAGAATCTGCATCGCTTTCTCACGGTTCGCGAGCTGGCTGCGCTCCGAGGAAGAACGCACGTCAATGCCGGTCGGAATGTGCACGAGCCGCACGGCGGACTCGACCTTGTTCACGTTCTGCCCGCCTGCCCCGCCGCTGCGAGAGAACTCCATGCGAATGTCGACCGGATTGATCTCTATCTTCGATTTATTGCGAATCGGCAGCACCGCAATCGAGGCGGTGGAGGTATGGATACGGCCCGACTTCTCGGTGAGCGGGACGCGCTGCACCCGATGCACGCCGGTCTCATACCGAAGCGCGTCATACGCATCGGCACCAATAATCTCAAGCGTGAGGTCGTCGATGATGCGCGTCTTCCATCCGCGATGCTCGGCATACTTCTGGTACATCTCTTTTAGGTCGCGCGCGAAGATAGCGGCCTCGTCGCCGCCCGTGCCCGCGCGCAGTTCCATCACGACCGAGATCGGCCGCGCGACCTCTTCCTTCTCTTTCGCGAAAATCTGCTCGATCTCGGCAAGTATATCCGTCTGACGAGAACGGATGCGGGCAACTTCTTCGTCTGCCATCGCTTTCAGCCCCTCATCAGCGCCAGCCGCGCCCACAGCTTCCGCCGCGCCTTTCTCAAGGCGCTCGTATTCCTCCGCAAGATACGCGGTTGCGAAGTTCTTCTTAAATTCAGACGAATACTCCATATCATTACTTTACCATCAAGCGAAGCGATACGAGCGATTTTTCGGGCTCTCGGAGCGCGACGGCGCGAGAGCGAGCCGATTTTTCAGCAGAAAAATACGGCGTACCGAAAAGTCGCTCGTATCGCGAAGCCACTACTTCTTCTTTGCGGCGCGCTGCTTAAAGCGCTCCACGCGACCCGCCTTATCAAGCGTACGATCCTCGCCGGTGTAGAACGGGTGGGATTTCGAGGAGATTTCCACGATCAGCTTCGGATATTCCTTGCCGTCTTCCCACTTTGCAGTTTCGGTCGTATGGACCGTAGAGCCAATAAGAAAACGCGCGCCCGAGGCGATATCTTCGAAGATTACCTGGCGATAGCTCGCCGGATGGATATTGTTTTTCATCTCGCGGATGATACCACACCACTACGCTGGGCACAATTCATCCGGCTCAGAAATATGAGACTGTTTAGAATTCGCTGAACGACGACGTAACATTTACAATCTGTGTCGCGGTTGCCGCAATTGCGCTCGAACTGGCATTGTTCGTACAGGAAATGACATATGTCGTCTGGGCAGTGACGGTATCTGGGGCGGAACTGGAGAGCGTACGAGACGTATCAGAGGTAAGGCTCTGCCAGGCCACGCCATTTCTCGTGATGGTGCAGGCGTTCACGTTGGTTGCGCTCCACGATACGGTCGATACGCCGCCACTTACCACGCGATCCGGTGCGGCGCTGATTGTAACTGTTGGAACGCGCACCGTCACGGTCGCGGTATTCGAATTGATGGAACCGCCCGCAGTCGCGCAACTGATTTGATAGTTCTGGGTGGTGGTAAGTGGTCCGACTGAAACGCTACCGGAAGTGGCACCTCCCGTCGAAAACCCACCCACCGCCGTACAAGAGGTCGTATTCTCAGAACTCCAGGTAAGTGTCGACGATTGACCGCTATCTATAGTGGATGGGCTCGCAGAAAGAGTGGCGGTTGGTTGAGCTGGCGCTGCGACCGTTACTGTAGGCGCGGTTGGACCCCCACTGGAAGAGCCGCATCCCCAAAAAACATCGAGTGGACAATAAACGGCATTAGCAATAAGAATGCCTCCCAGAATATAGGAAAAGAAGAAAAAGTCCGCATGTGCAGGCCGCGGAAAAGAAAAGGAGGAAAAAAACACTATTGGAACAATGAGAAAAATACTTACCGTTTTTGAGAAATTCAGATTTAGATATTGTGTTCTTTTGCGCATACGTTTCAGTTTATCATACCAAGAGTAATCAAAAGAAATGAGACTAACAACGGTGTTGCAAAGGAGATAATAACCCCTAATACCAAATACCGACCAGAAAGATATTCCTTCGTCAAAAAAATGAAAAACAAAATGCTCGCTACAATGAAAATACTCCAAGACACTACCGCCTCATGCGATGAAAAGAATAAAGCGCGGAACGTTTTGAGGAACAAGACACTTGAAAATACTACCAGGAGCCATCTTCTGAAAAAGATAAAGCCGTATCCCAGAATGCCATTAAGCAGTGCATAGCAGAACAGAAGCAACGTCTCGAATGACAGAATGGCACCGCCATTGAGGGAACGCATGACGATACCGAGAGCGGTGTATATGCCAATACCGAAGAACAGGATGCCGAGTATGAGATACGCACCGTATACGAAACGCAGATACCCCGACGTATGTCGCACACGCTCGAGAGCACTTACTTCATCAGAAGCAACGGAAATGTTCCTTCGCAAAGAAGACATGGTATCCACAAGTACGTTTTATTGTAACACTGTCCGTAATGTGAAGTGGTATTATGCACAATATGAATCCTACATCTGATTTTGAAAATCCTGTGAACAACGACGGTTCAAAAAGAAAGACGATACTTATTCCCATCATAGGCGTATTAGTGGGAGCTCTCATCGGAGCGGGCATCGTTGCGTATCTGTTCCGAGACTCTGTATTTTTCAGTGCTCCCGTAACAATTCCATTGAGCACTCTTTCATATCCAGATCCGAATGCTCAGAAAGTGCCCGATATAAATCTGAAATCAAACATTCTCCTCCCAAAAAAACTGGTGGGAGAAGAGTATTATCTACTCATCAATAAAATCGTCGATGAATTGAGACAGGTGGGGACAAACAATACAACGATACTGATCCCCCTCATGGACGCCATCAAGCAAAAGAGTGTCTCCAAAGATTTTGTCGGTCTTTTCGACCTCGTCGTCCAAGCAAAGAGTGAGATTAAAAAAGATATGGACATTCTTATGACCACGCGTGAAGATATTATCGCTATGAAAAAAGTTACTGATACGACCGTTAGCGATACTGATATCCAAACACGGACGAACGCCCTTCTCGCTTCGGGGGATGTGTTCGTACAGACATTCATCGACTATTTTTCAGTCATGAACGAGACCCTTTCCGGCTCAATTCCTACGCAAAGCCTTCTCGACAGACTTTCTCAACAGGTAGCTTCCCTCGGCAAAGACGGCTCTGTCGTGCAGACTGAAATGAACAAACTTCTCACGATCATAAAACAGAAGAATGATGCTGTTGCGCCCTAGGTTGGGTAGCTAGATTCTTCGATTCCCTTTTTCTTTTCCACAAAGAACCAGACGGGCACAATGAATAGCAGAGCGAAAAGATTCGGATATAAGATAAATGATCCGAAGAGCATAAGAAAGAGACCGAGGTACATCGGGTGATTGAAATAGCGATAGACGCCCGTATGTACCGACAATTCACACTTGGCAAAGAGGACTTCCGCGAGAGTAAGCTCTCTCAATTCCCAGCGTGAAAACATCATACCCGCCGCACCGAGGAGTACCAGAAATATTCCCCCAAAACGCATTGTACTGTCGGACAGAAAGTCGGTGAGCGAACTATATCCTCCAAGAAATCCGGCAGGATTTCCCATATCACTAAACGCTAACCAATAGAAAAAAGTTATTGAGACGATAGCTCCACCGCTGTAACGCACAAGAAGAGCGTTCGTTGTGAATCTTCGTTTCGCATGCCGACCCACAATACCGAAAGAGCACCAGACGACAGTCCAAACAATCATAAGGAATACCGCTGAGACCTCAGTAAGATGAGCCGGAACCATAGTACGTATAGCCTACCATGCGTACTGCCAGCATTTTTTGATATACTCAAAACATGATTTTATGGGAGAATAAAGAAGCATTGCGAAAGGAAATAGAAAGAATCCAAACCAGCCCCTACGCCGATTTTTATAGGAAGAAATTTTCTTTTCCATCAACACCAGACTCGTTGACCATTACCGACCTCCCTTTCCTTTCTCGTACAGAATTAGTAGACACACCCCCTGCCGCACGCCTCTATGTGCCGCAGGAAGATGTCGCCTTTATTGGCTTTACTTCTGGCACAACGAGCGGGAAGCCCCTCGTCTCATACTTCTCTTCCGTCGCTCGCTACTTTTTTGAACCATCACTTGGAACCTCGATAACCCGCGCGCTAATTACCTATCCTCCGCTCAACAAGAATTTTTCCGCTAGTTTTATCCAACAATGCCGACAAGCAGAAAGAAAAGTGACGCCCGTGTTTGCTGACTATCAGAATCTTCCCAATAGTGCTGTTCTCGCGCGAGAAACACGTGCCGATGCGATTTACGCGACCCCAACCATCGCGGGAAATCTTGGGGAATATATTGCAAAATATTATACGCCCGAAAAGATACGACTTCTAGCGCTCTCTTCCGAGACTCTTTCCCAAACAAAACGCGCACTACTCACGCGACAGTATCCGAACGCGACCATCGCGAACCTCTACGCCTCTTCTGAGATCGGCCAGTTCATCCTGTACCCTTGTGCGCACATGTTGGAGCAGCAGGAACCCTCATTTCATTTCCTATGCGACGCACTCATCGCCCTTGAGCTCATAGATGGAGAGCTGGTCGTTACCTACGCCCTGAACAAAGCCTTTCCCCTTATCCGATACCGGACGGGTGATTTCTTCGAGGTGGCACGCGAATCCTGCGCGTGCGGCCTCCCGGGAGCAACGTTACGCTGGTCAGGGCGCGAGCAGGTGGATAAGGTCCGGATACATGGATTTGAAATACGCGCGGAAGATCTGGAGAACTTCTTCGCGTCCTTGCACGGACTCGCGGGAGACGATTACCAGATTCACATCAATCACGATACGTTTGATGCGAAAAAAATACGTATCGACGTCGAATTGAAAAATAAAACGGGCGTCGAGAGCCATCACCGCAACATCGCAGATATGGTCAAGAATGAAATGCTCAGACACTGGATGCTTGCCCCGGGAGTTACCCTCGCGCATGCGATAGAAAAAGGAGTTATTAGCGATATACAGATCTCATTCGTGCAGGAGTTCTCACTCATAACGACGAAAACGAGACGCTTGGTAAATCACTGCACCGAGTATGTCTAAACTTCTTGCAACATACGAGCGCTTCCCATATGCGCTCCCCATCTTGTCGGCGCTCGCACTAGTTCTTACCTTACCGCCCTTCAATTTTTGGCCAATCATCCTGGCGGCACTCGTACCGCTCTATCTTTTTATATATCGAGAAAAAGATATGTATCGAATCTTTACCGGAGTTCTTTTTTTTGGATTGATTTTTTCAGGCTATTTATCGTATATAACTCTCTTTAGTTTTACCTGGATTCCAGAGGCCCACCTTTTTTCAAGTTTGGTTAAGATTTCCGCCATCCCCTTCGTAATTTTCATAAGTATCGCGACCGCCTTGGCAATCTGCTTGCTCAAGACTGAGAAAGAGGGTCTCACGCCTCTTGAGCGAGTGATTCTGTTCGGTATCTTCGCAGCAATTGAATGGGCTGTCGGCAAGGTGTTTATCGGCTTTAACTACGGATCCCTCGCCTACGCAGCGACCCATATCCCGGCGCTGCGTTTTATGGCGAGCATCGGCGGCACACTTCTCGTCACCTTTATGGTGGTCTTTGGAAACGCTGCATTTGCTGAAGCCCTTCGATTCTTATTTCAAAAGAAAAATAGGAACCGTTCTTTCCTTATTCCTTTAGGCGTCTTTAGCACGATTGTCGGTCTATCAGTTGCTTACCAGTATGTTTCGACTACTGCGACAACGTCATCTATTTCTATAGCAATTATTCAAGATACGACACGTACGGAAAATGAAGCCTTCGGCAAGGTAGTAAACGGATCATTTCAATTTCCACTGCTTGAAAAACGCGTAAAAGAGGCCTCCGCACAACATCCGGACATAATCATATATCCGTTTTCGCCATGGATAGGTGCCCTCGGAGACACTCTAGATAACAGCCGCTTTACCAAGGATGTCATCGGGATGGATGTTGCGGTTTTTAGCGCATGGCTTGCCGCGCATGTCCCGCCTGAGACGACACTGGTAACATGGGATACACATTTTACTGACGGGACGTATTGGAATGAAATAAACTACTGGAGGAATGGCGCGCTCGTGGGTTCGTATAGGAAAATAAAATTGTTCCCTTTTATGGATTACACACCGCAATGGGCACAGCGATTCGGCATCTACAGCCTTCCTTATGACGGTACCGCCGGAACAAGCACTTCTCCCTTCGGTGTCGGCAAAGTCATGATCGGAAGCCTCGTCTGCTCTGAAGTCAGTCGGCCCGACTCAGCACAAGAAAATGGAAAGACGGCAGACGTACTCTTCGCAATCGGTTCGGAAGCGATGTTTACGAACTCATTTCCCAATGAATTTAATCTACTAAATGCGCAACTGCGCGCAACCGAATCGGGCCGAATGGTTATCCGTGCCAACAAATTCGGTCCGTCTGCTGTCATCGATACTTATGGAAATATCATCTCAGAGCTACCCTACAATCAGTCTGGAATTCTTTTTGCAAAAATTCCTGCGCAGACAGAACGTAGAGTAACTCTTTACAGTGTCGTTACCGAATATCCGTTTCTTATCTTACTGGTAGGATATGCGCCATTCCTGTGGCTCTTATGGTTGCGGAAATCGAAGAAATTTCCTTGGGTGGGATAAACAAAAAAATCTCCGAGACCGGAGATTTTTAAAGACTTAAAAAATGAATTAGAGAATTGAGTTGCACCCGCTGAAATGAGGAGAACCGAGCGTTTCCTCAGAAACAGCGCACGAAGTCTTCATACTGACGCGCATGCTAGAGCCATCAGCGATTCCCTTTTGGAGCGCCGCATGCACGTTCTGCCAGGCCCATGCAAGAAGTACTGCCATTCCGGCAGCTACCGCGACAATAAGAGAACGAGTTGTGCTGATGCTGTGGTTCATATACTCCGTAGTATAGAGGTGTATGAATTATACGCAAACCGTGACTGTTGATATCTTCATAGGGCAATCTTTTTTAGAGCGGTAGTAAAATTGGCGATGTCCTTATAAAGACGTGGGTAATCTTTTTTGAACGAAGAAAATAGATCGCGCATCGTATCGTACATATGTCTTGTCCCTTTCCCAAGTACTCCCTGTATGGCAAGCAAATCGATAGCTTGTACTATCGCAACAAATAAGATGGCTTGTATTTGATACGTATTCAGAATAACCCGACTCGTCATGAGTGCGGCGTTGGTCCCCATACTCACGATATCCTGATTATCATTATTAGTTGAGATCGTATGGATGCTCATCGGCATCGAAAGCGTTTGATTTTCAGCCGCGGTAGAAGTGGCCACGAATTGTAATCCCTGGAGACCTAGATCCAGTCCCGGCGTACCCGCAGTAACAAATGGCGGCAAGATGCCGTTCAGCCGAGGATTGCACAGAAAGTTAATCTGTCTTTCGAGCAGCAGCGAGAGCTTGGTTATGGCGATTTTCAGCTTATCCATCTCAAGCGCCACATAGTCGCCATGAAAATTTCCAGAATGCAGGATCCCGTACTTTGACGAAATAACCGGATTATCGGTCACTGAATTCATTTCCGTTTCCACTATCTCTTTAGCAGAAGCAAGTGTGTCCATGACAGGACCGAGAATTTGCGGCGCGCACCGTAGAGAATATATTTCCTGGACAACATTCCCGAGAGGAGACGTATCTTCACTACCGGTCTCAGGCAAGACATGCTGTTTTTTATTTTTTATCAATCGTGACCCTTTGAGAAGATTATTTATCATTTTAGCGGCTTCGGACTGCCCTCTATGCGGCCGCATCTGGGAAATAAACGGGTGAATAATCTCAATGTTTGCTCCGGTAATTTCCAGAAGAAGTGCCGCGGCTGTTACCGATAACGAAGTCAGCTGTTCCCCTTCGATGATATTGATTGCGGAAATAGCCGTCATCGCCGACGTGCCGTTTATAAGTGCAAGTCCATCTCTACCACTCAGAATGACGGGTTTTAGTTTATATTTTTTAAGCGCCACAGAGGTTTGTACCCGTTTACCCTCCATAAACACTTCCCCTTCTCCGATGAGAGCTAGAGCTATATGCGCGAGCTGGACCAGATCTCCGCTCGCGCCGACGGAGCCGTGTTCAAACACAACCGGCACGATCCCCTTTTCTATAAAATTTTGAAGTCCATATAAAATTTCAGGCGAGACTCCAGAAAACCCCTGCGCAAGAGTATGGAGCCGGAGAAGCAGCATGACTCGAACGTAATGCTGATCAAGTGGAGATCCTTGCCCTACTGCATGACTCCGAATCAAATTGTATTGCAATTCTCGCTGTTTCGAGGGATGTATATACGTACGTGCCAGCGGACCGAAGCCGGTATTTACCCCATAGATGATTTCTTTTGCGGAGACTGCATCGAGATACGCTTTACTTGCGATGACTCTGTGCAACACTTCTTCACTGATTTCAATCGATATGGCCTGACTCAGAAATAAAGCAATATCTGAAAAAGATAACCGCTTGCCCACCGAGATTTTCTTTTTAGAAAGAGTGCGTGATGCCATGGAGATTGATACCGTGCGTGCGCCCATAGTACCCCGAGAAGCACTATTTTGGAACTAGGAAGGTATTGACTTTTTTGCTAAATTAGCCCATAATAGATGCAAAGAACATTGACATTACCTAGCGGTCAAACCAATTCAAAAGGAGGTTGTTATGCCTAGACGCATGAGAAGCAACTGGGGAATCATGACTGTGTTGATATTCCTCGTTTCCGTCCTTACGGCCTGCACAGTGCCGAGTATCAAGTTCCCAAAACCTGAATTTTCCGGTATGGAAGGTTCCAGTCAAATGGGCGAAACCTCTAGTTCAAGAGCCATGATCTCTGCTATGCGAGAGATGGCGAAAGTTTCTGATACCGAGTTCGTTCCTCCCTTACTGAAGCTTATCGAAGTAAGCTCTTCATGTAACGGATGTACTGAACTGCGAGAACCTATCAGAAATTCTCTGAGAGGATCTCAGAGATTGTATGTGGAACTCCTGAGGACTGAAGACGCCATCCGTCTCTCTTCGCCTACTACGGAGAAGGATAGGCAGATTGCTACGGCAGCGACAGCATTGGTCAAGGAGATGAAAGTTCTCGTCGCGTTTACCTTGCAGTCATTATCAGACGCTGATGCATATGAACGTTCCAGTGAGGAGTGGAATCTCTCGCAGTTATCCAAAAAAAATGATGTCAGTCTGCAAAAAACATCACGACAGCTTGGAGAAGTAAGACAACAGACGATAGAAGCAAAAGCGAAGTACCTTGCTATCCTGAACTGAACACACAATCGGAAAAAGGAGGGGCAGATGACAACAATATTGCGTGGGATGGTTGCTACGACGATAGTCTTGTTCTTATCAGCATGCAGCTACACCCCAGACCAACGGGTATGGACAGACATTGCGTATCCGACACAATCAGTACAGCTTGAGATTGTGGATAGGGATAGCATGAGCAAAAAGGAGACTGAAGAGATCCGAACAGTTCTTGCTAAGACGCTGAACGACCTTAAGATTGAAGTGAGCCCGACCGCCGGTCGAAAATTAATTGTAGAGGTCGTGAAGTACAATGAGCAGTCGGTAGTAACGACAGCTCTGCAGTGGATTATTCAGACCACATTTCCTGGACCGTGGGCATTCTACTCGAACAACGCCCTTGATCTTCGAGCTCGACTGATCAAAGAAGATGGCTCTGTAGTTGAATTCACCAAACTCGCTGAGATTAGCGAGAGCGGGCGGGATTTCAAGTACCTTCAAGAAAACATGGCTCGGAGAGTCGCCTACGCCGTCTTAACGGCTGACGCGCTCGCCAACGCACATGAACGTGGATACGATAAAGTGAGCGCGAACAAAGAGTAAGGCAAGATCCGCATTTTCTCTACCCAGAAGGGAGAGAAAATGCGGATCTTTTTTATTTCAGCCGCCGTAAATAAAAACAAGCCCCACACAGACGGATGTCTGGTGGGGACTTTTTGTTTCTCATTTTGCGGAGGAAGCCGCTTGCGATTGCGCGGTGGCGACCCCTTCTTTGCTTACGACCGCTTTCGGCTGCTCGGGTTCTTTCCCAAACAAAGTCACAAGGCGCTCGAGAGCTGAAACGAGGCATGATTGTCGCGTCCAAGACGATGCTACCTGATTCATGACGACCTCCTTGTGAAAAAATGCGAACTGCTCTGCTCGCATGTATACCACGCTTTTCATTTTTTAACAAACGGCCGCGCTGCAAAACACTGCGTGTTTTGCAGCGCGGCCATTTTATATCAACCGCCGAGCAGATTGATGTCTCGCTGGAAGTTCGCCGCGAAGCCCATCACGCCGTCGCCGTAGAAGGCATAGGCTGATTTACTGGCGCCTCCCCAACCAGCGAAGTAACGCAAAGCAGCGAGTCGCTCGGCGGCATAGGTCTGCTTTGCAGCGCCATTGTCGGCCATGAGCATCGCCGTCGCCATGATTGCCACCTGTGCGCTCCACGGATTGCTCGGGGAAGACGCTCCGAGAAGTGTGCGTACCCGGTCTTTACTTGCGACATACGTCCAAGGACCCTGGTAGAACTGATCCCACGTAAGACTCCCTCGATTACTACAACTGTTGGTATTTGTATTTATAAAACCGCCGAAACATATCCACGTCGAGGGGATGAATTGTCCTGGCCCCATCGCGCCACCCCATCCGTACCACGGTTTTTTCGAGACTGGCATCTTATCAGGATCGAGACCGAGTGTCTGAGTGACGTAACTGAAAATAGGTCGGTCGCGGGTCGGATGCATGTCGACGCGCCACGTGCCGGTGCCGAGATTTTCCCCAAGATTTGTCTCCTGCTTGAGCACGCCGAGCGTGACGGCCGCACGCGTTCCCGTGGCCCGTTCCGCCGCTTGCGCATACGAGAGCGCGAGACCAAACGGAATCGATGCGCTGTCGCGCAGCATGAAGAGTTCCGAGCGAATTTGCGCCGCCGTCTTCTGCGAGACTGCAATAAGTTTCTGATAGTTTGATTCGACACCCTTCGTCTGAGCAAGCAGCTTCTGCTTCTCTTTCTCCTGCGCCTGGACCGCCTGCTTCGCAAGCTGCGCCACCGTCCGCAGCTGCTCCTGTTCCGCGAGCCGTGCTTGGAGCGCCTCCTTTTCCGCTTCAGTCGAAGCGCTCGTCTGCTCTATCTCATTGAAAGAATCCGCGAGCGCGCTCTTGATGGATGTGAAGGCGTCGAGATCGCTGAAAAAACCCGAGACGTTCTGCGAACCGAGCGCGACACTGACTGCCGAATACTCATCAAGCATCTGCGTCTGACGCAAAATCTGCGCGAGCGACTCTTTCTCGGCATCAAGTCGCGCCGAGAGCTGTGAAAGCGTGTGATTATGCACGCCGATATTGTCGTTTAACTGTGCGATAGTCAGCGTAATCGCCTGAATCTGCAGCTGCGTCCTCTTTATTTCCGCATTGAAAGCGTCTATCTGCGTCTGAAGCGTCTGATGCTGATTCTGAGCAACATCGAGCAATTGCTGCTGCGCGGCGATCTGACTCTCAAGCGCACTGAGCTGATTCTTAAGCTCTTGCTGGCGATTCGCGACAGCCGACATCGAGCTCTGCGCAAATGCGAGCGATGGGACGACGCTAAACGCCGCCACAAGAATGAAAAGTAAAAGCCGGCGCATTATCCGGCTATTTTAACACGACGGAAGAGTCCGTTACGTACAGAGAGAAAAGCCTCAAGCGGCTTTTCTCCGCCGAAGTTATGCAGCTGGAGCCTCTTCTGCAACCTCCTCCTTACCCTTCTTCTCGACTTCAATCGACGAGATATCAGCCGCAGCGACCTCAACCTTCTCCTCGACGACTTCCTGTGCGAGCGCAATAATCTCTTCAGGTTCAATAGCGAGCTCGATGCCTACGGGAAGCGTGATGTCTTTTGCATGAATCTTATTACCAACTGAAACGAGTACTGAAAGGTCTACGGAAATATCGTGCGGAAGATTCATCGGGTCGGCCTTCACTTCAAGCTCATGGAGCACTTTAACGAGGTTCGCGCCTGCCTTCACTGCTGGCGACTCACCGACGAATACGAGCGGGATGGCGACCTGAACCTTCTTACCTTTAGTCACCGCATAGAAATCCACGTGGCGCGCGAGGTTCGTAATAGGATCGAGATCAACCTCATGAATGAGGGTTGGGAGCGGTTCGCCGAGACCTGAAAGCGAGACGATCGTAGCCTCGCCTGCCTCGCGCAAGACCTTTTCGAACGCGCGTACCGGAACCATAATCGGCGTGGACGCCTGGTGGGCGCCATAAACGACCGCCGGGATAAAACCCGTACGGCGAAGCGCCGGCGCGGTAGCGCCGGTCTTTTCGCGTTTCTCTACTGAAAGCGTAAGCATATACGCCGAGTATGCCCCATCTGTCATTTTTCCGCAACCGCCTTCCTAATCCCCATGTCGGGACGTCGTACGTCCCGACATGGGTTACACTTCGGATATGGAGCTATATCACGTGATTAACAAAGGAGTGGATGGGCGCGATATATTTCTAGATACGCAGGATTATGCACGCTTCGTGCACGATCTCTATGAATTCAACGATACTGCTCCGGCGACTGAATTCCTTGGTATTACCGTTCCAGAGATGTCGGGACGTACGACGTCCCGACATCGGGAACGATTGGTTGACATACATGGCTGGGAATTGATGAAGAATCATTACCATTTACTATTGTCGGAACGAATTGAGGGCGGCATGACTCTCTTTCTGCGCAAGATGAGCGGGTATGCACGATACTTTAACGAACGGCATGGTCGTCAGGGGACCCTCTTCCAGGGACGGACGAAAAAGATACTCATCGCGCGTCAAGAACATTTTCTCTATATTCTCCACTATCTTCATTTGAATTCACTTGATTATCTTCCTGGCGCGAGGAAATGGCGCGAACGCGATAAAGGCACTCTTTCGGATATTCCGAAAATACTCGAATATCTCCAGAACTACCGTTGGAGCAGCTATCTTGATTACTGTGGCACGCCAAACTTTCCATCAATTCTTACCACGTCACTTTTCGGCGAGGCACTCGGTCCGGATTACTCTTCTGCCCTAAAAGAATATCTCGTTGATAGAGATCTTGAGAAGATGAATTTGAAATTGCTAGAATATTAACCGTAAACCATGTCGGGACGTACGACGTCCCGACATGGTTTACGGTTTAGACGCTCATGGTTAGCCGAGGGCGGCGGAGACTTTGGCGAGGCGGGAGAGGAAGGCGGCACGAGCTGCGGGGACATTCTCTTCCTTCCCTTTCCATACTGAAAGCGCTTCCTCTTGGAGGGCACGCGCATAGGAAAAGGTAAGCGGCCAGGGAACGTTCAACTCTTTCGCTCGGCGAGTTATCGCCATGAGATTCGCGGTCGCCTCGTCCGGCGTCTGCCCGCCCGAAAGAAAAACGATGCCCGCCACCTGGCGCGGCACGTTCGACATAAGCGCCGCAAGAGTATCTTCCGCGACCTCGTCCGGCGTATCCCTCTTCCCATTCTCGCTCCCCGCAAGCACCATAGATGTCTTCAGGATTACGCTCGCGGGGTCGACCGAATGCTCTTCAAGCACCGAGAAAAGCGTACCGAGCACCTCTTCGAGGACTTCCCGCGAACGAGCACGACTATGCTTCCCTTCAAGCAGCACTTCGGGCTCGACGATTGGCACGAGACCTGCGCTCTGCACTTCTTTCGCATAGCTTGCCAAACGCTTGGCATTTTCATGTATCGCTGCAGAGGTAGGTAACTGATCGCCGTCAATGCGTATTGCCGCCCGCCACTTGGTAAAGACTGCGCCCTGCTTCTTATACTCGATAAGTCGCTCCGGGAGATCGAGAAGGCCCTGCGTGATGAACTCGTGCGGGCTCGTACTGATAGGTTCGGTACCGAGATCGACTTTTATCCCCGGCAGGATGCCGCGCGACGTGAGTGACTCTGGAAAGAGTTTTGTGTCATTTCCTTTTTCAAGCAATGTCTCGGAAAAAAGAATAATGCCGGAGAGATATTGCTCGACGCCTTCCGCACCAAAGAAGAGGTCCCGATACTGCCGACGCATCTCGGCGCTCGTGGGAATGCCATAGGAAGCGAGGCGCGCGGTCGCCGTATGCACGCTTTCGTCGGCGGCGAGAATCCCTTTGCCCGGAGCAAAAAAAGAACGAGCGGTTGTAACAAGATCAGTCATGCTTTCATCATATCACGCAAGCAAAGCGCGGCAGGCGATTTTGGAACGTCCGGAGCGCGACGGCGCGAGGCCAGAGCAAATTTCCAGCGACTTTGTTTTCTTATGAGCGAAGCGAGTTAGAAAACAAGAAGTACTCCTGTGGTGCAGAAAATTATGCGGTTCCAAAATCGCCTGCCGCGCGGAGCGTGCTACACTTATTCTTATATGGACTTCATCGCTATCGGAGACACGGCGGTCGACGAATTTATCAAACTAAAGGAAGCGCGCGTTACCTGTGACATCAATGACCAGGACTGCACCATCTCGATGAAGTGGGGCGACAAAATCCCCTACGACTTTGCGGTCCTCGTGCCGGGTGTCGGCAATGCGGCAAACGCGGCGGTCGCCGCCGCGCGTCTCGGCCTCTCCTCTGGATTCATTTCAAATGTCGGCCGTGACCGTTACGGAGAAGAAATCCTCGTGGCCTTCACGAAAGAGGGCGTCGATACGAAACACGTCGCCGTCAATGACGGCATCCCGACCAATCATCACTACGTGCTCTGGTATGAAGCCGAGCGCACGATCCTCATCCGCCACGAAGCGTATCCGTATGCCATGCCAGAAGGATTCGAAGCGCCGAAGTGGATTTACCTTTCTTCGACCGGAGAAAATGCAGAAGCGTTCCACCTTGAGCTCGCCGCATGGCTTGCCGCGCATCCGGAAACGAAACTCGCCTTCCAGCCCGGCACCTTCCAAATCTCCATGGGTAAAGAAAAACTCGCGGCACTTTATGCGACAACTGAACTCATCGCCTGTAATAAAGAAGAGGCCGAGCGCATCCTCGGTCTCGGCGAGACAGAGATTCCGACACTCCTTGAAAAGATGCACGCACTCGGACCAAAGATTGTACTCATTACCGATGGTCCGAACGGCGCGTATGTGTCTGACGGCACCGAGATGCTCAAAGTCCCGATGTATCCTGATCCAAAGCCGCCCGTAGATCGCACCGGCGCTGGCGACGCGACGACGTCGACCTTCGTCATCGCGCTCGCGCTCGGGAAATCGCTCCGCGAAGCGCTCCTTTGGGGACCCGTGAACTCCATGTCGGTCGTACAAGAAGTCGGTGCGCAAAAAGGCCTTCTCACGCGCGAAAAAATCGAAGAATACCTCGCCGCCGCTCCTCCAACCTACGCAGTTACCTCTCTGTAAAAATTACTTGGCGGTTTAACCGCCAAGTCGACGGCTCACTGTTTCAATATTGAATCTCGAAGCGGCGAATATTTCGCTTCGTTGCCACCCACCGTGGTAG
This sequence comes from Candidatus Kaiserbacteria bacterium, assembly GCA_026396715.1. Taxonomy (GTDB): domain Bacteria; phylum Patescibacteriota; class Minisyncoccia; order Phycocordibacterales; family Phycocordibacteraceae; genus C7867-001. The sequence continues at coordinate 22,828 of JAPLWH010000019.1, forward strand.
TAAAATTATTCGCCGTTACGACATGGACGATGAGTCCTGTCGCGCCCGCAGCAGCGACAACGATAAGTAGTACGGCGAAATAGAAGTTTACACTGTCTTTCATTTTCTGATTATATACGAACGAGCGTGCGTGCGGCTTCTTCTATGTGGAGAGCATTGAGCCCATAGTGTGCGAGGAGTTCGTCGGGAGAACCTGACTGCCCGAACTGATCAGCGACACCGAGCAAACGCATCGGCACCGAGTGATGCTGCGAGAGAAATTCCGCGACCGCACTACCGAACCCTCCTGCCACCTGATGCTCCTCGACAGTGACTACATGCCCGGCGAGTTTCGCAGCAGCAAGCACCGCTTCCTCATCAAGCGGCTTCACGGTCGGTACATGGAGCATGATTGACTCGATGCCTTTTTTGGAAAGTGCACGAGCTGCAGTAAGCGCCGCATAGCCGAGCGAGCCGGTCGAGAGGATGGCGACTTTCGGAGCGTCTGACTTCCAAAGTGTCGTCGCTTTTCCGATTACAAAAGGAGTATCACTCGTCGTGAAGACCGGCGTCGCCGAGCGGCTGAAGCGGATGTACACGGGACCATCCGTCTTCGCCGCCGCGACGACCGCTTTCCGCGCTTCTTCCGCGTCGCCGGGCGCGATGACCGTCATGCCGGGCAGCATGCGCATCAGGCCGATATCTTCAAGCATCTGATGCGTCGCGCCATCGGGACCGACCGAGACACCTGCATGCATGCCGCACACTTTGACCGGCACTTGGTTCAGCGCGATAGTCGTGCGGATCTGCTCGTAATTGCGGCCCGGATTGAAAACCGCGTAGCTCGCGATGAACGGGATCTTGCCTGCTGCCGCCATACCACTCGCCACCGTCGCCATGTTCTGCTCGGCAACACCCATTTCTACAAAACGTTTTGGGAATTCTTTCTGAAACCAGTCAGCGCGCGTACTCTCAGCGAGATCGGCACAGAGCACGACAACTCGCGGATCCGCCTTCCCCGCTTCGACCGTCCCTTTCCCGAAGCCATCGCGGGTCGGCGCTTTCTCGATATCGTCCGCGAAAATTTTTGCGGAGAGTTTTGCGTCGTGATTAAGCATATTCATGAGGGACTTTACCGCCCATCGTACGTATCTCTTTCAAGAATCGTTTCCCTTCCTCATGCGTGGGCGGCTTGCCGTGCCAGCGGTAGTCGAACTCGATTTCCGGAACGCCTTTGCCGGGGATAGTATGCGCGATGATGAGCGTCGGCTTTTCGTAAATAGCTTTCGCTTCGTCTATCGCCGCGATAAACGCTCGCAGGTCGTGGCCGTTTACCTCGATTACGTGCCAGTTGAAGGCGCGATACTTGTCCGCGACAGGCTCAAGCGGCATCACGTCTTCCGTCATGCCGTCGATCTGGATGTTGTTGCGATCCATGATCGCGATGAGATTTGAAAGTTTGTATTTTCCGGCAAACATCGCCGCTTCCCAGATATTTCCCTCCTCCTGCTCCCCGTCGCTCATGAGGCAGTACACCCGCTGTTTTTTTCCATCCAGTCGGAAGGCATACGCGATGCCGGCCGCTTGCGAGAGTCCCTCGCCGAGCGGTCCCGACGTGGTTTCGAGCCCCGGCAAGCGCAAGCGCTCCGGATGTCCCTGAAGCCGACTGCCGAATTTCCGCAACGTGAGACACTCCTCAACGGGGAAATACCCAGCATGCGCCATCGCGGCGTACCGCACCGGACAGATGTGCCCATTGGAAAGTATGAGCCGGTCGCGCTCCTCCCACTCGGGATTCTTCGGATCGTGATTGAGGATATGAAAATAAAATGCCGTGAAGATATCCGCCATGCCGAGCGGTCCCGCGGTGTGCCCGCTCCCCGCCGCGACAAGCATCGTGATGAGTGTCTCGCGGATCGCTTCCGCGCGTGATTCAAGTCCGATTATTTCTGCATCAGTAAGTGCCACCCGTTCAGTATAACCGATTTTTATACGCCGAACGGACTCTGCAATGTTTCGAACTGCGCAAAAGCTGCCGCCGGATCGCTCGCGCGCACGATGCCCGAGCCGACGACGAGATTGGAGACGCCGAGCGCGAGGAGCGGACGCGCACTCTCGAGCGTGACGCCACCATCCACTTGCACAGGGACTTCCGGGTGGCGATTACGGAATATGCGGATCTTCTCGAGGACTCGCCGGTCGAAGAGCTGTCCTTGCCGCCCTATCCGCGAGATGCCCATGAACTGCACGTACTCGACTTCGCCGAGATGAGACTCGAGAATCCCGAGATCACTCGCAATGTTAAGCGCGAGACCGAACGAAACAAAATGACCATACTGGTCTCGAGCAGCAGCAAGGAATCGCGACAGGTCGGTTGTGCTCTCGGCATGGAACGTGAGCCGCGTCGCGCCGAGCGTAAGCCACGCGGATGCAGAATGCTCGGCATCGAGACACATGAGATCAATTTCGTACGCGATACGATCGAGCGCAGGCAACATTTCTTTTCGTTTGAGTATGGTATGAAATTCTTCCGGAGCAGAATACGGCCACGATGCCGGTGCCGTAAAATGCCCATCAACGACATCGATCTGCACGCGAGAAACTGAAGGGATGGATGCGAACAAGACGAGTTTCTCCTCAAGGTCTTTGTATGAAGAAGGAAGTACTGCCGGAACGACGAGACTCATAGTTAAAATTTTGCGAGGCGTCGCGCGTGACGCGGCGAATCTGAAAAAAGCGTCTCGAGAAATATCCGAACTGCTTCATCAGCCCCTTCTCCTGAAACGAAGCGCGCGCCGATGGCGAGTACGTTCGCGTCATTGTGCCGGCGGGGAAGCCGCACCGCATCAAAGCCGTCTTGAGAATGATCGCCTTCGATGTCGAGTGCTGCGGTTACGTGCCGAGGCCCATAGAAGACCGCAGCGCGAACGCCGGGTATGCGGTTCGCGCACATTGCTTCGCCCTGTCCGCTGCCGCCGATGATGATGCCGCGACTCTCAGGCTCGCTCGCGACACGCTTCGCGAGCGGCGTCACGAAATCCGGATAGTCATCCTCTGGGTCGAGTGTGGAAGGGCCTAAGTCGACAATGTCGTACCCGAGCGTACGAATATGCTCGATAAGCGCGTTCTTGAGCGCGAATCCTGCATGATCGGACGCGATGAATATGTTATTAGGCATTGGCAGCGGCGATGCAATGTCGCACGAGCGATTCCGTGTACCCCATTTCGTTATCATACCAAGCGAGGACTTTTACGAGTGTACCGTCGACAACACGCGTCATACCGAGGTCCGCAATCGAAGCGTACGGCTCGCCGACGATGTCGCTTGAAACAAGCTGTTCGTCAGTGGTCGTGAAGATACCCTCCCAGCGCGGCGCTGCTGCAGCGCCGCGCAGTATCTCATTCACTTCCTCCTTCGTCGTCGCGCGCTTCGCGATGAACGTAATGTCTGCTATCGAGCCAGCAGACACTGGAACTCGCAGACTGATACCATCAAACTTCCCCGTCAGCGGCGCATACGCCTGCGCGACCGCTATCGCGGCGCCGGTCGAAGTCGGCACGATGTTCTGCGCCGCCGCTCGTCCTTCCTTCATATCTTTCTTTGATGGACTATCGACAAGCGACTGACTCGCGGTGTACGCATGCGTCGTCGAGAGTATCGCTTTCTCGATGCCGATAGCTTCATCGAGAATCGCGATGACCGGACTTACGGAGTTCGTTGTGCACGACGCATTACTGGTTATCTGACACGTCGCGAGCTTGTCCTCATTCAGACCCATGAGCACGGTCGCTCCGAGGGTGGACTCGCCTTTTACCGGTGCCGTGATGACGACACGACGTGCGCCCGCGGCAATGTGCACCTGCGCCTTTTCGTAGTCCGTAAAGAATCCCGTCGACTCGATGACGACATCAATATTCAAGTCCTTCCACGGCAGTTGCGCGGGATCCTTTTCCGAGAAAAATTTTACCTGGTTGCCGTCGATGAGAAGCGCTCCATCCCGCGCCTCCACCGAAAACGGCGCGCGTCCATACACCGTGTCGTACTTCAGGAGATACGCGAGGTTCTCGAGCGAGCCGAGATCATTTACGGCGACGATGTCGATACCGCGCCCATGCGAGCGGCGAGCAAACGCCCGACCGATCCTCCCGAAACCATTGATAGCGACGCGAATAGCCATAGACAAAGAATTAAGAAATTAAAGAATCAATACCGAAAGTATACCATCACTCCTTATCCACTATCCAAATGAAAATGTGGACTTCGTAAGTCCACATTTGTTACGATATTCGCATGGAGATTTATCACGCTCTCAATCGTGGAGTCGACGGTCGGAACATTTTCCTTGATGATCATGATCGAGCTAGATTTGTACACAACCTCTTTGAATTCAATGACCTAGAGCCTGCTCTAACCATACGAAATGTGGACTTACGAAGTCCACATTTCCAACGAGATAGACATGGGGCAAGAAAATTACTTGTAGCAATACACGGATGGGTTCTGATGGATAATCATTATCACTTACTGCTTTCTGAACTTGTTGAAGGCGGATTGACTCTATTTTTGCGTAAATTGAACATCGGTTATGCAAAATATTTCAATGAGAAATACAGCCGCCATGGAACTCTATTCCAAGGTCGCACGAAAAAAGTACTGGTTGCACAGCATGCACATTTCCTATACATACTTCATTATCTTCATCTGAATCCGCTTGATTATCTGAAAAGTGCAGAAGCATGGCGTATACGGAGCAGGGGCGATATCAAAGATGTACGCGAAGCATTTACCTATCTCGACTCGTACAGATGGAGCAGTTATCTCGACTACAGCGGCAAAAAGAACTTCCCCTCTATCCTTACGACCGACCTGTTCCAAGAAAAATCTGGCGATTATACGATCGAACTTCGGAACTATCTTCACGATACTGAGAGCCTGACCTCTCGACTCGCGCTCGAATGAAAATGTGGACTTACGAAGTCCACATTTGAATCGGTCAGGTTGTGGGTGCTACTTTTCCAAAAATTCCACCCGTCGAACCAGCTGTACAAATTCGCTTCGATGCACGGTCTCATCGATACTTTCTAACATGCCTATTTGCTTTCTTTCGATGGAATCCAAGCGACGATGGGTTTCAGATTGCCCTCTTTCGAGAGAGATGATCTGATCGCTCATACCGTCGAGACGGACATCGATACCATCGAGGCGGACATCAATGCCATCAAGCCGCACATCGATACCATCGAGGCGGGTGTTTACCTGCCCAAAACCCTCTGCCATGAGGCGGGCAAGAAGTTCAGTATCGGTCTCTTTTTCCATTTCCCCTTCTTTCATACTGCAATCATATTATTTTATTGAACAAGCAGCAACGAGGATATCCCCTTGTCGAAATCTTTCTACATACGTTAAAAAATGGCTGGTGTAGAGGAGGCGGTCGTGGAAGGGGCGGCGACGGTAAATAAAAATGTGGACTTACGAAGTCCACATTTTTATTCGAGTTGGCGGTTCGACCATCAAGCAACCTGTGCGCACAATCCTAAGATTTGACCTTAAAATGGACTGTCTACACCACAGTTAACTTCTTATTTTGAAAGCCGTATCTCGAGCTTCGCGCCGACCGCCCTTGACAGGCGCGATGCGAAATCGAGTGTCGGGTTCGTACGGCCGGATTCAAAACGGGCAATTGCCGACTGCGTCGTTCCTGCGCGAAGCGCAATCTCTGCCTGGGTCATGCCCTTCTTGTTCCGTGCGTCGAGCATGGCACTAATGAGGGCGTATTTGGGCGCAAGCGCGTCATACGCCATTTTAACATCGGGACGTCGCGTAAATAAATCTCGCTTGTATTCCCCAAATTCGATGAAGTCTTTTTTGGTAATTTTTTTAGTCATGAAAAAAGTATAGCATATATGCTATACTAAGAAAAGAAAGTGAGTCGTAAAGCAGCTAGGCGCAAATCGCGTTGGTCGAGTCGCGGTCGCTGTTTGCGTATGCCAACTACAAGCACGGCTTCGCCGTCCTTGAATCCATACAGAATCCTAATAGTTTGTGCTGTTTTTATTCGTAATTCGAATAAGCCATTCCCTATCGGCTTGGCAAAAGGCATTGAGAGTCGATGTCCCTCGCGTGCAAGGACGTTAATCATTTCAAGCGTATCTCCCGCAGAAATACCATCGAGCGAATCTATAAAGTCAGTAATGGCCGGATGCAGTCGTATGTTCATACATTATATAGCTGGCGTCGAGGTCGTCGTGCTTGCAGCAGGGGCGGCGACGGTCACGACGCGGGAGACGGAGCCGTGGTTGCCGGCAGCATCGGTCGCGGTGTAAGTCAGTGTGTAAAGGCCGGCGGTCGCGGTGTCGACCGCGCCCGTTACCACGATATTCGCGGTCAGGCTTCCATCGACGTCATCGGCGGCGGTCGCGCCCGGATCGGTAAAGGCGTCGCCAACGGTTATCTGCATCGCCGCCGCGCCCGTGAGCGTTACCACGGGCGCGGTTGTGTCGGTCGAGGATGGCGTCGAGGTCGCGGTGGCGCCGCCTGTAGTGAGCGAAGTCGAACCAACGATGACCGAGCGCGTGATGGTCGAGGAGTTCCCTGCCGCGTCGGTCGCCACATACGTGATGATGTAGGTCGTCTGACTTCCGGTATCGATTGCGGAGACCGGCTGTTCTATGCCGTTGACGAACGTAACGTACGGGACGGTATTGCCCGAATTGTCGGCGACGGTTATTCCCGGATCGGTAAAGATGCCGCCGACTGAGACGTGCACCGGATTGTCGCCGAGGAGCGTGATGACCGGAGCCGTGGTGTCAGGCCCGCTCGATTGCGAGACGGTACTCGAACTTACGTTTGGCGTGGAGGTGGCGATCTGGCCCTCGGTCTGGACGAGGAAGTAGTCGAAGGACACGTCCGTCGTTTGTGGCGCAGAGAGGACGACACGGAAGGAGCCGGCAGTCTTGTCGCTTACCCACCAGCTGCCCGCGATTTGCGAATTGAACGTAACGAAGACTTTGGTGGACGGGAGAACGAGCGAGTTGTTGACCTGCGCGACGGTGTTGCCGGTAAGGACGAGCACGCTGCCCGCCGAGCTCGTGCCGTCGGCGTCTTTGCTCGCGACGAGCTGGCGGAAGACGAGCGTATTGAACTGCGCGATGCCCTTCTGAATCAGGACACCGAAGCCCTCGAGCGCGCTTGCAAGAGTCGAGGAGGAGAGCGCGAGCGGCGAGCCGCTCGCGCTTGAGACCGCCCCGCTCTCAAGCGCCGCAACGCGCGCCTCAAGCGAAGTGACGCGCATGTGCTCCGCATTGAGCTTCGCGGCCAGCGCCTGCACGCCCGAGAGCGTAAACGTCGCGAGCTTGTAGATGTCGACACCCTTGCCGTTTGGCGCGAGTATTTCCGGCGCGATGGTCTGCACGTCTTCGGCGATGAAACCGATGCGGAGCGGATCAGACTGGTCTTCGATCTTGTAGCGATAGGTTGCGACTTTCAGATTTACGAGCTGGTCGAGCATAGCCTCGGACGAGCTCGCCGAAGTGTAGGCGATGTCGGTCTTCGCATCCCTCGTCGACGTGTTCACGAACGCCGTAGCCGCGATGTCGCCCGCAACCGTGAGCTTGTAGTTCGGTGTCGTCGTGCCGATGCCAACATTCCCCGCGACGTCGACCGTCAGAACGGTCGACGTCGCGGCATTCTGCATCCAGCTCGTCCGCTGATTGAGTTCGTTCACGCCAGAAATAAGCGGCGAGACGAGTGCGGCATAGTCGACGGTGTAGTAAGAACCGAGAACGCCGTTAAAAGTTGTGGTCGCGGTGCCTACCACCTGCGGGAATGCTTGGAGCACGTCCTGAGCGATGACACCGACGCGCTGACTCTGGTCCTTGCTCAGATCCGCCCAGTTGAAGGTAACTCCGCGGATCTTCGCGAGCCCGGCAAGCGCGCCTGCGCCGCCGATATCCGTGATATTCGTCTTCAATCGCGAGTCTGAAGTACAGTTCGTAGCTCCTGTGCCGCTGCCGATGACGCAGGTCGTGCCGCTGCCGACGATGGTAACGTCGCCTGTCGTGGCGATAGTCATGCGAGTCGTTCCGGAGCCATTAGTATAAAACTTCATCGCTTGACCGGTCTCGGCAAAAAGAGCCAGGTCAGTCGCGGAATCGCCCTGAATCATTCCGCTTAATGAGAATGTTCCGTAGGTCGTTCCACCCGAGCGGAGCCGCATCCCCGCTTTACCCAGAGTCGCATTATTTATATCAAAAAGCGCTGAAGCTGCGGTTCCGTCGACGGAGAACTTCGCGGACGGACTCGCTGATCCGATACCGACGTTGCCGGCATTGGTCACGATGAAATTTGTCGCGGTGGAAGAGCCCACGACGAATTGCGGAGCCGCCCCGATCGCGTTCGCATTAACCGAGAGAAGCCCCCACGGCGTCGTCGTGCCGATGCCGATGTTGCCGGCTTTATCAATACGCATTCTTTCTCCCTGTGTGCCTGCGTTGTAGGTATAGAACGTCATGTAGCCGCTATTGGTCGCACCATCGGTTGCGCTTAAGATGGCGCCGATACGCTTGTCTGATGTCGAGAGCGCCGCATTGAAGAATTCAAAACCGCCGACAAAACCTGAAGTACTAGTTATATTTCCCCCCACTCCAATGAGTCCGATATTGCCCACTCCATTGGATTCACCGCTCACGTCGAGATAGCGGTTGGTCGAGACGCCGCCGTAGGTTGTCGTCGTACCGATGTTTACATTTCCGTTTGCAGCAAGATAGAGGTGTGAGCTGCTAACGCCGATGCCGCCCTGCAAGCCCAAGAGAGTTTGCGGACTCGTCGTCCCAATGCCGACGTTGCCGGAGGTGGCGAGGAATATCGAGGAGGTCGCAATCAAATCCTGACCAGATGCGGCATAGAACGGAAGCTGACCTGCGGTACCCGATCCGTTGCTTCCGAGCGTAAGACCGGTCGTGGTGTATTCATAGACGACGATGAGACCGTTGCCGCCCGCGCCGCCGGCAAACGTGCCCGTGCCGCCGGTGCCGCCGGTGGCGACAAAAGCCGACTCGGTAGAGCCGAGAGCGCTCGCGTTAATGAGCCTCCTGGCATGACCGCCTGCGCCGCCGCCGCCGCCGCCGGCGTTGTTTGCACCGCTCCCGCCGCCGCCGCCGCCGCCGGAACCCGCGCCGCCGACAGCTCCTGCGCCGCCACTACCTCCTATTCCGCCCGCCTGGCCGCCGCCGGCGGCTCCAACCCCCTGCAAGCTTACATTCGCAACGCTAGACGACCCGCCGGCCTGGCCCGCCAGGTTTACATCGCCCCCCGCCGCGGTACCGCCGGCACCTCCGATACATCCGCCGGCAGCATTGCCGGTACATGCGGCGCCGCCGCCGCCTGCACCGCCCGTACCGCTCACGTAATTGGTAATTGAATTGTACGTGAAGTTTGATTGGGTTCCGCTGCTGCCGGTGGCTGCAGAGGGCGAGCCGCCGCCGCCGCCACCACCGCCGCCATACACGTCAACGATGATATAGGAGAGGCTGGCCGGCTTGCTCCAGGTAGTCGTTCCTGTCGAGCTGTAGACGCGCACTGCCGAAAGGACAACGCCGCCGTTGCTGCTGCCACTGCCGGTCACACAGGTGCCGGCGATGGCGAAACAGCCGGCGGCGAGGTTGATGCCGCCCGTCGATTGGAATGTCGAAGTTGCTGTCGTGAAGTTCGCGATACCCTGAACGGAGAGCAACGACCCTGGCGTCGTCGTCCCGATGCCGACGTTGCCGTTACCATCAATCACGAAACGGTCAGTCGTGCCGAGTGCGGTTGAAGAAGCGATGGAGAACCTTCCGCCATTGGAGACATCCATGCCGACAGTCCATTTGTAGGCTGAACCATCTGCTCCGGAGAACCCAATAGCAGATTTGGTTGTGGAATAGATATCAAGCTTGTTGTTCGGCGTCGTCGTCCCGATGCCGACGTTGCCGGTGGAAGAGATGAAGATAGTTGAGGTGGCTTGGGATATGCCCGCATCGTTGCCGACGAGGAAGTTGCCTTTGGCGAGTGGGAACGTTATCGCGCCGGAGATGGCGAGCGTACCGGATACACGTTACCCGAGAAGAGGCCATTGCCCTGCACCGAGAGCGCCTGCGAGGGCGAGGTAGTTCCGATGCCGACGTTGCCCCCCGTTGTAATCCTCACTCGCTCTACATCATTAGGATAGAAGGCGATAAATCCGTTTGCGCCGCTATTAGCAATAAACAGGGGGACATTCCCTGCCCCCTGCACATAATTAGCCGCGGCGTTTGCCTGAATGCGCATTGACGAGCCAGATGGGTTTACGGAACCTATGAGGTTATTATTGTCACCACCGGTTACATTCAGTCTGAATACCCCGGGACTCGCCGTCCCAATACCAACTCCTCCGGAGGAAGTGATGGTCATTGCCGCGAGAGAATTGTCAGCGAGCGCATCCGATGTTGTCGCGAAACGAAGGGCACCGGCATTAGACTGGACGAACCAATGTTTCAAATTGGCACCAGCGCTCGTGTCAGTGAGTGTGAGCTTCGGCGTCGCGCCTGCAATATTGAGAATAGAATTCGGCGTCGTAGTCCCGATGCCGACGTTGCCGCCGTTTGGATTAAACACCAAATTCAACGGAGTAACTTGGGTCGAATCCATCGCATCCACTTGAACATTGGTCTGTGTTGGAATAACACGAAACATTCCCCATCCCGTATTACCCTGCTCTATCAAAAGACGACCATTATAACCATGAATAGTTCCGTTTACATCCAACTTATACCCCGGATTCGTCGTCCCGATGCCGACGTTGCCAACGAATGATGAATTGCTAGCACCACTAACAGTCAAAGCGCCGGAAGCAGTCAAGGCTCCCGTCACATCCGCACCACCGGCGTTAATATCAAATCTTCTGCTACCCGCAGTAGCAAAATTGATACTTGACCCATCCCAATACATACCTGTATTTGTTTGCGAAGAGAATGCGTAACTCGGCGAGCCCGCAGCTCCATTAGTCGCGTAAAATGTCGTACTGCTCGCGGTGCCCTGCACATCGAGCTTGGTCTGCGGATTCGTCGTCCCGATGCCGACGTTGCCGGTGGAAGAGATGAAGATAGTTGAGGTGGCTTGGGATATGCCCGCATCGTTGCCGACGAGGAAGTTGCCTTTGGCGAGTGGGAACGTTATCGCGCCGGAGATGGCGAGCGTACCGGGGTAGTTCCGATGCCGAGGTTGTTGGCTAAATACGCCTTACTGCCATCGCCCGCTATCTCAAATAAACTGGTGCCGCTAGAATTTCTTACCATAAAACCCTCCGTTGCTCCGGTCCACACTCTATTTACTAATGCTGCGGCCGTGACTATTTGAGCCCCTGTCGGGCCATTTTCTCTCAGTGTCCGGTAACTCCCTAGACTGTCCCACCACACTCCGTAATTTGTATCAAGCACTATATTCCCGCTGGCAATCCTTAACTTCTCGTCCTGGTTAGGTGTAGCCCCAATACCGACGTTGCCGGCGTTCGTGATGATGAAGTTGGTGGCGGTGGAGGAGCCGACGACGAATGCGGGGCCGGTGATGCCATTCGGATTGACCGAGAGCTGGCCCCACGGGGTGGTGGAGCCTATCCCGACGCTTGCGTAGCCGATGATATTGCCGGTGGCTTGCAGACGCTTGCGTAGCCGATGATATTGCCGGTGGCTTGCAGGGTGGACGAAGCGTAGATATTTCCCGTGTATATGCCCTTGATCTTAGTGCCTGTAGACCCCAAATTATAAGTCAACGATGCACTGTTGGGGCCGAAATTTCCACTGGAATCCAGTGCCCACGCAACAGTATTGTTGGTAATGAAATTTATTGCAGCAGCCCCGCTCGTTCCGATGTATAGCGGTTGTGCTGTTCCCGTCCCCGCTTGCTCCGTAATGATCACGGCTGGCGTATTATTTACATCCCTGCCGAGACTCAACCGCGAGTAGTTAGACGCGTCCGTGTAAGAACTATAGACACGGAGGGACTGCGCATTCGTCCCGTTCCGCTGCGCCAACGTGTTGGCGGCATCGCGAGCCAAGAGGGTGTCCATCCCTCCGATGCCGACCGTGCCCGTGAAATACCCGTTTCCTGCTACCGAGAGTGTTGTTGAAGGACTTGTCGTCCCGATGCCGACGTTGCCGGAGGAAAGGGTGGAGCCTGTGCCGTTGAGGCCGGTGCCGTAGATGAGGTTGCCGATGTTGAGCTGGTTGGAGGCGGTCGGCGAGGCGACGGCGACATCGTTGCCGATAGCGATGTTGTTGGAGCCGGTCGTTACCTGATTGTATGAGGCGGCGATGGTGGCCTGGCCGATGAGGACGTTTCGGGCTCCGGTGGTAACACCGTAGCCGGACTGGTAGCCGAGGAGGGTATTGTAGTCGGAACCGGTAGCGGCAGAGTAGCCGGACTGGTAGCCGAGATACACGCCGCCCTGGTTGGAGTATGCGGCGGTGCCGTTAGCTGCGGAAAAACCGATAGCAACGGAGGATGTCGCGGAGATATTGTTCAAACTGGCATTTGTACCGATGCCAGTGTTGTAGGAACCGGTAACATTGTTTAGGAGAGCTTGCTCGCCGCTAGCAGTGTTGGCAATGCCGGTGGTGTTGTAGTAGAGAGCAATCTCTCCGTTTGCGGTGTTGTAATAGCCAGTAGTATTTGAGAAGAGAGATTGTGCGCCGTTTGCAGTATTGAAGTAACCGGCCGTATTTGAAGAGAGGGCTTGATACCCAACCGCCGTATTCATTCCGATGGAATTTAAAGGCGTAGCGGCAAGGGCGCCCGGGCCGACAGCGATCGACTTCGGCATCAACGAAGAAGAAGCGCTCATCCACGCTGCGGCGGCGCTTGCGCCGACAGCGAGCGTGTTGTTCGTGGTGCTTGCGTACAGCACTGTATTCCCCGCCTGCTTGTATCCCGAGTATTGGTCGGTATTGATGAAGCCTGCGGTGTCCAGCTTGTATCCTGGCGTCGTCGTCCC
>JAPLWH010000026.1 GCA_026396715.1 Candidatus Kaiserbacteria bacterium
ACGCTTCGACTTGAGTACCATCTCTCAGAGACAGCTCGATGGCGTGACGGAACTCATGAACCACACGCCTCGCAAGTCTCTCTCCTGGCGGACGCCCTGCGCGGTATATGGGAAGTGTTGCAATTCAGATTAGAATTCAAGGACTATGTTAGAATCAGCACATGCGATATCCACGTTCAAAGAAACTCCTATTTGCTAACAATAAGGGCGGTGTCGGGAAAACAACCCTCGCTTTTAATTGTGCAATGTCGTTTGCAAAAAAAGGATACAAAACAGTACTGATCGATCTTGATCCACAGTGCAATCTCTCTCGACTCGCGCTCGGTGACTTTTTGTACACCGATACGCTATTTTCGCCAACCTACAAAGACATATACGATGTACTGAAGGGCGTCGTAGAAGGTGGATCTGATATTGATATTTCGGTACCCTTTTTGCCGGTCTCGAATAGTGAGGGTAATTTGTTCTTACTCAAAGGCAGCGTGAACCTCTCGCTCTATGAGAACATTCTTGTAGCTGCGTATGGACAGGCGGCCGCGGGGCAACAACTCGGATATTTTCAGACAAGTGCTATCGATCGTTTTTTGCGCGAGAGAGGATTACGTGACGAAGTAGATATATTCGTAATTGATACCTCTCCAAGCCTCTCGCTTCTTAATCAGGTTATTTTTCTTGGAGCAGATTATTTTATGGTACCAATGATGCCTGACGCTTTTAGTGTTCAAGGTATTGAAAACCTTGGTACAGTGTTTGAGAAGTGGAAGCAAAATTGGAAAGTAACCGGTAAGGCTCTTTCTGGAAATACCGAGACAAAATTCGTTCTGGCGGGCGAAGGCTTATTTATTGGATATGTAATAAATGCATACAATGTCTATGGCAAGCAACCTATTAAAGACCATCGCCATTGGATTGAGGAAATTCCTCAGAAAGTGAAAGGTTTCCTTTCTGAAAAACACAGCCGGAATGGTTTGGTTGAGAGAAGTTGGAAAAATCCGCTTGCAGAAATCCAAGATTATGGAAGAATCCCTGCGAAATGTCAGGAGATTGGAGTTGCAATCTTCGATCTTGATCCGAAGATGATTGATGATATTCACATCGGAACAAAAGAAAATATTGAGAAATCCAGAGAAGAATTCGCTCTGCTGGCAGAGAAGATTCTCGAAATACTTCCGAGCTACTAAGCATTGTCCCCAAGACTGCAGAATACAGTAGTTGGGCAGGTATCGTAGTCACTGTATAGTATGCGCATGCGTCTCCTCCCCCCCCCTCAATTTTCTCGACTATCGCGATAGTCGTTGGCTTTTTTTTCTTCGCGCCGCTCGGGGTGCAGGCGGCGTACTATCTCCCCGGCGAAACGCTCAACCCTGCCTGCGCCCCCACGGATTCCGGGTGCGGCATTTCAAGCATTGTCGCCTCGAGCACTGCCAACAGTATTCCGTACTACGCCGCAAACGGCAGCGTCCTCTCTGCCACCTCGACATTCCAGATACTTTCAAACGGCACATCCTCGACGACGAATCTCATCGTCGGTAATGCACTCACTATCGGCACGCTCTCGGGTTTTCTGAAAGCAACGGCGGGGGCAGTTGCGACCGCTCTCGTGAATCTCACTTCAGATGTTACCGGAATTCTTCCAATCATAAACGGCGGCACCGGCCTCTCCGCGCTCTCCGGTAATCAGATTTTGTACACTAATTCCGCCGGCACCGCTTTCGTGCAAGTCGCCACCTCCTCGCTCTCAATCGGCGGCAACGCCGCCACCGTTACCACCAACGCCAACCTTACTGGCGATGTTACCTCGACTGGCAACGCCACCGCTATCGGCTCAAACAAAGTGACCATCGGTATGCTCGCCCAAGCGGCCGCCAACACCATCCTCGGAAACTTGACTGGAGCGGTAGGGAACATTACTGCCTTTGCAACTTCAACCCTCGGTATCGCTCTAGGAGACACTACAGGCACGCTCGCACTCGCTCGAGGCGGTACCGGCGTTATCTCGTTCACGTCGAATCAAATGCTGTATACGAACGCTGCGGGCGCACTCATCTCCATCGCAACCTCCTCGCTCAACATCGGCGGCACCGCACTTAACATTACTGGCCTCGCTGCGGTGGCAAACGGCGGCACTGGCTCGACCACGCTCTCGGGCATCTTAAAAGGCAATGGCACCTCGCAAGTCGGCACGCTCGTCGTCGGCACTGGCCTGATCTATGACGGCACGACGCTTTCCACCAATGGCACAGGCGTTACCTCTCTTGCTGCGCAGTATTCAACTGGACAGACCGGAGGCACCCAAACATTTGCAACTTCAACAGCCGACACGAATCTCGGCATGAGTGTCGTTTCAAGCGGCAACATCCACACCTTCACGCCGTACTGGATCGGCACCTTGGCTGACGCGCGCATAGGAAGCGCGGCAGCGTGGAATGCGAAGCAAGCCGCGCTCTCTTTCATCTATCCGCTCATTAATTCCGCGAATACCATTACTTCCGCCCTCGCCACGACCTCGTCCAATACCTGGGGCGGTACCCAAACGTTTACCAACGCTCCCATCCTCGCGGCGCTCTCGGGCATCGTCGGCGTAAATGCCGGCGCGAGCTACTCGGTCTCCACGAGCACGCTCAACATCGGCGGCACCGCACTTAACATTACTGGCCTCGCTGCGGTGGCAAACGGCGGCACTGGCGTTGCCGCCATCGCGCTCGGATTCATTCCATTCGGAAATGGCACGAGTGCGGTCGCGACCTCGTCGAGCTTGTATTGGGACAGCACGAACAGTCGTCTCGGCATCGGAACGACCTCGCCACTATCGCTGCTCGCGATCGGCGGCGGCGTATCAATCGGCGCGGACTACAACCTCGCGGCACCGACGAACGGTCTCATCGTCGAAGGGAGCGTCGGTATCGGCACCACGACGCCATGGCGCAATTTCTCCCTCAAGGGCACGGTGTCGTCGCCTCAATTCGCGCTTGCGTACGATGCCACGCGCTACACACAGCTGCAGACCGACGCGTCGGGCGACCTCTCTATTTTCACTTCCGGCGGCAATACGCGTCTGCCCGACAACAACCTCTTCGTCTGCGCAGGCGGAGCCTGCCCGACGCTTTCCATCACCGGCACCGGGAATCTCACGGTCGAGAATAAAATTACCGTCGGTTCGATAGAACAGTTTTGTCCCGCCGGCTACCTCTGGGTGCCAGGCCTCGCGCAGTACGGCACGCTCCCGGGTTTCTGCACCATGAAATACGAAGCGAAAAACAGCGCCGGCACTGCGGTCTCGGTTCCTGCCGGCGGGCCGTGGGTTAGCATAGACCAACCCACGGCCCGAGCCGCGTGCGAGGCGCTTGGCACGGGCTATCATCTCATCAATGAGGCGGAATGGATGACCATCGCAACCCACATAGCGACCCTTCCCATCAACGACACTGACACGGATGCCTCTCTGCAGCTTGCTACCGGCCACGGAGACAATGCGCCCGCGAGCGCGCTTGCCGCGGGCACGAGCGCGACCGACCCGGTCGTCTCCGGCTGCAATCTTAGCGTTGATATGGAGAATGCCGCAAACGCTTACACGAGCACATGCCAAATCAGAGGCGCGGGAGCGGGCGGTTCGCTTGATGCCGATAATGGCTATTACGGCACGGGGCAAACGTGGGCAGCCACCGGCTATGTCTCGGGTGCTTCCAATAAGTCGCAGTTGCGCACCGCCGTCTTGCCGAACGGCACGGTGCTGTGGGATATCGCAGGCAATGTCTGGGAATGGACCGACGCGTATGTGAACGGCACGGCGGAAAAGCCGGCGGCGGTCACGGACGCTTGGCAGGAATTTAGTGCTATTACCAATTATGCAACTCTTAATTACGCTCGCCCCAAAAATCCTTCATGGACTTCTGCAAACGGGATTGGTCAATATTATTCCGGTACGGTCGCCGGACAGCGCGCCTTTATCCGCGGCGGGGATTGGGACTACGGTGCGGTTGGCGGCGTATTCACGCTGCATCTGTCCGGTGCGCCGTCCAACTCGAGCACGAGCGTCGGGTTCCGCTGTTCCCGGTGATTCCCGTAAGCACTATGAAATGCTTTCTGCCATCGCTCGCTCATAAAAGAAAAATTCTGATTTTTCTTTTTGTCGCGCTCGCTCGGCAGTAGAACTTTGGTATGGATACTTTGAAACTTTGGCTTCCGAAAAAAATTATAAAAACGCTCACTTCACGCGCCTATGTTCGAACAACTTCCAATATTCGAGAAGACATACCAGATTATCCGCTGGCTCTATCCGACCATCAACAAGTTCCCGAAGTCCCAGCGCTTCGTGCTCGGACAGCAGATAGAGAACACAGCTCTTTTGATACTGACGGGCATCATTGCCGCCAACGGCGAGCGGGACAAGGTGCCCGCGCTCAAGCGCGTGAGCACGCTGCTCGACACACTGCGCATCCTCATCCGGCTTTCCAAAGACCTCGGGTTCATAAGCGTGAAGCAGTATGTGTTCGCCGCCGAGCGCGTAAACGAGATCGGGAAGATGCTCGGCGGATGGATGAAGCAGTCGGCTTCCTCCGCGCCCACGCCGGTCCGTGGGCAGGGCCGCGTCTAGACACAGCTCTCGCCTTTATCCGCGGCGGGAATTGGAACAACGGTGCGATTGACGGCGTATTCACGCTGAATCTGAACAATGCGCCGTCCAACACGAACACGAACATCGGGTTCCGCTGTTCCCGGTATTCATCAATGAGCACCACCGGTGCTCGCGGCCAGAACAGGACGTTTACGGACATCCCGTCCGCGCCAAGGAAGAATACTGACGCGACCCTTCTCGCGCGAAAGCGCGGGAGCATATCGGGCCCGTACCTCCGTTCGGCATGCGTCCGCGCATCCCGAGCGGAGCCAATGGGCCCCCGAACGCACATACTATGAATCCAACTTTCAATTCAGTGTGTTCATTCGAGAGCCTGTTGCGTGCGTACCGGCGAGCGCGCCGCGCAAGCCCTAAGAGCCACGACACGCTTGCTTTCGGCTGGCATCTTGAAAAAAATCTGCTACAACTTCGCGATGAGCTTATGAATGGCCAGTATCGGCACGGCGCATATCGCGAATTCGTCGTTGAGGATGCGAAGAAACGGCACATCAAGGCCGCCTCTTTCCGCGATCGCGTGGTGCACCACGCGATATGTAGCGCGCTCGAGCCAATTTTCGAGCGTCGGTTCATCGGTGACAGCTATGCCTGCCGCGCGGGCAAGGGAACACACGCGGCGCTCCGCCGGCTTGAAGTATGGCTGCGCCGCGGGGACGACCCATATGTGCTGTCGTGCGATATATCGAAGTATTTCGCCAGCATCAATCATGAGAACCTCATGATGCTCATCGCTTCACGGGTAAGCGATTCACAGCTCGTCAGTCTTTGCCGGAGCGTGGTGGAGAGCACCGAAGACGCTCCCGGCCGCGGTATCCCGATAGGGAACCTCACGAGTCAGCTCTTCGCGAATGTGTATCTCGACGCGCTTGACCATCACGCGAAGCGCGTCCTCGGTATCCGACGCTATATCCGTTATATGGACGATTTCCTCATCTTCGGCAAGGACACCGCGTCGCTTCACGAGACGAAGGCGCGGATTGTGGCGTTTCTCGGGAGTCGGCTCGGTCTCGTGCTCCATCCCAAAAAGGCGAATGTATTTCCGGTGGTCGTTGGCGTGCCGTTTCTCGGCTACCGTGTGTTCCGCTCTCATCGGCTGCTGCGCAAAAGCACCGTGATGCGGTTCGCCCGAAGGGTTCGGCAGTACAAACTCCTGCTCGCTTCGGGCGATATGGAACCCGAAGCGTTTTTCGCAGGAATGCGGTCGTGGTCCGCCTATGCGGACGACGCGGCTTCAAGCGGCCTCAAGCGCTCGCTCGCGGGGCGCCTCGGCATCTCGTTTGCGCCCTTTATCAGCTTTCAAACAGCACTATGAAACGACTCGCAGATATTCTCGCGCATCACAACAGCGTACCCATCACTCTCGGGTTCTTGTTCCTTGCGAGCGGCACGGCACTCGCCGCCTCTCCTGCCGTCCGTGACGCGGTCATCGGCGGCGTTGTTACGGAGACGGTCAGCGTCGATAATAGCGCGATTATCAATGTCGACCTTGACCATTTCGACGCGAATATGACGATCATTGCGGTCACCGAGGATGCACAGAACTACTATGTCGCGTACCGCTACCGAACCTTCAATGTCGAAGGCACTGCGTGGGAAGAAGTCCAAAAAGACAGCGTGCTTACTGTTGCGAAAGATTCGCTCCAAGACGGAGACCTGAAGACGCATGCGATCGAGCAGTTGCGGCAAGTAGTCGAGAGCGATCTCACATACCTCACACGCGTGCAAGCCGCAGAAATCGCGAACGGCCGAAGCAAGCCACAGGTCGCGACGAGCTATCGCGGACTCGCAGGGTTCGCCATCGAGATGAAAGACATTCTTCTGCCGCCTGCCGCGCCTACGATCGTGCCTTCATTTCCTGTGGCGACAACAACTACCCCGGCATCTGCACCCGAAGCCACCACCGCCGCTACAACCACCGCAACGACCACCTCTACTGCGGCAGTTGCTACGACAACCGCTTCGACTGAAGCCATCACAACAACCACGACAACCGCTCCGACCGCATCTACCGCTACAACAACGGCGCTCGAAGCCACCACCGCCACTACAACGAATTCCTCGTTGTAAATATAATGTCCAAAACACGAATCTTACTCGCGATTTCAAAATCTATGCCAAAGAATGCCTTATCTATAACGCCTAACAGAACAAGGTTTAACCTTGTTCTGTTAGGGACACAAATATACTAATTTTGACTTATTATATAAATCACTATGGAAACTACGACAAACCACACGCAAGAACAGCCGACGCGACGACTGCCGTTTTTGCGCCGCGCGTTCCGATTCTTCCGGCGATCTATCGTATGGATTGTTGTTATTGCAGTCCCCATACTCGCGTTTATGGCCGGGCGCGCGAGCATGTATCGTGCGTACCCAGAGCTTTCTGGAGCTGGGCAGGGGACCGCGATTCTCGCGGAAGTAGGGAAGCTCATCGAGCTTCCCTCGAATGAAACGCCCACCATAGCTACCATCAAGGATGCTGCGAGCGCCAAGCAGGGGCAGCCGTTTCTTGCTCCTGCCGAGAACGGCGATGTGCTCATCGTCTATCCGAATGCGCGAGAAGCCATTTTGTACCGCCCTTCCTCAAACAAGATCATCGTGGTAGGGCCGGTACACACTACCGCGCCGCCGGCACCAAGCTTTGGGCCGAGTGCCACTTCCTCAACCTATGTCGCCACGACAACTAAATCGAAGAAATAATCTCGCGTGCGCGGCGCTCCTGCTCCTCTTTCTTACGAGCGCTTCTTCCGCTCATGCGTCGCAGACGAGCGGGACGATAGACTCGACATACAAATACGCATGGAGCAATGTCGCCGGGCATGTGAACTTCGCACCGACGACCGGCGGTCTCACTATTACCGACTCTGCTATCACTGGCTATGCGTGGAGCGCGAATACCGGCTGGATCAACTTTAATGCCACCCAAAGCCATGTCACGAACGATGGGGCAGGGAACCTCGGTGGCTATGCGTGGGACTCAGGCGCAGGCTGGGTCTCATTTACCGGTGTCACTATCAATTCATCTGGACGATTTCACGGCACCGCGACCGGCGGTACGGTCAATGGTGCGAGCTATGCCATCAATTTCAACTGCACGAACTGCGACGTGCGCACCGACTGGCGGCCCGCGTCGGCGAGAACAACGACGACCACAACTACTTCAACACCTGCACCATCCGTATCATCTGGCGGTGGCGGTGGCGGTGGTGGAGGCAGTGCTTCGTTCAGCGGACCCTCCTCTTCGGACAAGCTCCTTCGTCTTACTATAGTGCCAAGCACTTCCTCACTACCCATTTCTGGCGGCATGGTTACCTACACCTACCACGTCGCAAATACAGGTGCGAGCTATGGTGCTATAAGCAATATAGTCGTCGCTGACACCGTGTGCAGTCCTGTTAAATACATTTCCGGCGATGACAATGGCGATGCTCGCATCGATATCAAAGAAGTGTGGACATATGGCTGTACGGCGAACCTTTCTCAGACTACCAGAAATATTGCAAATGTGACCGGCTATGCTTCCGCCAGTCTCAATGCGTTCACTATTTCGCAAAACACCACGGTCATTGTGGGCGCGCTTGCAGTCGTGATTCCTCCCTTGCGCGCCGCGACTGCTCCGTCTGCATCAGTCCCGTCATCCCAACCATATACTCGCAACCTCGCCTTAAGGTTTACCGGTAACGACGTGAAGCAGCTCCAACAATTTCTCAATACCCACGGCTTCGTTATTGCGAGTGCGGGCATCGGCTCTCCCGGCAACGAGACCAGCTACTTTGGTCCCGCGACGCAAGCCGCTCTCGCAAAGTTCCAAGCGGCAAACGACATCATGCCTGCCGTCGGATACTTCGGTCCAGTTACCAGAGCTTTTGTCGAGAATATGAACGAAACTGCGAAAGCGGCAGCGACCCCTCCGCAAAAAACAATTCCAGCACCTTCCACCCCGGTTCCTGTTTCAACCACTACAATCTTTACGAGAGATTTAGACTGGCACATGACCGGGGCAGATGTTATGGATCTGCAAGCTTTTCTCATCAAACAAAATACCGGCCCCGCAGCGCGAGATTTGATTGCTATAGAAGAGACTGGTTACTTCGGAACGCTCACTCGGAAAGCGTTGGCAGAGTTCCAGGCGGCAAACGGCATTACCCCGGCTGCCGGCTACTTCGGGCCAAAGACCAAAGAGTTTATTACACGAGTTCAATAAGTGAGCGCACCGCTCCGCTCATGTATCAGATGCCGGTATTTTTTGGTTCGGTTGTGGCGGCGTATTTCAGGATGAGGTCGCGCATCTGCTCTGGTCGGGGGATACCGCGCATATGGAATTCGTCAGAGGCACCAGCGGTTTGGACGCTAATATCGCCGAGGCCGAGCATCGAAGCGAGGATACCGGAGATGTTTGTGGTAACGTCTTGCACGCGTGACAGATTTAAACTTGAGACTTCGCGATGAAAGTAACTGCGTTGATCGATATCGACAAGGCGCTTGTTGGTTAGTACCCAGGCATTGAGGAAGTAGCGGGTGCAGGCACCCCATGCGCCGGTCCAGGTAATGAGTAGCCACGCGCCGAGTACGGCGCGTGCGAGCGGCGCCTGATAGTCAAACAGTGCTGTGTAGGGTGCAAGCGATGGTGCAAGCACGAGGAATTTCGGAAGTGCAAAAGGGATGATGGCGATGATGGCATAGGGAAGAAGCTCTTCAAGGAAGAGGAACCAATGCTTGCGGGATTCTTTTACGACATGTTCGCCCGGTTCGAGTTCAAATTCTTTCATAGGACATTTACGGTAAATAAGGAGCGAGGAAGAATCCGTTGCCGGAGAGCGCGTAGGACATCAGGGCGATTGATATGAAAAGATGCGCGGCGATTGCCGGGAAAGCGAGCCACGATGCATGGGAATATTTAAGCCAGTGATAGATGGCGACAAAGGTGTACACCGCCCAGAAGATAAATATCGCGTAGAGCGCCCACGTTAGCAGTGTGCCGCCAGCGGGAATCCCTGACAAATCTAATTGTGCAAACGATAGGGAAGGAAATGCTTGGTCGGTCATGGTGGAATTATACCGCATGAGATAGCTCCGTTTCGACAACTTCGAACAGCTCCAAAAATGTGCTTGTTCGGATTGACTGCTGCGCTCGAGAGGATTTATCTCACGGGGTGAACTACGATAAAGCGCGGCGTGCCGTACTGGTCGGCGCGTATCTCGGCGGAGAGGCCGTGTGCCTCAAAAAGTGCGGCCGCGGTTTTTATGTGTTCGTTGTCGCATTCGATCCAGGCGACGCCGCTCAGGGTCAAATGTTTTGGGAGTTCCATCGCGATGCGGCGTATGAGATCGAGACCGTCTTCTCCGGAGAAGAGGGCGACTGTTGGTTCATAATCAGCAACGCTCGCGTCGAGTGTGCGGACGGAAGGAATGTAGGGCGGATTCGCAGCGATGACGTCGAAGCGCATATCGCCGAATGGCTCGAATAAGTCGCCGATGCGGACGTCGGCGCGAGAAGCGTCAAGATTATTTTCGTGGATATTTTTTTGAATCATCGTTTTGTGCGCGGGATCAATTTCGCCAAAATACACATGAGCATCGGGTAGCTGCGCAAGCGCCGCGCAGCCGATAGCGCCGGAGCCCGCGCAAAAATCCAGAAATTTTAATGTCGGGACGTACGACGTCCCGACATTCCCGACATGGGCGAGAAGACGCTCCGTACGTTCCTCAGGCGAGCGTTCCTGGGCATTTCGTACGATTTGAACAAGTTGCTCGGTCCACCACTCTGTTTCCGGACGCGGGATGAGCGGCTTCGAGTCGAGGTAAATCTTCAATCCGAGAAAGGGCTGCCAGCCGATGACGTAGCTGAGCGGCTCGCCCTTGGCGAGCCGCTTTTTATCAGTCTCGTATTCCGCAGTCTCGTGGCCGCTGTATTTTTCATTGAGGAGCCATTGTTCATCCTTGGTCATAGAGGGAACGCTAACATATAAGCAGAAAGCCCGCCCTCCGAAGGAGGGCGGGCTTTCTTGCGTTGCGCACTAAGGGATTAGTATCCGCCGCGACTGAAGCCGCCGCCGTTACCACCACCAAAACCGCCGCCGCCGTTACCGCCGCGATCACCGCCACCGAAACCGCCTTCGCGGCGTGGGGGACGATCACCCTGCGGGCGAGCAAAGGAAACCGAGAGCGTACGCCCATCGAGCTCCTTGCCATCCAAACGGTCGATAGCTGCCTGGGCTTCCGCCTCAGTTGCCATCTCGACGAAGCCGAAACCGCGTGAGCGGCCCGTCATACGATCAGAAATAATGCTTGCGGAAACGACATTACCGGCCTCACCGAAAGCCTTCTTGAGATCGTCTTCCGTCGAACGATACGGGATTCCGCCTACGTAAAGCTTGTTCCCCTGCACTGCTGCTGCATTGTCCATGTGTAGATCTAAACTGGTTAATCTCGCCGAAACTGAAAACTTTGCTTGCTCTTTTGGAGGGCGAAGCTCGAATACTCTGCGAGTGATGCAAAGTATGCCAGAAATACCCCTCAAACACAAGATAGGTGGGGATAGCGCGAGTTTTAGAAGCCGCCGGTAACGAGAGCAGGGAAGAACATCCCGATCATACCGAGCGCGAGCAGTGTGACGATAATGATGGCGAGTGCGCGTTTCATATGGTAAAGAATAGCAGATTTTATTGAAAAAGTAGATTATACTGCCTGCATGGATTTTCTTGCGCGGTACAAGTATTCGGGGTTTCTGCTTCTCGTGCTCGGTCTCGTGGCCGGGTACGCAGCCGGACAGTGGGGAGACAAACGGGGACTTTCTATTATTGATCAGTCGCTGGTGCCAATCAGTGAGAAGGGGACTTCATATGCTTTCGTGCATCCGTTACTTGCTTATCGCGTGCCTGAAGCGACGGTGTTTGGCGATTACGTGTCGTTGAAGAGTTCGTTTCAGTCGATTATTGATTCGGAAGTTTCCGCGCATCGCGTCACAAAGGTTGCGCTGTACTTCCGCGATCTCGATGCTGCGCGCTGGGTCGGCATTGCCCAAGACGACGTCTTTTATCCCGCAAGTCTCTTGAAGGTTCCCGTACTTATTGCTTATCTAAAAGAGGCTGAGAAAAATTCATCTATCCTCAATAAAAAAATCGCGTATGACCCGGCGGTCATACCGACCGAATCGTTTACGGCGCCGTCAACACTCGTCACATCGCGCGATTATACAATCAAAACACTTCTTAATCGTATGATTATCGATTCTGATAACGGCGCGACGTTTACGCTTTTGAATGACGTCAATCCTGAATTTTTGCGTGCTGTGTATACGGCGATCGGCATTCAGGATCCGGGAAATGGTTCGACAGACTATCAAATTTCAGCACGTTCCTACGGACTGTTTTTTAGGGTTCTCTACAATGCAACGTATCTTTCTCAGGCGTATTCGGAGCAAGCGTTACGACTTCTTTCGCAGACGACTTTCGTTGACGGTCTCGTTGCGGGAGTGCCGAAAGGAATCGTTGTCGCTCATAAATACGGTGAGCATATATTTTCCGAAAATGGTGTCGCGACCAGTCTTGAGCTTTCCGATTGTGGCATCGTCTATTATCCGGAGCATCCGTATCTTTTGTGTGTCATGACAAGCGCCAAGGGCTTTGCAGAAGCTTCTGCGACCATCGCGAAGATTTCCAGCGCAGCGTACGACGCCATCCAGCAGCAATACGCTACTGCTAAGTAGCCCGATTCTGACAGTACTGCTTACGGCATCGAGGTGATGATGTCTCGCTTGATATCGGCAAAGGTCCCGCCGACTTTCTTTCCGGGATTGAGGATGTTCTGCGGATCAAAGACTTTTTTTGTCGCTTCGAAAAGCGCGACCATTTCCGCGCCGAAAAGCATCGAGAGGTAGGGTGTGCGGATTATGCCGTCATTGTGTTCACCGGTTGTCGTGCCGCCCTCACGTATCACGAGCTCGTATATCTTTGGCGCGAGGTCGAGGATGACTTGCCGATTCTCTTCTTTGGAAAGATCCATGAGCGGGATGATATGGAAATTGCCATTGCCGATGTGGCCCGCGATAGTGTAGATGAAATGCGACTTGTATTCGTCGAGAAGTACATTTAGTTTCGGCAGGAACTCAGGATAGCAGGACGGCGGCACGACAAAGTCGTCGATGAAGGGTGCCGCGTAGAGACCGTGGACATTTTTGCGCAGGAGCGCGAAGCTTTCGCGTCGCACGATCCAATATTTTTCGGATTCCTTTTCATCCTTTTCGACTTTCGCTTGTACGTGCAGTCCAGCGAGCGCCTCTTTCGCTTTCTGCGCTTTCTCGTCCGCCTCCTCTATCGTGTCTTCGGCGAATTCCGCCATGAGGATCATCTTCGGCACGCCGCCCGTAGCGACCATCGCCGCTTCGGGAATGAAGTCGATGCCGAGGCGCGCGGCCTTGAGGAAGCCCATCTGCGAGAGCATCTGAGGGATGAACTTCACGGCAAGTGTAAATGTGTGGTCGTCGTAACTTTCGAACGATTCGGGGTTTTCGAGCAGAACGCGCCGCACAACCTCCGGCAGGATGTCGAGGTCATAGAGGAAGACGACGAGCATCGCGCGCCGCTCTTTTGGCGTCACGAGAGCGAGCTTCGCTTTTGTCCAGAGTGCGAGCGTTCCTTGGGAGCCGCAGATGAGCTTCGCGAGATTAAAGGTGCCGGTCTTCGGATCGCGAATGCTCCAGAGCGCGTAGCCGGCAGAATTTTTTGAGACTTTCGGCCGGTGCGCCTCGATGAGCGCGGCATTTTTCGAGACGAGCGCGTCCATCGTGCGATAGATTGCCCCTTGAAGCGTTTGAAGCCTCTTCTTCTCCTCCAGTTCCGTAGGCGTGAGCGCTTTGAAAGTGGTTTGTGAGCCATCGGAGAGAACGACATCGAGCTCTTCAACATAGCGCTCCGTCTGTCCGTATTTGAGCGTACGTTCGCCGCCGGAATTATTCGCGACGATGCCGCCCATCGCGGCTATCTCGCGGCTCGCGGGGTAGGAGGGAAGCAGTAGATTCTTTTTTAAAGTCTCTTTTTCAAAATCTCTATAAAAAACCCCGGGCTCTGAAATGGCGTATCCCGCCATTTCATCCCGAGCGGAGTCGAGGGACACTACCTCGCCCATATGATTCATGTGTTTGGTAAAGGAGACGACGACACTGGTTGTGAGCGGTCCGCCGGTCATGTCGGTTCCCGCCGATCGCCCGGCAAGCGACACAGCCGCGCCCGCGAAGCGGGCGCGGCCTATCTCTTTCACGATTGCGCTCACATCCTCCGCATCTTTCGGATACACGACGAGCTCTGGCATCCGCATGAAGAGCGATGTGTCGCGGCTCATCTTTGTCAGCGTCGCTGCATCATCCGCGATCTCTCCTTTCATCACGCCTGCGAGCGCCTTTTTCAAATCTGCAGCAGTCATTGGGGATAAGTATACTCGATTTTTTCATCGGTACTCTGGATGAAAGGGAAACTAGGACATCTGGTGCAGGTGGGAAGTTATGCACTTGGTGCCATTGCGGCAAGCGAGATAGGAGTACTATTAAGTTATTAACCGAATAACATATTTGCTATGGAACACCACATTGATCCCGCAAAGACCGCGCTTACCGTCGGGGCATTTCTCGGAGGCTGGCATGTCATCTGGTCGGTTCTCGTCGCACTCGGAGTGGCGCAAGGAATCGTCGATTTCGTTCTCTGGATGCACATGATTAGCCTGCCGTATGTTGTAAAGGCATTTGACCCTTCAGCCGCAGCGACGCTTATCGTCATTACTTCGATCGTCGGTTACGTTGGTGGCTACCTCTTCGCGCATATCTGGAATCGGATGCATCGTGCCGCATAGTGACGAGGCATTGGAAACATTGCGGTTAGAGTATGAGTGAAAAGCTTCCAGAAAATGAACACGAGAAGTTTCAGAAGTCGGTTGAGGTCGGTTTCGAATTGCAAAGGCAAGACGCCGAAGATTCTGAGCGCGGACCTATCGTAAGGCGGATGCGCGCGATAGTTGAAAAGGCGCGTGAGAATTATGAAGACAATGTTGGATTTTTAAATGACCTCGCATCATTCCGAGAATCATGGAATGACCATTTTACCGTCGCGGGAGCGCGACGGTATCGTTTGTATCACCTCATGACTGGAAGTTCTCCGTTGGGAAGTGCCATTTTTTTCGATGCTGAAGGAGAATGGTCCATCGCAAAGAAGGTGCAAGAGTTGGCCGAAAAACACACTATACGCACCGAAGAGGTATAATCGGGTCTATGACCCAAGGCGAGGCGCTCACGATACTGAAGACGGGCGCGAACGTATTCCTTACCGGCGAGCCGGGGAGTGGAAAGACGCATACGGTCAATGCATTCGTCGAGTGGCTGCGTAATTCCGGCATCGAGCCCTCGGTTACGGCAGCGACCGGCATCGCCGCGACGCATGTCGGCGGCATGACGCTGCACTCTTGGAGCGGTATCGGCATCAGTGAGTCGCTCTCGAAAGCCGACGTCGACCGCATCGCGACCAAAGAGCATATCGCGCGGCGCATCCAGAAAGCGAAAGTGCTCATCATAGAGGAGATCTCGATGCTCTCGGCCTCGACTTTCGAAATGGCAGACGCCGTGTGCCGCGAGGTGCGCCGAGTCGACAAGCCTTTCGGCGGGCTCACGGTTGTCCTCGTGGGCGACTTCTTCCAGCTGCCGCCAGTCTCGCGCGGCCGCGAGGTCAAGTTCGCGTATTCGTCGGCAGTGTGGCGCGACCTGAGCCTTTTGACCTGCTATCTCACGGAGCAGTACCGGCAGGACGATAGCGATTTCCTCAGTGTGCTCTCGGCGATACGCTCGGGGAATGTCGAAGAGCTGCACTATGAAGAGCTCATGCGTCGCCATCGCGACCCATCCGAGCTTCCCTTGGACGCGCCGAAGCTCTTTTCGCACAATGCCGATGTCGATCGCATCAATGCCGCTGAGCTCGCGAAGCTCAAGGGCGTTTCAAGGAAGTTCAGTATGAGCTCGAAAGGGAAAGACACGATGATCGAGGGGTTGAAGCGCGGCTGCCTTTCGCCCGAGACATTGGAATTGAAAGAAGGCGCGGTGGTCATGTTTACCAAGAATTCGCCGCAAGGGAAGTTCGTAAACGGCACGCTCGGCATCGTTACCGGCTGGGGCGCGGACGGCATGCCGATAGTGGAGACAAAAGACGGGCTCAGCATAAGCACTGAGCCGATGGAGTGGCAGCTCGAGGAGCAGGGCAAGGTAAAGGCGAGCGTCTCGCAGATACCGTTGCGGCTCGCGTATGCGATGACCGTGCACAAGAGTCAGGGGATGAGCATGGACGCCGCGATCATGGATCTCTCGAAGGCTTTTGAATACGGACAAGGGTACGTCGCGCTTTCGCGTGTGCGAAGGCTCTCCGGCGTATTTCTCACGGGCATGAATGCGCGCGCGCTTGAAGTGCATCCAGAGATTCTGGAGAAAGATAAGGATTTCCGCGCGGCGTCAGACGCCGCGCGGGATGCGTTCGCCCCTCGACCAGACTCGGGGCAAGCAGCAATGTCCGAAACAGAAATTATCGATATGCAGAAGAAATTCGTAAAGGCAGTAGGCGGCGCCTGGCTCGAAAACGAAGGGCACGAGAAGCAAAAAATATCCCGACAGGTTCGGGGCAAAACGGTCGCAGGCCTGCCGGGGCGGCTCGCCGAAACGCTGCAATCCGCGCGCGACGGAAAGTCGCTCGTTGAGGTCGCAAAAGTGCGCGGGCTCGCCGTCTCCACCATCGTGAAGCACTTGGAAGAGCTTGCAGAGATAGGGAAGCTCGCGCGTGCTGACTTCGCGCATCTTCTGCCGGACCATGGCGCGACAGACGAGATCCAGGAAGCGCTCGCCACCGCCGGCAAAGAGGTCCTCTCTCCCGTTTTTCACTCGCTCGGCGGTCGCTATTCTTTTGAAATAATCCGCCTCGTCAGGCTCGCGCGCGAATAATATAGACCATATAAGGGTGGGTGTGCTAAACTCATACCTTATGCCCTTACAGACAAAAAAGACGAAAATAGTTGCTACGATTGGTCCGGCGACAGAGTCGCCGGAAATGCTTACCGCCCTCGTTGGGGCCGGCATGAATGTCGCACGCCTCAATTTGAGCCACGGCGACCACGCTGAGCACGGTGCTCGGATTATTAATGTTCGAAAAGTCGCAAAAGAGCTCGGAACGCCGATCGCGATCCTCTTCGACCTCTCCGGTCCGAAGATTCGCACCGGTTCCTACACTACCGACCGCATTACGATCGAGGCCGGCCAGGAGCTCATTCTTACAAGCGAGGAGATTGTTGGTGACGCACATCGTTTTTATGTAAATTATCCGAAGCTCCCGCAGGAGGTCAAAGAAGGTTCCATCATCATGCTCGATGACGGCAAAAAGAAGCTTGTTGTGGAGCGTGTCGAGGGTACGGAGATACACTGCCGTATCGTCGTCGGTGGCGAACTCAAGAGCCGTCGCGGCGTGAACGTGCCAGGCGCGTACCTCTCCATCTCGTGCATTACCGAGAAGGACCTGACCGATCTCGCCTTTGCCGTCGAGAATGACGTCGACATGATTGCACTTTCCTTCGTCCGCCGAGCAGACGACGTGCTTCAGCTCAAAGCGCTTTTGCAAAAGGCAGGGAAGTCGATTCCAGTCATTGTGAAAATAGAGACGCAGGAGGCTATCGACAACATGTCGGAGATACTCGCGGTAGCCGATGGCGCGATGGTCGCGCGCGGTGACCTCGCGGTCGAAGTGCCGGCTGAGCAGGTGCCAGTCCTTCAGAAGCGCATCATCCGCGAAGCGAATGCGCTCGGGAAGCCAGTCATTACAGCAACGCAGATGCTCGAGTCGATGATACAGAGTCCCGTGCCGACTCGTGCGGAGGTGTCGGACATCGCAAATGCGATCTTCGATGGCACCGATGCGGTCATGCTTTCTGAGGAAAGCACCTTGGGGAAGTATCCGGTGGAAGCAGTCAAAATGATGACGCGTATCGCTGAGACTGTCGAGGCGAGCCTGCCGAAACCGGCAGTGGTAGTGATGAGTGCGGTCGATACGATCAGCACTTCGTGTGTGGAGACAGCGGGGCATATTGGCGCCGCAGCCATCGTCACGCTTACCGAGTCAGGTGTTTCAGCGAAAATGATCGCGCGCTTCCGTCCGTGTTGCCCGATCATCGCGCTTTCTCCGAATCAGGCTACGGTTGAGCGTCTCACGCTCACTCGCGGTGTGTATCCGTTCCTCGCTGATGCAGGCAAGACGACCGACGAGGTCATTGCATTCGTATCGAAATTCCTGTCTGATCAGAAACTCGCGAAATCAGGCGATAGTATCGTCATTACGGCAGGACTCAAGTTCGGCGTCGCTGGTTCGACGAACATGCTCTGCGTAATCACGCTTTAATCTTTTGTAACGCCAGCCACTAGGGATTCGATGAGTCGCATCGTATCTTCGGGACTGGACACCGCGTGTGTTTGCGAAGCCGTCTTATAGACGGCTTCGTCGTTTCCACCCGCGCCGAGTTCGTCGCCGACGTAAAGCGCCTCAGACTCTTGGATGTCGAGGCGTTCGCAGAGTTTTCGGACGCCATAGGCTTTGTCGATACCGCGTTTTGTGACATCGATTGAGGTTGTGCCGCCGATGCTGACCAAAAACCCCGGTAACCGTTCGGCGATGTATTCGCGGAGCGCAGAGCGTTTCGTATGGGTCGGATCCCACGCTTTCTTTTCGTCGAGTGGTGCGCGCTGCCCGAGCGCGGAAAGCGTTACCTGTCCGCCGCGGTATTCGATGCGCTCTCCATAAGCGGGAACCGCAAAATCGATGAGTCCTGTTTCGGCGCCAGCCGCGCGCATCGCCGCTTCAATTGTGTACGCTTCTTTTTCCGATAGGCGTTCCTCGTATATTTTTTTCCAGTCGCCATTGTCATATGCGTAGAGCGCTGCACCGCTCGTCGGAAGAAGGTAGAGATGTGCGAGGTTTGCTCCGCGCGGGAGTTCCGTGACTGCCTGCGAGAGGAATTGCGGCAAAGCGCCGCCGGAGATAATCGCGACGCGCGTAGCAGCGAGAAGCTGTGTGAGAAGTGTCGCCATCTCAGTCGTAATCGGCTGCTTGCTTTCAGTAAGCGTACCGTCGAGATCGAACATGATGAGCGTAATCATACTGATTACGCGAGCGGCAGTGCAATTTCAGAGTACAGCGTGATTTTCTGCTGAAAATCCGCTTCGCTCTCGCGCCGTCGCGCTGCGAGAGCCTCTGAAATTGCACTGCCGCTCGCTGCATAGTTTGCGAGAACCTTATATTTTCTTAGTCGTGTGCCTCGAGTCATGAAAGAGCTTCAACGATATGCGCGAGTGATGCGGTCGCGACGCCGATGACCTTGTCGGCTGCGCCATAGTAGAGGAAGAGCGTATCGCCGCCTGTCCCGAGCGGAGTCGAGGGGCGGACGACCGTGCCGCAGGAGAAGACGACGTTCGCGACCTCGCCTTCTTGCTCATACTTTTCCAACGGTTCGAAGATCGGGTCGGCAGTGCGGGCGAGGACTACGGTGCCGGATGGGTCGATGAGCGCGGCGCCGAGGCGGTACTTGCTGTGGCGCGAGACGCCGTGGTAGATCATGAGCCAGTTATCGCCGATTCTGATCGGCGGCGCCGCGACGCCAACTTTTGCTCCGTCCCACATGCCGCGGCGTGGCGTCATGATCTCAATGCAGCGACTCGCGCGTTTCCCCGAGATGAGGTCGGGTAAGAGGTCGGCGCAGATCTGGTTATTGATGCGATGGTAGAGTAGATAGTTCCCATCAATTTTTTCAGGCAGGAGCGCGAGATCTTTATCATCCACGTTTTCGAGGGTCAACAGAAAGGGTGTGCTCCAGCGATCGAATCGCCGCGCGAGGAAATCATCGACGCGTATCGATGAGATCGCGCCGGAGGGCGCACGGACGCCGTCGTAGGCCGTGTAGGTCATGTACAGTGTGTCGCCGATGCGCACGATGCGCGGATCTTCGCAGCCGGAGTTACCGGTGGGAGTGCCGCGCTTCATTTCAAAGCTTTCGCGCGGCGCATAGATAGGTTCCGGCAGGCGTTCGTCGATGGATACGCCATCTTTTGAGATAGCGAGGCCGATGGTCGACGTGTTCAGTGCGTCCATCGCGCGATACAGGATGTATATCGTTCCTTCGAGCTCGATTGTTGCGGCATTGAAGACACTCTGGCTTTCAAAGCCCGTGCCTCGCGGCGTAAGGATCGGATTCTGTGTCGCGCGCGTGAAGGTGCGGGCGATTTGTTTTGGGTCGAGTGCGCGCAAGAGGTCGGACCGCTTCACATTTGCTTTGGCGCATACGGTATCCGCCCCACCATACCAAATCTCAAATTGGTCAGCGTTTACGGTCACACTTGTTGGGAAGACGATGTGTGGCACGAGGCCGTACTCTTCGTAGATCTCTTGGGGCACGAGGATGGATTCGGTGCGCGATATGAGTTTCTGCGGATTTTCGAGAGTAAGCAGTGCCGCTTCTACTGAGAAGATACGGTCGCGTTCATGGTAATAGTTCTGGATGTAGGAATAGACGAGTAGCCAGCCTGCGTCGGTCTTGAGTGGGGTGGCGCCGACCTCGATATGGTCACCGTCGTCACGTCGCAATTCATCGAGTGCGTGGTCGGCGAGATTATTGTGCCATTCGTGCCAGTATTCGGGATCGAAAAAGTCCTCGACTTGTTTGGCGCGTGCAAGTGCGATTGTCGGGCGCGGATGCTCCGCCGTCCAATCGGTGTGTGCGGTTAAAAGGAGGACGACATCACCGTTCACGCGTTCAGGGAAGAGTGTTGCGGCTTTCGCATTAAAGGGCGTGATGAGGTGCCGCTCGGTAAAAGCATCAGGCGCGTCGCCGACGGCGACGGCAACTTTTATATTGTCGGGACCGAACGGCCAGCCGCCGAGCGCGGTATAGAAACAGTACCAGCGGCCTTCAAAGAGGGTTACTCGTGGATCTTCGCAGCCGAACGTGTCCCAGGACTCTTTCGGCACGATGACCTGGCGCCGCGAGTGGAAATGTATGCCGTCTTCTGAAAATGCACTGCCGACACTCGAAAGTCCTGCTGTCGGCGTCTGAAGCGCATCCGGGTTTCCGAGTGCGCGATAAAACAGGTGCACGCCGTCTTTGGTGCGAACAACCGAAGGGTTAAATGTCGCAATCGATTCCCACGGGCGCTCGCGTTGCGGCGAGAGGAGCGGATTATGCGATTCTCGGCGGATGACGAACATAGGTCAGGTCGTCCGCGTAGGGCTTATCGCGATAAGCGAAGGCTGGCTTCCCTCGACGAGGGCGTCGAGAAATGTTTCAAGCGGCGTGGTCGCGACGCAGACGACCTTGTCCGCGCCGCCATAGTAGACGAAAAGCGTGTTATCGCCTGTCCCGAGCGTAGTCGAGGGACGCACGACGGCGCCGCAGGCGTAGACGATGCCCGGTTTGCCGTGATTCTCATAGCGCTCGTCGGGAGAGAGTACTGGCGCTGCGGCGCGATGAATCACCTTCGTCGGGTCATCGAGATCGAGCAGCATCGCGCCGAGCTTGTAGCGATTCGGCTCTTCCGGATCCATCGCGTGGTAGAAGACGAGCCAGCCGCGCGGGGTCTTGAGCGGCGGCGGGCCGGCGCTGCGCATCCGGTGATGCCAGGCGATTTGCGCGTCCGGCATCTGGTGCGGATCAGGGCTCGTGAATTTCATCTGCGCGAGCTCGGCGAGGTCGTCGGCGTATTCGATGCGCACGCGGGCGGCATCGTCGCCGATGATGCTGTGCAGGATGGCGAACTGCCCGCCAATCTTTTCGGGGAAGAGCACCCAGTTTTTATCTCGCGTACCGTGCGAGAGTATGATCGGACCTTCCCATCTATCGAAGCGCTTTGCAAGAAAATCTGCTTCGCTCATCGAGATGACGGCGACGCGAAGCATCCAATTCTCGAACATGTTGAAGGTAACGTATACACGCCCGTCGATCGCTACCATACGCGGGTCTTCACAGCCGCCCCAGCTGCCGCCCGAAGGGTACATGACGGGAGAGTAGTGCCGCAGATGAGCGGCGACCTTTTGCGGATTTCGTGCGACGTAAGCGGGATAGGGGGGTCGCTCATCAAAAACGAGGCCGTCCGGACTGCTCGCGTAGCCGAGCCGCGAGACGCCGTCCATGCCGATGGCGCGATACACGAGGTGCGTCCGGCCGCCGAGTACGGCGGCCGCCGGATTCAAGACCGCCTCCGCGGTCCAAGGATGAGTTCCCGGCTGGAGGATAGGGTTGTGTGCGGATTTTGAAAGCAGCAGACGTTCGAGATGCAGAATCTCGATAAGCTTCGTACGAATCGGTTTTGAAAATGCGGCACCAAGAACCGCTCCGATGACGAAGAAGGAAAAGAGCAGTG
Source organism: Candidatus Kaiserbacteria bacterium (assembly GCA_026396715.1). Taxonomy (GTDB): domain Bacteria; phylum Patescibacteriota; class Minisyncoccia; order Phycocordibacterales; family Phycocordibacteraceae; genus C7867-001. The sequence goes on from JAPLWH010000026.1 coordinate 22,052, forward strand.
CGATGATGTTTACCGCGAAAGGGAAACTCATAAAAATATACTTCTCTACAATACCATCTGTGCGCCGCGTATGATGGCGCGCTATCCGCCAGGTGTTGGCAAAGAACTTCGTCAGGTGCGCGGGTTCAATGCTGCACGAAGCGCATTCAGAATGACCGCCACATCGATGCCTTCTTGAAGAATGGCTCCTTCGACTGGCGGTATGAAGCCGAATGCGGCGAAGAGCATGCCAACCGTGGAGAGGCCGATGCCCGCATAGACGCTTTCGCCCGCGATGCGCACCGAGCGTTTCGCGAGAGTGAAAAGCTCGTGGATGAGGGCGACATCGTGCCCGAGGATGGCGACGTCTGCCGCTTCGATTGAGGCGCTGTTCTCGGTTCCGGAGAAGACGATCCCGACGTCCGCTCGTGCGAGCGCAGGCGCATCATTCAGTCCGTCGCCCACCATCGCGACCGTTTCGCCGCGCTGTCGCGCGGCGTCTACGATGCGGTACTTTTCCTCGGGCGTGCAGTCGGCGCAGATGTCGAGAGCAAGCCCGGCGAAGACGGCCTCGGCATGTTCCTTCCTATCGCCGGTCAGCACCGCGACTTTGAAGCCGTTGTGCGCGAGATCGGTCAAGAATTTCTTCGCATTCTCTTTGAGCACGTCGGCGAAGTGAAATGTCGCGACCGGATTTCCGTCTTCTGTGAGAAGAAGCGAGATGCCGCCCTCCTTATGATGCTCCTCGGGTGCTTGCTTGAGGGAGATGAAATGTCCGTCGACTCTGCCGTCGATACCGCTCCCGAGGACTTCCTTCACGTCGTATGCGGGCGCAGGAGTGAAATTATGCTTTTGTGCTGCATTGATGACGGCGCGCGCGAGCGGATGGATGGAGTGGAACTCGAGCGCGGCCGCGAGTGAGAGCGCTTGAATCTCATGCATATTCGTAGCTAGCATCGTGATGCTGGTGAGCTCCGGCGCTCCGAGAGTCAGGGTGCCGGTCTTGTCGAAGAATATGGTCGTTACTCGGGCGATCGTCTCGAGCGCCGTCGGCGTCTTCACGATGATGTTCCGACCCGCCGCGCGCGAAAGACCGCCGATGAAGGCGACGGGCGCCGCGATGATGAGCGGGCAGGGCGTCGCGATGACGAGCACGGCGAGTACGCGCCCAACGTCGCCGGTCAGAAGGTATGCGGCGCCCGAGATGCCGAGCGTGAGAAACGTGAACGGCAGATTTGCCGCGGCCGTGAGGCGCACGAAGGGTGCTTGGTCGAGTTCGGCATTCCGTACGAGGTCGATAATTTTCGCATAGGTCGAGGTCGCGAGCGTTCCCGAAACGACAATTTCGAATGCTTCGCCGGCATTCACGCTCCCGCTTTTGACGACCGCCCCTTCCGCGATTGTTTCGGGGAGCGGTTCCCCGGTAAGGTTTGCGAGATTGAGCACTGCGCGCATTGAGGAGAGGATTCCGTCGAGTGGCACCAGTTCGCCGCCACGCACGACGATTATCGCGCCGGTCGGGACGGCGGTAAGCGGCATCTCCTCAGTGTCTGATCCATGCTTCACGAGCGCCGTTTTCGGGATGCGGGCAAGGAGTGCTGCGAGCGAAGCTTCCGCACGACGCGACGCATAGGCTTCGAGAGCTTCGCCACCGGCGTACATGAGCGCAATGACGGCTCCGGCGAGGTATTCGTGAGTGAAAGCCGCAAGTGCCATCGCGAGAAAGGCGATGTAGTCGAGCGAGCCGCTACCGGTCCGGATCCGGTGATAAGTCGCGATACCTACTTCAAGGATACCGATGCCTATCGCGAGAAGGTAGAAGGTAGGAATCGAGCTCAGGAGGGCTACAATGAGCAAAAGGGCGATCGTGCCCGGACGTATGAGAATCGTGACGTCTAAATAGCGCATGAATCTTGGTTCTTTCCATGGTAGCACAGGCTCATAAGACCTATTGACAGGATATTGTCAATGTGCTAGTATAGACCTTAACGAGGCAGTTAAACGCTGTTTCGGTAACTAAACCAAATGATCACATTAGGAGCCCTTATGGGCTTTTTGCTTTTATCTGGGGGAGCGTACGTATCCGTACCGATGTCTGCACACCTGCAGGAAGCGGTATCGGTACCGAGCTATATCGTTACCCTTACTGCCTACAATGCAGTGCCTGAGCAGACCGACGCCGATCCGTTTACGACCGCTTCTGGCGCGTACTCGAATCCCGAGGTTGTTGCGGCACGTTCCGGAAATCTTGCTGATGAGTTGCCATTCGGCACCATTATCGAGCTTGATGGTTCAAATCTTACGTCGGACGGTACGTGCGGCTACAGCGTCGTCGCGCATCGCATCGGGTATCGCGTCATCGCGGATACCATGAATGCGCGCTTCACTGACCGTATCGACGTGTTGTTCGATACGACAGCGAGCTACTCGACGACCGACAAAGGTATGAAAAATGCGGCCGAGATACTTGGCATCTGCAAAGGCATCTCCGTCCGCGTCGTGGGGCATGTCGCTCAGAATCATATTCCGAAGACGCAGCTCGAACTCGCGAGACTCGTTAAGGGCGGCACCAGCGCTCTCGCGCTCAAATAAGCCCGTAGGAACGGGCTTATTCTCAGCGCTCGTTCGGTAGTAACTCCACAGAAAAACGCGCGCCGCTTTTGCGGCGCGCGTTTTTCTGTACTGTATCCTTATATATATGTATGCAAAACGACTTTCTCGCACGACATCAGGACTGACGACGGCTGAGTATCGCGTGCTCACGCAGCTTACGACCCCGATCAAGATTCAAGATTTCCTCGATGCTGTTCCGTTTAATTTTGAAAAAAAGGGTGACACGCACATGTCCCCGCGTCGCGTACTTCGTGAGAACAAAGCGCATTGTATCGAGGGAGCGCTTTTTGCTGCTACCGCACTCTGGCTCGTGGGGGAGCCGCCGCTCATCATGAATGTCTCAGCACGGATGGGAAAGGGGGATGTCGATCACGTTATTGCACTCTATAAGCGCGGCGGGTACTGGGGCGCCACGAGCAAGACGAATCACTCGACTATTCGTTTCCGTGACCCGATCTACCGTACGCCGCGCGAGCTCGCGCTTTCGTATTTTCACGAATGGTTCCTGAACGAGACCGGAGAGAAAACACTCGAATGTTACTCAAAGCCGCTCGATATGCGACGGTTCGGCACTGAGTGGGTCACGGCAGAAAAGGACTTGTGGCATATCGCTGATGCGCTCAGCGTCTTGCCGCATTACCAGCTCGTGCCGAAGGGGAATCTGCGGTACGTGCGCAAAGCCGATGCGATGGAACTTAAAGCCGGGAAGCTCATCGAGTGGCAAAAAACTGACCCACGGACGTAATGTTTAGCGCGGGATTGGAAGTCATGGTATACAAACATGACGATATACTTATGGAAAAAAGTAAGCTTGGGGAAGGGGTTCGGGTAGGTAGATCGAGCGCCGGGCTCGGTCTTTTTGCTACGCGTCCCTTCAAGAAAGGTGAGCGCATCATCGAGTACGTCGGGCGGACGATTTCAGCTGCCGAAGCGTATACGAGCCGCAGTAAGTACCTCTTCGAGGTCAATGCGCGCCGGACGATTGACGGCACGGTGCGTACGAATGTCGCGCGATACATCAATCACTCCTGCCGCCCGAACTGTGAGCCGGAGATAGAGCGTGGGCGTATTTTTATCGATGCGCGCAAGGGTATCAAAGTGGGCGAAGAGCTTTCGTATGATTATGGCGAGGAGTATTTTAACGAACATATCCGGCCGTTCGGTTGTCGGTGCGCGAAGAAGCACTAAAGGGGTGCGCAACAAAAAACGCCCGGGCAAAGCCCGGGCGTTTTTTGTTGCGTGATCTAAGTATTAGATCTTGCTGACGTTGAGGGCGTTCGGGCCTTTTGGGCTGTCGCCGATCTCAAACGAGACCTTGTCTCCCTCCTGGAGCTCATCGAACGAAACGTTCCTGAGCTCGTTGGAATGGAAGAAAAGATCCTTTGCGCCTGCCTGTGTGCCGTCGACTTTGATAAAGCCGAAGCCCTTCTCGTTCTTCTTGATTACTGTGCCGTTTTGCATACTGTAGATAAGATAGATTGTGTGATTAAGGTATCAAATCAGTAGCCGAAGATAGAAGCTCGATCCCACTTCTTTGGATCCAGCTCTGGTTGATGAAGACAGGATAGCAGACCTGCGGTTTTCTGTCAATGCCTTGTGGGCAGAGCCACCTCTTTGCATAGAGGGCGTTTTAAAAACATGCTTATAGAAAAGTCGGGTGTTCGTAGTATACTTCGCGTCATAGAAGCCGATAATCAATACAACATATGGAAACCAAAAACATGCAGGGACATGCGGAGTGCGGTGGTTGCGGCGCCGGTGGACACGGGATGTGCGGTCGCGGACATTGGGGTCATCGGATCGCAAAGATTCTCGTCGTGCTCTTCATCTTCTGGCTCGGCGTACAGTACGGTGAGCTGAAGGGTATGTTGCGCGCTACCTATTCGAACGGCGGGTATGGATACGGCATGATGGGCTCCTCAAGGTGGGGTCAGGGAGATGAGCAATTTCCAGTGGGCGGTATGATGAGCGGATGGTTCCGCGGAGCATCTTCGCAATCGACGACGACACCGAAGTAGTCCGGACAGTCTTCAGAAAACAAAACAGTCCCGCAGTGCGGGACTGTTTTGTTTTCAAAGCATGCCTCTTAGTTATGTAGCAGTCCCGCTTTCGCAAGTGCCGCGGCGACTTCCTCGACGCCAGCATCCGGTACGATGACGCCATTGATATCGAGCGTCGGGCTTTTACTCTGTCCGCTCTTATCCTCGACTTCTTTTCGATACTCAGGATTCTTGAGAATATCCCGTTCTTCGAAAGGGACGTTGTGGACTTTCAAGTATTCCAGGACCTCGATAGCCCAAGGACATCCTGTTTTTGTGTAGACGATGATAGGCATAGGGATAGGGGTTAGGGTGTCGACTTTGCGCTCGGCATTCTTTTTACGACCGCGACGCCGATGAGGAGCCAGAGTCCGCCAAGCAGGTAGCCAGCGAGCACATCACTTGGGAAGTGTACCCCAAGATACAAGCGGCTGAAGCCGATGACTCCTATGAGTAGTACCGCCGCGGTCAGTACCGCCGCTTTTCTTTCGGGGAAAAGTGCGCACAAGAGATACGCCAGAAAACCATAGAGAGCCATCGCTGCGGTCGCATGTCCGCTCGGAAAGGAGAATGATGTTTCGGCAATAGAAGAGATGAGACCGCTCGGTCGTGCGCGGCCGACAAGTATTTTCATGAAGTATCCCGTCGTCGCAGCGCCAAGAAGGGTAACGACAAGTCCCGCAATATACGCTCGGTAGGCGGTCGCATACCATAAGAAGATTCCGACAATTCCCGCCACCCCAATTACGAAAGGAACGCTCCCGAGGATGGTAATCACATTGAAGATCTGCAGGAGAAGAGGTGTGCGAATGTTTGCAAGTAGATTCTCGAATCCTAGATCGGCGGTAATGATAAAGTTGGGTGCGGTCAGTACGGCGTAGGTAAGAAAAGAAAGACAGAAAAAGAGCATGATCCAAAGAAGGAGTCTGCGCGCGTCGGATTGCCGGAGGTGCATCATAGGTGGGAGATGGTGAGTACCGTTCCGACACCGAGAGCACCGATTGCCGTAATGAGTACTGCTGCCGCTGAGAGATCTTTTATTCGTTTGATGTGCGGATCATGCGTCGGTTGAAATTTGTCGCATAATTCTTCGAGTGCCGTATTGAAAGTCTCGGCGGCAAGAACTAGACTAATGGTCAGAAGGAGGATCATGAATTCCACTGGGGAAAAATGAAGCCGCCAGGCACCTACGAGTACGATGAAGGCACTGAGCGTTTGAATCTTGAAATTAATTCCCTTCGTCCAGGCCAGAGCGAGACCCGCAAAAGCATAGCGAAATCCGTTTTTAAACACGCGCAGCATCGGTAGAGTATAACTCTTGTGGATAGGCATAGGTAGCCAGAGCCGCTGACATCAAGGCGATAGACACGTCGCGGAAAACAATCTGGAAATCCTGCAGGTTGAGCAACGTGATCGCCGCGAGCATGAGCGTAGCCACGGTTGAGGGCCAGAATATTTTCTTACCGGAAAGGATCCAGAGCGCGAGCACTACTTCCACCGCTCCGAAGCTGTGCAGCAGTACCGCGTCGGGAAGGATGCCATGCATGAATTTCGGAAAATAGCCGAGCCACGAGTAGGGATCGAAGAAGGCATCAATCGCCGGATAGAGAAAAGCGAACGCGACGCCGCCGCGCAATAGCAGATGAGCAAAGCGATCCTGCAGCATTTTATTTTACGATGACGATACCCTTATCGCTCGCATTGCCGTGATTGTGATAACCCCAAGTACCGGTCTTTTGGAATGTGAAGGAGTAGGTCGTACCGACGGAACACTGATCAAACGCTACTCCGGCAGTATCCGGGCAGTGCTGGCTCTTCGTCGTACCGCTGTACCCTTCATGCGTCGGGTGAGGGCCGGAGGCTACCCACATCTCGTCGCCGCCCTGATTCAGGAAGGTTACCGTGTCTCCTTTTTTGATGGTTATTGTTGCGGGAGAGAAGCCATTCGGGCCGTAGATGACGGTCGTAGTCGTTGGCGCGAGTGATTCCATTTGCGCCGAGGTACCTGCGGAAGGTGTCGTCATTGATTCGGAGTTTTGTATGGTGTCGGCGGATAGATCTGGGTCGAGGTGTCGGGCAGGCGTGCTGCGAGAGACATACCATCCACTTCCTAAAAGTGTGAGAATGATGATAATCCAAACAATAGTTGCTATTTTCATACAAATTTTTTAATGGGTTACTACCGAAATCGTAGCATAGTTTTTATTGTTCTTGGGTGTACACTTACAGCATATGGACCATTCCTCGCACGGGCACAGAGAGCACGACAAGCACGCCGGGCACCACACGGAGGATTTTCTCAAGAAGTTCTGGGTCGTACTCGCTCTGACCATCCCGCTCATCCTATATTCGGATCTCTTCGCGTGGTCGCCTCCCGCATTTGTCGGCTCGCACTATCTCCAGCTCATACTGGGCAGCATCGTCTTTTTCTATGGCGGCATGGTGTTCCTCAAGGGAGCGGCAGATGAGATACAGGACCGTCTGCCGGGGATGATGACGCTCATCGCGCTCGCGATCATCGCGGCGTATCTCTACAGCGTCGGAGTCGTCCTATCTGGTACCGGCATGACGCTTTTCTGGGAGCTCTCGACGCTTATCGCAGTCATGCTCATCGGGCATTGGGTGGAGATGAAAGCGGTTAAAAGCGCGAAGGGCGCGCTACAGGAGCTTGCGAAGCTTTTGCCCGACCAAGCGGAGGTGCTGCTTGATGGGAACATTGTTTCAGTTTCTCTCGATGAGCTGCGCGAGGGCGATATCGTACTCGTGCGGCCGGGAGGGAAGATTCCCGCTGACGGTGTCGTGATCGAAGGAAGCTCTGAGATTGATGAGTCGCTCATTACGGGCGAATCACGTCCGGTCGAAAAGAGTATTGGGGACGGGGTCATCGCGGGTTCGACGAACGGCGATGGTAGCGTGCAAGTCCGCATCGAGAAGACGGGAGAGCACACTTTTCTCGCGGGCGTGATGCGGCTCGTCGCGGAAGCCGAGTCCTCGAAGTCGCGCTTGCAGCTTCTGTCCGATCGCGCGGCATTCTATCTGACCGTGCTTGCCGTAACTGCGGGCGGCGTTACTTTCTTCGCGTGGCTCGCTGCCGGAGAGGGTTTCGGTTTCGCCATCGAGCGCTTGGTCGCGGTGCTGGTCATCGCGTGCCCGCATGCGCTCGGGCTCGCGATCCCGCTCGTGGCATCCATCTCCACGACGATGGCGGCGAGAAACGGTTTCTTCGTCAAACGCCGCATCGCGCTTGAGGCGGCTCGGAACATCACGACCGTTCTATTCGACAAGACCGGGACGCTGACGAAAGGCTCCTTTGGCGTCGTTGCGGTTATCGGCCCCGAAGCAGAGACGCTCTCGCTCGCGGCAGCGGCAAACGGGAGCTCGGAGCACCCGCTTGCGCGCGCCACCGTCCGCGCCGCACAAGAGAGACGTATCTCCGTCTCGTCCGCATCCGCATTTGCGCGTCTGCCCGGCAAGGGCGTGCGCGCATCGGTCGCAGGAAACGAGATCACCGTCGGGAGCCCGGCCCTTCTCTCTGAAATGAAAGCGGAATTGCATGCGGACTATGCGGCAGACATACAGAAACATGAGCGAGAAGGGAAGACCGTCGTACACGTTTTCAAAGGAACAGAGTTAGTGGGAAGTATTGCGTTCGCCGATGTGATACGCGAAGAGTCGCGCGAGGCGGTCGCGGCGCTCAAGCGGATGGGCATCAAAGTTGCGATGATTACTGGCGATGCCGAAGACGTCGCCGCGTGGGTGGCGAAAGAATTGTCGATCGATGAATACTTCGCGCATGTCCTGCCGGGGGAGAAGGCTGTCGCGGTACAGAAACTCCAGAGTCGGGGTGAGCGCGTCGCGATGGTCGGCGACGGCGTGAATGATGCCCCGGCGCTTACGCAGGCTGATCTCGGCATCGCTATCGGCGCTGGTACAAATGTCGCGATCGAGTCGGCGGGGATCATCCTGGTAAAGAACGATCCGCGCGATATCCCGAAGATAATTAGACTCTCGCGGCTTACCTACGCGAAGATGATCCAGAACCTATTCTGGGCGACGGGCTACAACGTGGTCGCGCTGCCGATAGCTGCAGGGGCGCTCAGTGCGTACGGCATCATGCTACAGCCTGCGGTGGCCGCGGTGTTCATGTCGCTCTCAACGGTTATTGTCGCTATAAACGCTTCGCTTCTCAGACGCGCCGCTTTGTAATATGTGTTTTTCAGCAACTGCGAGTTTTGTGGCTGGGGGAGCGCTTAGCGCGGTCGGAGTATCGTTGCTAGTCAAAACAAAAACGAAGCGGGAGTTGCCGCTCGCCAGCATCCCGCTTCTGTTCGGGATACAGCAGCTCATCGAAGGTATCGTCTGGCTTTCGTTCGGGACGCCCGCGCTTAACGCGGCTGCGACGTATGCGTACTCTCTCTTTTCTCATGTGTTGTGGCCGATACTCGTTCCGTTCGCGGTTCTCGCAATAGAAACCGATCCTGCTCGGAAAAATATCTTACGCATGACCTTTCTGGCTGGCGCGTCGGTGGGACTGTATTTCCTGCACTCCATCCTTACGGACTCGCTCACGGCTCATATCGTGCATGACAGCATCGCGTACCGTTCGCCGCACCTGTATCCGTTCACGATGATAGTCTTGTATCTCGTCGCGACTTGCGGGAGCTGTCTCGTGTCGAGTCACAAGTTCATCAATTTCTTCGGAGTGGTTCTGGGCGTATCTTTCGCCATAGCTGCATGGTTTTTTATCGAGACATTCTTTTCCGTATGGTGTTTTTTCGCCTCAATCCTGAGCGTCATCATATATTGGCATTTCAGATCCGGAGCGCATTCTAAGAGAGCCGCAACACGCTAGTCCTGAAAAGGAAAAGGGCGCACCTGTGTAGGTACGCCCTTCGTTCGCTTCACAACATTACTGCGGATGCCAATAATTGAGAGCCAGAGCCGAAAAGAAGGCAACCGTCAGAATCAACATAAGCGTCCGTAGCAAAATAGAGTTTCTCCTGCCGCGCGGACTTTCTTTGTGTCCAGGAAGAGGACGCGAGATATTTTTTACCGGAGTACTCGGACGGCTTCCGGTTTCAATCGAGGGAACTCTTCCAAACCAGGATCGCCTTTCGTCGGGTATCTTCCGTTTTATCTCTGGCCTGTTGTTTAAACAATTCAGGCCGGCTTTCTTGCTTCGACCCATGAACGCACCTCCTGGAAAAAAGTGAATTGATAAGCAAATCTTTTTCTACAGTAGCTTGTGTCAAGCACTCTGTCAATGTCTACACATCGTACGTCTGCTTAGACCACTGGGTGCTGATGCCTCTCGGAATAGTTTTCAAGATAGTTGACGATGACGGGAATGCTTGCGGCTACTGGAAGGGCGAGAAAGGCTCCCACGATCCCGAAGAGACTAGCCCCGACGAGCACGGCGAGGAATCCGAGAGCCGGGTACAGATTGAGGGCTTTATTATAGATCGCGGGGCAAATGATCGTGTTCTCTATCTGTTGGTAGGCAAGGTGCAGCACGAGCACGGAAAAACCTAGTGCGGGCGAGAGGCTGAAAGCAACCAAGAGGGCGGGGATTGATCCCAGAGTAGAGCCCACCAGAGGAAGGAGGTCTAAGATGCCGGCGAAAAGAGCGAGCGGCAGGGCAAAGGGGACCTTAAGGGCCAGGAGGCCGATAAAGATAATGAAAAAAGTGATGCAGGAGATGAGCAGGTTGCCTCGGATGTAGAGGCCCATGACCTTCGCGACCTCTTCGAGAAATCCTCGCAATTTCGCTTTTTCTTTGTAGGGAAAGATGCTTAAGAAGAGCTTGAACAGGCGTTCATAGTCGTACACGAAATAAAACGTAAGCACCAGTATCGAGATGACGGAGAAAGCGATCATGATGATGTTCCCCGAAGAGGCGAGGATATCGCCAGAATGAGATTCTATATACTGGACGATGCTGAAATTTTCGAATGCATGTCCGACGAGCGGCAGCTGGCTTACGGTAGAATCGATGCTGGCCAGCAATTGGGGAAGCTGATCGCTTACGTTCGGTGCGATGGTAAAGCCGATGAAAAGGAAGGGGATGAGAGAAATAAGAAAAACTATGAATGTGGAGAGCAGCATCGGCAGCCTCAGCTTAGTGTGCAGCGCGTGCACGAGCGGATACAGAGAGGCGGCTAACACCAATGCGATGACGATATCGACGACAGCCCCGAGAGCCTGCCAGACTAAAAGAAGGACGATGCTGACAAGGACGATCCGGCTTATTGCCTCCCAGCTGAGCGGATGTTCGCGAGTCTCCATTGGTGGAACTGTAGCATGGATCATTTTTTGGGGGAGTATTCGGGGTAGTACTCGATCTTGATATCGTCGACCCATTCGGTGCCCGGGATGATGCTGAGGACTTTGCCGAAGATCTTGGAATCTTCCTGGCCGACGATGATGGGGTGGTAGCCGCCGTCTTTGTTTTCCGGATTGAGAAAGACGACCCCGTCCGCTTTCTTGTATTGCTTGATGACCGCCATGTTGCCGATGATAGCGACGACGCGGTCCCCGTCCTCGACCGCCTCGGTTACCTCGACGATGACGTAGTCGCCGTTGCGGATGCCTGCGTCTTGCATGCTGTCACCGACCGCTCTGATGGCTGCGATATTGGTGTGCATGCTGAGGAGATTCTTGTCGACGAGGATGTACTCACCGAACTCGTCTTGCGCGTAGACTTCCATTGCGTCGCAGCCTGCTGAAGCGATGACGGGTACTTGAATGGTGCCTGAAGTGATTCCTGATCCGTCGCCCTTCAGAATCTGGATGCTTCGATGCTGGAAGCGGTCTCGCTTGATGAGGCCTTTGCGCTCGAGGCTTTCGAGTCGTTGTGTGACGCTACGGAGCGAACGCAACTTGAATTCCTTGCAGAGCTCGAGCATCGTCGGCGCCTGGCCGTTCGTGCCGATGTAGCTCTTCAAGAATGAAAAAGTCTTTTCTTGTGCGGGGGTGAACGTCGTCTGGCGGGGCATAGATGCAGGATAGCATCGCGGCTTTTGAAATGTGGGTAGTTATCCACAACTATGTACACAACATACACAACTTTTTATGCCAGATAATGTTCAGGTACGTTTGCTATACTTGTGTCATGAATGAATCATTTCCACAGCGGCAGACTGTGCAGAGCGCAATGCTTGAAATTGGGATGTATGCGCAGCAGATGCAGCAGGAGGGTTCGGTCGACACCGAGCTTTTTTCGCTTAACCAGATCAACGCAGAGCTCAAAGAGGGAAAGATAGCGCCGGAAGAAGCGGTGCTTCGTGCAAGACGTATTGCCTCGGAAAGACAGAGCTATCATTAGTCGATTATTAAAAAGATAGCGCCGCCATGCGCAAAGCGCATGGCGGCGGATTTCAGACTTCAGTCGGAACGAGTCGTTCGATGGCGTAATCCATCTTGATTTCCCGAAGGACGGGCGCATCGTCTCTTCCGAAAATGAAGACCTCGGAGATATCCGTTGCAGAAATGAAGAGGTATCTGATGCCGTCTATCGTCTCCAGCCAGGGGAGCACCGTCTTGATGTCTGGGGGAAGGAAGACGGCTGCGAGGCTATACGTTTTGCAGTTGTCGGCATGTTCCTCCTGAGTACGTGGGTGGGTTTCCACGTACTCAATTTCCTCCTCTTTCTTATCAAAGAGTTTGGCAAGAATCTTCTGTTGACCGGGAAGGATTTCCTTTTGTGTCTGGCCCACCAGTAAAATGCGAATGCGAGCCGGCTTCAGCATCTTCGTCCTCCTTGGTTATGACGTGGAAATACAGTGTTCTCCCGACACCATAGATACCCAGAGTACATTTGTCAACTTTCGGCGTACGGAAAAAGAAAAGGAGCTGTTAGTGCAGTGTTGCAGTAACAGCTCCTCTTTCTACGGTTCTTCTTGATCGCGGCGTCATAAGAACAGGACCTTTCTTCGAGTGTTCAGTATGTGTGGGGAATGTTGGAGAGTTTCCTTATGCGTGTGCGCCTCCTTCATTTCCGGGAAGTTCGAATGTTGAATTTGGTTTCCCGGATAAAAAACTCCAACAGACCACATGATAGTTGCAGTTTCCGACTATCAGGTGGTCTCCTTTTGTCAGAATCACTTTTGTGAGGCATTGAGAATAATCGCAAAAGATGGCTTCTTTTGTTCTCATCATCACCTCCTTTACAGCAGGTTTGATTGTACGGCGACTATTTCTTCGACCACGTCATTTGTTTCGAAATACCAGATATCGGAAACGGCACGCTTCCGTATCTTCTTCTTGCGTTTTTTCCGCATACAGCACACCTCCTTTCTTCAGGGTAACTTTTCGTGTTGATCTGAAACTTACGATTGTACAGCGTGTTCTTTCCTGTCTCGGTCTGCAATCTGTGGCGGCGGAAGAATCGTTCTGAGCCACTTCGGATCAAACTCGGTCGAATCGTGCTCTTTTCCGATCAATGTTCCGCAGGAGCATCGTCGCAATTCGAGGAAAAAATTCCTCCAGAAGCGGTGATAGCCGAGCGTCTCAAGTGCCGAGAATCTTTCTCGATCAAACTTTCTTTCGCAGACGAAACATTGTTTGTACATGGAGCACCTCCTTCGTTCAAATAATGACAAAGAATCCTTCTTGCTTATATACCCGCGCGCAGGGTATGTCCACCCGTCGAAAGTGGATGACCCAAACGATGCTTCGATGGGGAAGGAGGGCCGTATTTTTCCCAAACTCTCTTTTCTGGCATATGATTGCCCGATGCCGCGCGACTCCAGAACTCCGCACCATCTGACGGACCCCGTACATATCGTTTTCGGCGAAATGGCCGGCTTATGGATATTCGCCAACATCGGCTACTTCTTCATATTTCCCGCGCTCGGCCTCGGGTTCAGCTACAATACGGCGCCGGTAGCAATCGCCGTCTATTTTTTCGTATGGGCGGGAGTCACACTTTTTTATTTTTGGGACCTGTTCGCGTTGTGGCTTTCGGGCGCTACTAAGATCTGGCTCTATGTCGCACTGAGTCTTGGGTGCGGGGCGCTCATCTGGGGCCTGCTCTACGCTTTTTCATTCCTGCCGGTGCTGAACGGGCTCTCTCTCGCGCCTTCGACGGACATACTCTTCGCGAGTCCGTGGTATTTCCTTCCGAAATCCGCCGAAGTGCTCATGCAGCAGCTGCTCATCACAGTCCTCGTGCTCGAGCTTTCTTTCCGCCTGCATTCTTTCAAAAAAGTAATTATCGGCTTCGCGATCTGTTTCGGCGGTGCGCACGTGCTGCTCTTTTTAGCCGAAGATGCGATAACTGCCTACGCCGTGATCCTGACTGCAGGCTCGCTCCTCTCGGCGCTCGTCTTTCCCTATCTCATCACTCGGGTGCGGGGAGGCTTCGTGTATTCCTATACGATCCATCTGCTTTTCTACATTTTCCTAGCGATGCTCCTGCACGCGTGGCCGCCGCTAAATTACATCGCGTAAGTGTCGTGTCAGAAGTTGTGAAATAAAAGAACTGGCTGTGTCCCAAGTGTTCGGGGCACAGCCAGTTTTAGCACTCCGCTTCTAGACGTCACTATCGGGACTACTCATGCCTAGTATGGTGCAGCCGTATGTCGCGCCGTTGCCGTTACAGGCGGCAGCGACGAGAATAGCGTCCAACACCTCGTCGGTCTCTTTGCAATGGTAGGATCCGCTTGGTCCTCGTGTGTATGTGCGGCCGTTGCGCCGGATCTCTTTAGGTTTAAGACGGACCGACGTTTGGGGGAGTGACTGCTTCATTGGCACCTCCGTTTGTGAGATATTTTCTATCGCCTTCGTAGGCACGCTGGTCTGAAGAGATTATACGCATAAACATACGCATGTCAATTTACCAAATTTACCCATACGGGGGTTTACGAAACCCCCGCATGGGTAAGTATGTCCATACGATACGCGCACGAACGGTCTAGGCGCGTTGCTTTATTGACCGAACCACGCCGTGCGCCATCCGTTCATCATCTGTATTTCCTGTGTCTGCGCCGTGATGATGTCGTTGCCGAGCTTCTGAAGTTCCGGCCGCTTCGTGCTCTGAAGAAGCGTCTGCGCCATCTCTATCGCCCCTTCATGATGAACGATCATCTCATTGAGAAATGCTTTATCGAGCGCATCTCCCGTCTTTCCCGCGAGACTCGACGTCATTCCGTCCATAGCTTCATGCATGCTGGGTACTGTCGGTGGCACTTGGGTCCCAGGGCGTCCGGTACCTACGAAATAGCCGATAACAAGACCGAGTGCGAGCGTCACGAGAGCGATGCTGAAAATGTTATTTTTTGTTTTTGTTTCCATGTTTTTAGTTACTAGTTCATGCCAATGGTACTATACCTCTAGTAGTTTTTAAAAAGTAATATTCATTAGAATGAATACATCAACAGCATTTACCGGTTCAATTCCTGAGAATTACGACAAGTATCTCGGCCCGCTCCTTTTTAATTTTCCGTCAAAGGATTTTGCGGATAGAGTGCGTAAAATAGTTGGTGACAAGGGCGAAGTGCTTGAAGTGGCTGCTGGCACGGGCATTTCAACTGAATTTTTGCGAAACGCTTTACCGAAGGAAGTTTCTATTCTCGCAACGGATATTAGTGAAGACATGCTCAAGTTTGCGCGGTCTAAGCGAGGAGACCTTCCAAACGTTTCCTATGCAGTCGCGGACGCGCTGGCATTGCCGTTTGAAGATAACCGGTTCGATGTCGTGGCGTGTCAATTCGGCGTTATGTTTTTCCCTGACAAAAAGAAGGGGCTCGAAGAGATGCTGCGAGTATGCATGCCAGGAGGAACGGTGCTGTTCAATGTGTGGGACACTCTTGAGCATAATCCAATCATTAAGCTGGCAGGGAATGTAGCTGCAGGATTTTTTGAATCAGATCCGCCAAAATTTTTGCAAATTCCGTTTGGTTATAACAACATCGCAGAGATTACGGAACTTATGCAAAGTATCGGTCTTATCGAGGTTAGTTCTGAAGTAGTATCTGCTGTCATAGACGGCAATACTTCAGAAAGCATCGCCCGCGGTGTCATCACGGGAAATCCTATGATCGTTGAGATTCAGGCACGCGGCACGGCGTCTCCTGAGATTGTCGTAGAAAAAGTTAAAGAGGCGATAGAACATGAGTACGGATCCGAGCCAAAGGTTCCTCTTCAAAAAATAGTTTTCTGGGGTACGAAGCCTGAATAATCTTCGGTGCTCATCTCGGGTATTCGAAAATGAAACCCGCCCGAGAGGGCGGGTTTCATTTTTGTGTGCTCCGCGGGTAGGATTCGAACCTACGACCAACTCGTTAACAGCGAGCCGCTCTACCACTGAGCTACCGCGGAATGTAAATAGCCAATTAAATTGGCCGCGGTCATTGTACACTAATTCTCAAAGCCCCACCAACCTAACTTAGGGTGTTATAATGGTAACAATGATGAAGGTCTGTACGAAACATGGTCAGACAAAACATTTTCCGCGGCCCGATAGTGCTTTCCGGTGTGGAAAGTGTGCCTCGGAATGGGTTATGGACCATAGGCGCCGCAAGAAAGAAAAGCTCGTTGAAATGTTTGGAGGGAAATGTGCCGTATGCGGATACAAAAAATATGTGGGCGCGTTAGATTTCCACCATACGGACCCAAAAACAAAGGCTTTCGCTTTGAGTGTAAAGGGGCTGTCGTATGCGTGGGACTCTCTTTTGCAAGAAGCAAAGAAATGCGTTTTAGTCTGCAAGAACTGTCATACCGAGATTGAGTCCGGTATTACAACGCTCTAGAGGTGCTACGCTACTAGTGTGTATATAAAAGTATTTGTTACGCCCGGCGCGCGGAAGGAAAAGGTCGAGAAGAAAGGGGAAATATTCCTGATCGCGGTCAAGGAACCTGCTCTTGGGAACCACGCGAATGACCGCGTGCGGGAGATCATTGCTGAGCGGCTTGAAGTTGCCGTGGGGAAGGTGTGCATCCTGACCGGGCACCGCTCGCGTGGTAAAATGCTCAGTGTTACTATCAAGCGAGCGAGCGAAGAATGAGATTCCTATCTTATTCTTCCGAGCGAGCGCAGAGAGAAAGCTTTGCTTAACAGCTGACCGGACCATCATGAATATCACCATTAAAGCGACGAAGTACCGCCTCACGCCTGAGACTGAGGTGATTATTGAGGAGAAGCTTTCGGCGCCGCTGCGCCTGCTTGGGAAGGAAGGTGATCGCGCATTGCTCGAGATTGAGATTGAAAATGCACCGCCTGAAGGCCGTTCGTCAGAGCCGTGCCGCCTGGTCGCACGGCTCAGCATTAATGACAATGTCTTTCATGCGGAAGCGGTAAAGCCGAATCCGGAGAGCGCCGCAGACAAGGTCCGCAGTGAGCTCGAGGCCGAGATACGTCACTCGCGCGGCCGCACGCGACGCCTCATGAAGCGCGGCGGAGCCGCGCTCAAGCGGATGTTGCGTTTCGGGAATTAAGGAGAGGAAGAAAGGAAAAGCGCGCCGCTTTGCGGCGCGCTTTTCCTTTCTTCCTGATCATTTCGAAAAATCCGCGTATGCCATCTCGCGCTTGCCCTCGGGGATGACGCGCTCGATGGTGAATTGACCGTTTGCGAGTGACGCTTTGACTATCTTCATGCGTTTTCCTCCGCCAGCTGGCGGATCGAAAAAATACGTACCGATGGTGTCGGCGTACGCGCGATACTTGTACCAATTCTCTTCGGCAGGCGCATCGAGCGAGAGCAGGCCGTCTTCTTTTTTGAGTTTCCCAGCGCGTGTTGCGTGCGCGTGTTCTTGTGGGACGGGAATGATGTCGCCCGAGAGGTAGGCAGGAAGTGTTTCGACAAGCAGTGCTGCGCCGATCTCTATGAGTCGCGGGCGCAGTTCGCGCGCAGTTTCGCCGGGTGCGATCTCTGTTGCTTCTTGTGCGAGGACGTCGCCCGCATCAAGCTCTTTGACCATTTTCTGCAGGCTCACGCCGGTCATCGTGTCGCCTGAAAGCAGTGCCGTCTCAAG
This sequence comes from Candidatus Kaiserbacteria bacterium, assembly GCA_026396715.1. Classification (GTDB taxonomy): domain Bacteria; phylum Patescibacteriota; class Minisyncoccia; order Phycocordibacterales; family Phycocordibacteraceae; genus C7867-001. The sequence continues at coordinate 39,655 of JAPLWH010000026.1, forward strand.
TGGTGTCGCGCCGCGGTATTTTGGCAGCAGGGAATAATGCACGTTGATGACGCCTTTCGGAAAGGCGCGTATTAGTGTTTCGGGAAATATTTTTCCATACGCGACGACGACTGCGTATTCGCATTCGTAGGCGGTGATCGCCTCGATTGCCGCCGCATCGAGTTTTTCGGGAGTCATGACTGGAATGTCATGCGCAAGTGCGAGCGCTTTCGTCTCAGAAGGCGTGAGTACGAGGCCGCGACCCCGCGGCGCGTCGGGAGACGTCACGACAACAGCGGGCACGAAGCCGCTCTCTATGAGTGCGGCAAGCGTTTCGCTTGCGACGCCCGGCGTACCGAAATACGCGAAGCGATGCTCTGACCGGTGGGAGACGCGCGTGAGGTGCTCGGCATGATCGATGAAGAGAATGCCGTTCAAGTGATCCATCTCATGTTCGAATATCTGCGCCATGAGGCCGCCGGCACCGCGCTCAAAGGGCGTGCCGGTAACGTGTCGTGCTTTGATCGTGACGCGCTCGTGACGGCTCGTCGTGCCGTAGATGCCGCGCACCGAGAGGCAGCCCTCGTCCACGAATGCGCGCTTGCGGGAAGTTTTCAGGATTTCGGGATTGAGGTAGACATCGACTTCCGGCGGAGGCGGCGGAGGAAGTGTCTCGCCCGCTACTTTTCTCTGAAGGGGGAGTGTGCGGTCCTTCCGTACGATGAAGATGCGATAGGACATGCCAATTTGCGGCGCAGCGAGCGCGACGCCTTCGGGCTGCTCTTCAAGCGCTTCGGACATGTCTTTGATGATCTGCGCGAGCTTGGGCGTGTCGAAAAGCCCGTCGGGTACGGGCTGAGCGATTTCGCGCAGTACTGGCGCGCCGTCTTGCACGATCTCTTTCATCCCGTTAGAAATAGGACGCGGACGCGCAGGCAAAGCCGCCGCCGAACCCTATTTGATTAGAGTTGATAATTGAACCCGTCTCTCGGTTGAGGCGTCCGCGATTTCTAACGGGATTCATGTGGCGAACTATACCAAAAAATTAGCGCGGTGTGTGCTTGGTCGGGTCCAGTTCCCACCCCGTGAGATAGCCGCAGACGGCATCTCACGGGGCGAGACTCATTGCAAAAGTATCCGCACAGTTATTGGAAATTTTATCTGGCTTCGTGCTTGGTCGGGTCCAGTTCCCACCAGAATTTTTTGCCGAAGTTTTTTGCCTGGCTGCAGATGCTCTTCAGATAGTAGAGGTCCTGCGTCGGTATTTTTTCGAGGACGCTGCCGAGGTGCGCCATAGTCATGGGCGCGAGCCCGTCTTTGGTGCGCGAGTGATTCAGGTGGCGCAGGAAGAAGCGCATCATCTCGCCACGCTCGGTCTGGCGCTTCCTTCCTTTGGGTGCCGCCGCCGCTTTTCGTTCGAACTCGGGAAGCATCTCGCCGATTGATTTCATCCCGTTAGAAATAGGACGCGGACGCGCAGGCAATGATGCGTCCGAACCCTATCCGATTATGGCTGGTAAGCGAACTCGTCTCACGATTTTCACAGAAGCGTCCGCGATTTCTAACGGGATTCATAGCATTAACCAGTGTGCGCTTCGATCGAGGCGCCGAGTTGTTGCAGGCGATGCACGATGTCTTCGTAGCCGCGGTTGATGCTGTAGACATTGCGCAGCATCGAGCGGCCCTTCGCGCCGAGCATTGCGACGAGAATGATAGTCGCGGGTCGCAGTGCTGGCGGACAGATGAGTTGAGCCGCTTTGAGTCTTGTCGGGCCTTCGATCGAGATGCGGTGTGGGTCGTGCAAGCTGGTATGCGCGCCGAGACGATCGAGGTCGGTGTAGTAGATCGCGCGCTTTTCGTAGACCCAATCGTGAATGAGGGTCGTGCCTTTCGCTTGCGTCGCGATGACGGCGAAGAACGGGAGATTGTCGATATTGAGGCCGGGGTACGGACGCGCATGGATCTTTTCTGGAAATGCGACGAGAGTTGAGGGCTTGATCGAGATGTCAGCGAGCTTCGTGATGCCGTTTTCTGACATGCGGGATTTTGAGAGCTTGAACTGCAAGCCCATTTTCTCAAGGATGAGCAGCTCAACTTCGAGGAATTCGATCGGCGCAGCAAGGATGGTAAGTGGGGAATGAGTTACCGCTGCAGTCGCGATGAAGAACATCGCGTCGGTCGGGTCCTCTGCGACGCTGTAGGAAATATCTTTCTTGATGCTAGCGACACCCGTGACCGTGAGTGTCGTCGAGCCGATGCCTTCGACCGAGACGCCGAGCGCGCGCAAGAAGCCGCAAACTTCCTGCACTTGGTAATTCGCCGAGGCGTACTTAATGACGCTCGTGCCGCGTATGCGCGCGGCGGCATAAAGCGCATTGATGGTCGCGGTGTCGCTCGATTCGTACAAAATGACTTCTGCTGGCACGAGCGTCTCGTGTGTGATGCGGTAGCTGTCGGAATGCGCTTCGATGTTGACGCCGAATTTCTCGAGCGCCATGAGGTGCGGGCGCGCGGAGCGGAGTCCGAGCGTGCAGCCGCCGGACTGCGGCAGCTCGAAGCTCTTGAAGAGGTGGAGCAGGGGGCCGATGAACATCAGGATGCTGCGGGTCCGCGCCGCTGCGGCGCGGTCGATCGTTTTGAGCGAAATCTTTTCGGGCGGAGTTATGACGACGCTTGCGCCCTGCCACTCGACCGAGACCTTGAGCGAGCGCAGCACTTCGATGAGGCGATTGACCTCTTCGATCTTCGGCATGTGCTCGAGCGTCGTCGTCCCGCGGTTGAGGAGCGAGGCGGCGAGGAGTGCGACCGCGCCGTTTTTCGAGCGGCTCGTTTCGACTTTCCCGGAAAGCTTTTTACCGCCCTCGATGATGAAATTCATTTCGCCTTGCATGCGGAGTATCCTACCATTTCGTTCGGTTTTTGCCCTGGGTACAAGGACGCGCTATCATGCGGGCAATGTCCTTCTTCTCCCCAAAGCTTGGTATCGACCTCGGAACGACTAATGTGCTCGTCTTCGTGCCTGGGAAAGGGGTTGTCATCAATGAGCCGTCGGTGGTCGCGGTGGGGAAATCGCACGGGAAACGAGGTAATAACAAGATTCTCGCAATCGGCATGGAAGCGAAGAAGATGATCGGTCGCACGCCGGACGACATCATTGCGTATCGTCCGATGAAAGATGGCGTTATCGCGAATTACCGCGTAACCGAAGCGATGCTTCGGTACTTCATGCGGAAAGCGCTCGGTCGGAATCCTTTCAAGCCGACGGTGCTCGTCTCGGTCCCCGCGGGCGTCTCGTCGACCGAGAAACGCGCGGTCATCGAAGCAGCTCTCAAAGCGGGAGCAAAAAATGCGTATGTCGTGAAAGAGCCGATCCTCGCGGCCATCGGTGCGGGCATCCCTATCCACGAGCCGATGGGACGCATGGTCGTAGACATCGGCGGCGGCACAATCGACGTCGCCGTGATTTCGCTCGGCGGCATCGTTGCATCGACCTCGGTAAAGTGTGCGGGCGACCGGCTCGATCGCGCGGTCATCGACTACGTCAAGAAGCAGCACAATCTCGCGATTGGCGACAAGACCGCCGAAGAAGTAAAGATAAAGATCGGTGCGGCGGTACCGATGAACGAGGAGCTTTCGATGTCGATCAAAGGACGCGACCTCGTGACCGGGCTGCCACGTACGGTCGAGCTCTCGACCAATGACATGGTGCAGGCGATGGCGCGGGAACTGCGCGAAATGACGCAAGCGATACGCAAAGTGCTCCAGGAGACGCCGCCCGAGCTCGCCGCCGACATCATCGACAACGGCATCATCCTCACAGGCGGCTCGTCGCAGCTCCGGCAGATGCCCGAGCTCGTTTACCGTCGCACGGGCGTCGTGGCGAAACTCGCGTCAGACCCGTACTACTGCGTCGCGCGCGGCACCGGCATTGCACTGAAGCATTTGGATACGTATCAGAAAAGC
>JAPLWH010000020.1 GCA_026396715.1 Candidatus Kaiserbacteria bacterium
AGAGCTCACCGCAGACGCTATCTGTATGCGTACGTGGATTGGTACAACCAAATCCGCGTGCATCAGAGCATTGAAAGCACCCCGCTTGCACGAGTCGAGTTATTCATCAAAAGTGTCAACAACGCGTTGACTTAGTACAAAACAGCTTGACTTTTACCGAAAAACTGACAGTATCTCTGTCAGAAACAGTTCTCAAGAAACTATACAAAATCATAGAAAGGAGGTTCGAATGCCTATTCAAGTCTCTAGCGAAGCGACCGGTCTGGCCGTTCAGATAATCCCGTGCCTCGCCGACTCTATGGCACGATCAGTATCGCTTGATTTGCCGGGACCATCTCTCGTGCATCTTACCAGCGAGCCGAATTTTCCTCTCTGGGATCCTGATGAAGCCGTGGAAGCACACGAACGATTCTATTTCCGGGCGCTTGAAAAGCCGAAGATACGAGTCATGCGGACGAAAGCCGACCTCGCCCCCGATGGCAAAATCCGCATCCTTCTCGGCATGCGATACGTACCCGACCGCATGACGCTCTGGCACATGAAAAAGCTGAGAAATCGTGGTTTGAGAGTCCTGTCCCTCGCTTACGACTATCGAACGCCGTACGGCGACGGATGCAGGGGCGTAGGCGAGCTCACAGACAAGGGAGAAGATTTGCTCAGATGGATGGCCGAATGCGGCATCATGCTCGACCTCTCCCATACGGGATACGTGACCGCAAATAATGCCCTCAGCTTCATCCTGCAGAATAATCTGCCGATAGCGGCGATGGCGAGCCACTCGGGATGCTTCACAGAATCTCGAAGCTGTCAGGATCTGACAGACGTTCTCTTGAGAATCCTCGCGCACATGGAAGGCTACGTCGGCATTCCATACACGCACCCCAAAGAGTTTCTGGCCCACACGCGACGCGCATTCAGGACGATGCTGGGTAGGGGAAAGATCGGCATCTGCTCTAATCGTAGCGAGTCTGATCACTTTCAGATAGTTGAGGCTCTTGCAGGAATGAATCTTGACCCGCGCATCTTCGGCCAGAGTTTCGAGAACCATCTCGAGGACGCATTGCCGGAGAAATGAAAGGAGAAAAGCACCCTCGCGAGAAATCGCGAGGGTGTGCTATTTTATACGGTATATGAAAGAGCGAATGCTTATCGGGGATCTTGGCGCACACACCAGCGAGACCGTTTCTATTTCAGGCTGGGTGGATGTTCGTCGTGACCAGGGCAAGATGATCTTTTTTGATTTCCGCGACCGTTCAGGAATCGTGCAAGGCGTCGTCCTTCCGGGAAGTCCGGCGATGGAGACAGCAAAAGAACTTCGTAACGAATATGTTGTTCGCGTCGAAGGAGTCGTGAACAAGCGACCGGAGAGGAATGTTCAGGCTGACCGGCAGAACGGCGATATCGAACTCGAAATAAAGGCAATCGAGATCATGAACCCGTCGGAGCCGATGCCGTTCGACATTTCTGGAGATACGAGCGGCATCGATGAAAGCGTCCGTGCTGAATATCGTTATCTTGACCTCCGCTCGAAGCGAATGCAGAAGAACATGCGCGTCCGGAGCGAGTTCGTACGCCGCTGCCGCGAACACTTGTTTGCAAAGCATTTCATCGAGATCGAGACGCCGCTCCTTACTGAATCGACCCCCGAGGGCTCGCGCGACTTCGTCGTGCCTTCGCGCATCAATCCGGGAAAGTTTTACGCGCTCCCACAGTCACCCCAGCAGTACAAGCAACTTCTCATGACGGCCGGCTTCGAGCAGTACTTCCAGATAGCGCGCGCGGTGCGCGATGAAGACCTGCGCGCTGATCGCGGATTCGAACACACGCAGCTCGACCTCGAGATGTCTTTCGTAACCATGGAGGACGTGATGGCAGCCGTCGAAGATATGGTAACCTCCGTCGTCGAAGCAATGGGTCACACCATCAAACGGAAGCCCTTCCCGCGCATTTCCTATAAAGACGCGATGGAGAAATACGGCGCCGATAAATTTGATCTGCGGACCGAAGAAGAGAAGGTGTCGGGGGTTCTCGCATACGCATGGGTCGTAAACTTTCCCTTCTTCGAGAAGACTGATGCGGGGAAATGGACCTTTACGCACAATCCGTTCTCGATGCCGATTCCCGAACATCTCGACTGGCTCATGAAAGGCGAACGCATCGGCGACATACTGACGACACAATACGATCTCGTCTGCAACGGTTTCGAATCGGGCGGCGGATCCATCCGCGCGCATAAGCCCGAAATCCTCGAAGCGGTCTACAAAGTCATGGGATTCTCGAGCGAAGAACTCGAAGAGCGCGTCGGGCATATGCTGAAAGCGTTCCGCCACGGCACGCCGCCGCACGGAGGCATCGCGCTCGGCGTCGAGCGCACGATCATGAACCTGACCGGCGAGACGTATCTGCGCGAGGTGCAGGCATTCCCGATGACGCGCGGCGGGAAGACGGCGGTCATGAACGCCCCGAAAGCACTGACCGACAAACAGCTTGCAGAACTCGGCCTCAAGATCGACAAAAAATAGCGCAATGAAGATCGCCCTCAAAAAAGGAATTGTCGGGGACGCGCCGAAAGAGTACGTACGCGTACGCCTTACTGAAGCCGCGAAAGGGACGAAACGTCTCGTGAAAGAGGGCGGGATAGAGACGCTCGAAATCGGAATGCCTGCCGACATGAATGCGCGCAAATTTATCTTGCTCTGCCGCTCCATCATAAACGCCGCGAAAGCAAATAAATCCAAAAAAATAGCGATCCAATTCGACCCCATTCCGGAATTATTTAAAAACTCGGAGAATATTTCACCGGAATATATTTCGCAACTCGTGGCAGAGAATTTCGAGATGGCAAACTTTGAATTCAATCTTTTTAAGACGACGCCCAAAGAAGGATGGAATACCGTAGAAGAGATTCTTCTCTATGGAAAGTTCTCGCCTTCAATTGAAAAAGCATTGCAAAAAGGGCAGGAGATAGGGAAAGCGGTAAACGCATGCCGCACGCTCGCGAACACGCCTGGGGGCGATATCACGCCAACCACACTTGCAAAGGCGGCAAAAGACGCGGTAAAAGGACTGCCGGTTAAAGTTACCGTGCTCGGCACTAAAGAGATGCAGAAACTCGGTATGGGCGCACTCCTCGGTGTCGCCAAGGGTTCGACCGAAGCTCCGACATTCACGATTTTGGAGTACCGCCCCTCGACTAAAGCTCGGGGCAAAAACAATACGGGACCCATTGTTTTTGCAGGCAAAGGTGTGACCTTTGACAGCGGCGGACTCAATCTGAAATCGTCGGGTGGCATCTACGAGATGCACATGGACATGTCGGGCGCCGCATCGGTCATTCATGCGGTGGCACTCGCCGCACGTTTGAAACTGAAACAGCATGTCATCGGTCTCATTCCCGCCGTCGAGAATATGCCCGGCAACAATGCGTATCGCCCGGGCGACATTTTGAAATCTCTTTCCGGAAAGACGATCGAGGTGTTGAACACCGACGCCGAAGGCCGGCTCATCCTCGCTGACGCGCTTACCTATGCGAAGCGCTTCAAGCCGTCGGTCGTCATCGACGTCGCGACACTGACCGGCGCTTCGCTCTCGGCGCTCGGTCTCCATGCAAGCGCACTCCTCACGCGCGACGACGCACTCGCAGAAAAGATTTCCGTCATCGCTGAAGCATCCGGCGATTATGTCTGGCGGCTCCCGCTCTGGGACGAATATGAAGATGGTGTGAAGGGCACGTTCGCCGACATTGCGAATGCTTCAAATAGCGCTTCCGGCCGCTACGGCGGCGCAATCGAAGGCGGCATGTTCCTCTGGCAGTTCGCGAAAGAGCTCGAATGCCCGTGGGCGCATCTCGACATTGCGCCACGGATGACCGCCGCAGCGGGCGACGAGCTCGCGAAGGGCGCTGCCGGCGCTCCTGTGCGTCTCCTTCTTCGCTTTATCGAACAATGGCCCCATACCGCAAAACGATGACGTTTTGGCTACGGGGTAAAAAACCATGACGTTTTCAATAAAAACAAATACTTATGAGGGTCCGTTCGAAGTGCTGCTCGACCTCATTGAAGCGCGAAAGCTCCTGGTCAACGAGCTCGCACTCGCGAACATTACCGAGGATTTCATCCAGCATGTGCGCGCACAAGCAACCTTTCCGGTCGAAGAGACCGCGAATTTTATACAGATCGCTGCGACACTACTTCTCATAAAATCGAAATCGCTCATTCCCGACCTCACGCTGACCGAAGAAGAGAATGCAGACGTCGAAGACCTGAAGCGCCGGCTCGACGCCTATGAAAAGGTGCGTGCCGCGGCGCGCGAACTCGCACGACTTTTTGGGAAAAGAATTATGATGCCAGCAGGGGAGCGCCCTCCGGAAGTCTCTTTCGCACCCTCGCGCGACCTTTCTGCAGCCGCACTTGCCGATGCGCTCGCACGGGTGCTCTCCGCGCGCGAAGCGGTCAAAGAGCTTCCCGAAGTACGCGTGAAGCCCCTTGTGACCATCGAAGAGATGATGGACCGCCTAGCGAAACGCGTCGAAAGCGCACTCACGCTTTCTTTCAAAGAATTCGCCGGAAGCGCGAAAGACCCCTCGACAGGGCTCGGGGCAGGAAAAATAGAAGTCATCGTTTCTTTCCTCGCGCTCCTTGAACTCGTGAAGCAGGGCGCAGTTGCTGCCGAGCAGTACGATACGCATGGCGACATCCGCATCAGTCACACCGCCTCCTCCTCTGTCCCACGGTACGGCTAAAACAAAATGTACTGACATTGTATTGACACCTAGAATCGAGGGTTGTACACTTGCCTCATGACTACGACACTGCAAATCCGCATCGATAAGAAGACGAAAGACGCGGCGCAGAAAACTTTCCATTCCATGGGACTCGACCTGTCCTCGGGGGTAAAGCTCTATCTCACTCAAGTGATGCACACTAAAACCATCCCGTTTCCCGTACTAAGTTTTGACTACTTACCACGAAAAAAGAAGCTGCAAATTATAAAAGAAGCGAAGTATGCACTGAAGCACAGCAAGCGTTACGCAACTATTCAGGAAGCACATCGTGACATTCTTGGTAAAAAGTAACGCATGTCATGTATAGAGTTATACTCTCACGACGCTACAAGACTGCACTTAAGCGATTTTCTCGCCATACGGACTTTAGCAACCAGCTTCTGGAGGAAATAATCGCTACGCTCGCACGAGGAGAAAGATTGTCCGAAAGACATCATGACCATCAGCTGACAGGCGAGCTGAAGGAATACCGCGAATGCCCTGTGAAGAACGATATGTTGCTCATGTATCAAAAGAATGAAGACGTTCTCGTACTTCTGCTTGTCGATCTCGGTACGCACGACGACCTCTTCCGTTAGAGTGAGTTGTCCACACGAATAACTACGTATCCTCCATCGCTGCCTTAGTAGCGTATACACTTACGCTACATGCACCTCCGCCGCATCCTCTTCCAAATCGCCCTCGTTACGGGAGTACTTCTATTCTCCGCAGGTCTGCAAACACTCGCCGCATTCACGGCACCTTCAACCGCACCGCCGGGCGCTGACGCGCATGCACCACTCCACACCGGTCCTGACGCGCAGTCAAAAGTCGGCGGCCTCCTCCTCAACACCGGCGGCGCGACGAATGGTCTCTTGGTGCAGAATGGGAATGTGGGGATTGGGACGATAAGTCCCGCGGCGAAACTGGATGTGGTGGGCGAAGTGAAATTTGGAAATACCTCCGCAACCTGTGACGCCACTCATGAAGGCCAGCAGCGATACAACTCGACTTCGAAAGGTATGGAATTTTGTAATGGAACAGTTTGGGGATCCATGGGCGGCAGCGGAGGAGGAGCACTCGCAACAGGATTCGTCGGCTGCTACGCGGGCGCGTCCATCCCGTCAAATACTCTCGAAGCCTATGGGCAAGCAGTTTCGCGTACAACCTACGCCACTCTTTTTTCTAAAATCGGTACGACCTACGGCGCAGGCGACGGCTCCACGACTTTCAACCTGCCCGATCTAAGAGGGCGCGTCATGATTGGCATGGACAACCTTGGCGGCAGCGCAGCGGGTCGCATCACTTCCGCCTCAGTCGGCGGCGCAAATAGCACCACGCTTGGCGGAGCGGGTGGGGAACAGGCTCATGCGCTTACTCCAAGCGAAGCGCCGGCGCTATCGGGTGGAGCAGCGGGCCTTAGCGGTTGGGAGTCTGCGGTAGGTGTTGCTTCCGGCTATTCAGGAGCAAGTGGTGCCGCGCACAATAACACGCAGCCCTGGATTGCTTTCAAGTGCGTGATTGGAGTATAGGCACGAACCTCCGCAAAACATAACTATTGCACTCCTTGTTTTTATAGAGGTCCATCGGTTATGATGGAGCCAATGCTCACGCCTCCTGCCGCCGCTCATGCACTCCTGTTCGCCTCCGGCGAACCGCTTGAAAAAAAGCAGCTTGCGGCGCTTCTTGAAATAAAAGAAGAGGAGCTTCCGGTGGTGTTGCAAGTCCTTACCGCCTTTCTGAAAGGGAGCGGCTTGACGCTCATCGAGACCGCAATGGAAGTGGAATTGCGCACCTCCCCTGAAGCATTCGAAATCGTAAAAAAACTCCGCGAGAGCGAGTTCTCGCGCGACCTCGGAACCGCGAGCCTCGAAACGCTCGCGGTCGTCGCGTATCAGGAAGGGGCGACGCGCGGCGAGATCGATTGGGTGCGCGGCGTCAATTCCTCGGCGTCGCTCCGCACACTTCTCCTGCGCGGCCTCATCGAGGGGAAGGAGGACGCGCACGACAAGCGACGTATCCGCTACAACCTCACGACCGATGCGCTCGCGCACCTGGGCATCGCCCGCGCAAGCGAGCTCCCGCGCGCTGCAGAACTCAAGGCGACCGCGGCGGCGATTATCGCCGAGGAAACTGCGCAGGCCGTGGACGCCGCATAAAAATATGAATAGCGCCGACCTCCAAACACTTGCTAAGCGCTCGCGCTTCATGCGCGAAACCGGTTTTGCACTCCTTTTCGCTTCAGGCATACTCACGCTCTTTCTTTTCATACCGCTTGCGCCAGGAAAAATAGTATCCGCGCCGATCACTATCGCGACCTCCACGCCGCCCGACGCCTTCGCACAGGTTCCCATTGAAGCGAAAGCGGCCATCGTCTACGATCTCGCCCTCGGCGAAACGCTGTATGCGAAAAATGCCGATGCACAACTCCCGCTCGCGTCGCTTACAAAACTTCTGACCGTGTATGCCGCACTCACTGAACTCTCGCCGACGACGCCCGTAACCATTCCTACTGAAGCGATACGTCTCGATGGACCGCATGCTTTTTCCGCAGGACAGATATTCACGCTCAGCGACCTCGCGCGCCTCACCCTTGTCGCCTCGCTAAACGACGGTGCGGCGGCAATTGCTCATGCGACCGCACTTCGCGAAAATCGTTCAGAGTATGAAGCACTTGCAGGCGCGGCGGCGGCGCTCGAGCTCTCACAGACGTACGCAGTGAACGGCAGCGGCCTCGATGAGACCACGGCCGTTTCTGGCGGCTATGGTTCCGCACGCGACCTCGCGCGCCTCGCGGGAGCGCTCGTCGAAAAATCCCCAGACATTGCCGCAGCAACAACGCAAAGTTCCGCACAAGCAGTCTCTGCAGGCGGTACCTCCTTTAAAGTAAAAAATACCGATCCCATAGTCGGCACCATCCCGCGCCTCCTGCTTTCGAAAACAGGATTTACCGATCTTGCCGGTGGCAATCTCGTCCTCGTCTTTGATGCGGGCATCAACCACCCCATCGCGGTCGTCGTCCTCGGCTCTTCGGTCAAAGCCCGTTTTACCGACGGCACGAAACTCATCAACGCAGCACTCGCGCATTTCGCGGGCGTAGAGTCCCTATGATCATCTCAAACCTCATTAAGGTATTCATCCCCGCGACTGCCGCATTTGCAGTCGGCATCCTCCTCGCGCCACTACTCATACACTACCTGTACAAATTCCGTGTATGGAAAAAAGTGCAAGGGAAGACGGCTCTCGACGGTTCGGTCGCCGTCGAGTTCGGAAAGCTGCGGACCGAAACCGAAACCTCAACCCCGCGCATGGGCGGCATCCTCATCTGGGTCAGCGTTCTCATCGTGACGCTCGGGACGTGGGCGCTTGCCCGATTCGCGCCTTCACTCGCAAATGAAAAGCTCGACTTCTTGAGCCGAAGCCAGACGTGGATACCGCTCTTCACGCTCCTTGCCGGCGCGGGCATGGGTTTTGTGAATGACCTCTTTGATATCCAACCTTCCGGCGAGCGCGGCATCCGACTCCGCACTCGACTTCTGTTCGTAACGATCGTAGCGCTTTTCATCGGCTGGTGGTTTTACGCGAAGCTCGGTGTGACTGCGATCGGCATCCCCGGCGACGGCACGCTTGAAATCGGTGCGCTCATCATCCCACTTTTTGTACTGGTTACAATCGGACTCTACGCGGGCGGCGTCATTGACGGCATCGACGGACTTTCTGGTGGCGTACTGAGCTCCGCTTTCATGGCCTACGCCGGTATCGCCTATTTCCAGAACCAGCTGAACGTCGCGGCCTTCTCGGCGACCGTAACCGGCGCTATCCTCGCATTCCTCTGGTTCAACATCCCGCCGGCGCGCTTCTGGATGACCGAGACGGGCACCATGGGGCTTACGATGACGCTAGGCGTCATCGCCTTCATGACCGACACGCTCGGCGACGGCTACGGCATCGCGGCGCTTCCTATCATCGCGTTCCCGCTTGTCATAACGGTCCTCTCAAACGTCATACAAGTCGCGTCAAAGAAACTGCGCGGGAAAAAGGTCTTCCGCATTGCGCCGCTCCACCACCACCTCGAAGCTATCGGCTGGCCATCCTACAAGGTCGCGATGCGCTACTGGATCATCTCGATCATCTGCGCCGTCATCGGCATGACCGTCGCGCTCCTCAAGTAACATGAATCCCGTTAGAAATAACGAACAATAAGGTATCATGCATGGAGGTATGGATATCCGTCTCACTAATCGTATAGGATGCCACGCACAATCAGGTGCGTTCGTGTTCTATTTCTAACGGGATGAAGATCATCTCCGGCGATCGGATATTCTTTATGCTCGTACTCAGCATCGCTTTTGCCGGCTTCGCAGTCTTTTCCTCAGCTGAACTTGGCCTGCTCGCCCGGGAGAGCAGCTCGATATCGCAAGATATCCTAATCCAGGCGGGCCTCGGTCTCGGTTTTGGTTTCCTTATGCTCTTTCTCGTTCGCGCGCTCCCGCTAGCCTTCATAAAACGATCAGCACCGTTCCTCTACATCATCTCAATACTCTTTACGGCTCTCGTCTTCGTTCCTGGTATCGGGCTTCATGCGAACGGCGCGACACGCTGGATCGATCTTGGCTTCACGACCGTACAGCCTGCAGAGTTCCTGAAAATCGGCTTCGTACTCGTCCTTGCCTGGTGGCTCGCCTCGCATGCGCAGAAACTCGCGAATCCTAAAAAAGGACTGATTCCGTTTGTCGCTCTACTCGCCATACCGGCCATCCTCCTGCTTGCACAGCCAAACACGTCAACGACCCTACTTATTCTTGCAACCGGCATGGTCATGTACTTCGCAGCAGGCGCACCCTGGCGCGACTTCGGCATCCTCATATTCGGCGCTCTGATTGCACTCCTCATCCTTATCGCTATGCGGCCCTACGTGCTCAAGCGAGTCCAGACATTCATGAATCCCTCCGCAAATTCTTTGGGGAGCGGCTATCAAATTCAGCAGTCATTGATCGCGATCGGCTCCGGCGGACTCCTCGGAAGAGGGCTCGGGCAGAGCGTCGAAAAGTTCAACTATCTGCCGGAACCGGAAGGCGACTCTATCTTCGCGGTCTTCGCGGAAGAAGTTGGCTTCTTCGGCGCCCTGCTCCTGCTCGCGCTTTTTGTCGCGCTTGCCGCGCGCGGCATCGTAATAGCGGGACACTCCTCCGACCTCTTCGGCGGCCTTGTCGCACTCGGATTCTCTTTCATCATCATCCTGCAAGCCTTCATAAATATCTCGGCGATGCTCGGCATCGTCCCGCTGACCGGCATGCCGCTACCATTCCTCTCTCATGGGGGGACTGCGCTTGTCGCCGTACTCATCATGTGCGGACTCATCCTCAACGTTGCCGCTCATAAACGGGCGTAAACTGATATAATCCGCACATATGATCATTGCGTTTACGGGAGGGGGGACCGGCGGACATTTTTATCCGATTATCGCTATCGCCGAAGCAATCAATGATCTCGTGAGTGAAAAGCGCTTACTCGCACCCACGCTCTACTACCTCGCACCGAACTCCTTTGATGAGAAGGCGCTCTTTGAAAATGGCATCAGCTTCATCCGCATACCGGCAGGGAAGATGCGGCGCTACGCTTCGCTACAGAACATTACCGATTCATTCATCACACTCGCCGGAACCATCTCAGCACTCTTCACACTCTTCCGTCTGTATCCGGACGTGGTCGTAAGCAAAGGCGGCTACGGCAGCGTCCCGACCGTACTCGCGGCAAAAATCCTCCGCATCCCTGTCATCATTCACGAATCAGATGCAAAGCCTGGGCGAGCGAATCTCCTTGCGGCGAAGTTCGCAAAAAAAATAGCCATCTCCTTCGAGAGCGCTGCGCAGTATTTCCCGAAGAACACGCAAGACAAAATCGCTCGTACCGGGATACCTATCCGCAAAGCGCTTATGCGCGTCGAGATCGAGGGGGCACAGCAGTACCTCGGACTCGAGAAAGACATTCCGACCATCCTCATCCTCGGCGGCTCTCAAGGCGCCGTAAAGATAAACGAGATGGTGCTCACGTCGCTTCCGCGCCTCGTCGCGCTCGCCAATATCATCCACCAGACCGGCCAAGCCAATTTCAAAGACGTGCAAGGGATTGCAAAAGTCGTGCTCGGAAAGGACCCGCATGCGTCCCGCTACAATCCCATCAACTACCTCTCCGAAATATCGCTCCAGAGAGCGGCGGGCGTCGCGAGCCTCGTCGTCTCGCGCGCAGGCGCAAACTCTATCGCCGAGATCGGTCTCTGGAAGAAGCCAGCAATCCTCATTCCAATTCCTGAGTCGATAAGCCACGACCAGCGAAGCAATGCGTACGCATATGCGAAAACAGGGGCGGCAATCGTGCTCGATGAGGAGAATCTCACACCGCACATCCTAATCTCCGAAATAGAACGCATCTTGAACGACCCGGCGCTCGCGAAGCGCATGGGCGCGGCCGCCGAAGGTTTTACCGACCCCGACGCCGCGCGCATCCTCGCAGGCGAAGTGCTCGCGCTCGCGCTCGCTCACGAATCATGACCGCCATCATCACACGCATCGCTCCGAGCCCGACCGGCTATCTTCATTTCGGTCTTGCGCGCACAGCGCTCTTCAGCTATCTCTTTACACGTAAAGCAGGCGGTGAATTCATTCTGCGTATCGAAGATACTGACGCAGTGCGTAACAAGCCAGAGTATGAAGCTGATATTTTTGAGGAGCTCGCGTGGCTCGGTCTCAACGCCGACCATCGTTTCCGTCAGTCTGAGCATAGAGCGCGACATACCGAGTGTTTGCGTATATTGATAGAAAAAAATCTTGCCTATGAGAGCGAGGAGCCGGCAAAGGATGACCCATCGAAGATCGCGCGGGTTGTGCGTCTAAAAAATCCAGGGGAGACCGTGGTATTTACCGATCTCATCCGCGGTGAGATTAGTTTCGATACGACCGAGCTTGGCGATTTCGTTATCGCTCGCTCGATAGATGATCCGCTCTACCATCTCGCAGTCGTTGTCGACGACGAGGATGAGAACGTTACTCACATCATTCGCGGTGAAGATCATATTTCAAACACTCCGCGGCACATTCTTCTCCAACGCGCGCTTGGCTTCAGGACGCCTGCATACGCGCATATCCCACTTATCCTTATGTCAGACAGGAGTAAGATGTCGAAGCGTAAACACGAAAGCTCGGTTAAGCATTATCGCGAGCAGGGGATACTACCAGAAGCGCTCATCAATTATCTCGCGCTTTTAGGATGGAATCCGGGAGGAGAGCGCGAGTTCTATACACTCTCCGAGCTCGTCGAAATCTTCGACCTCTCTCGCGTACAGAAGGGAGGCGCGGTGTTTGATGAAGTGAAATTGTTCTCCGTAAACCAGCACTGGATGCGTACACTTTCCGTAGATGACTTCATTATCCGTGGAAATCTTGTTGCGCATGATGCGGAAAAACTCCGACAGATCGTACCGCTCCTGAAAGAACGCGCGCATACGTTTGCGGAAGCGCGCGCCATGCTCTCGGACGAACTTGCCTGCCTCTTTACCGTACCGGCTATCGACCGAAATCTGCTCCTCGCAAAAGAGCTTTCGGACCGTCCTGGAATGACCAAGGCAGCCCTCGAAAGCCTCTCTGAGGCCTTAAAATCCCTTCCTGAGGGCGTTTCCAGCGAGATAGCAAAAGAGGCTCTTATGCCGCTTGCCGACGCCGAGGAGGCGAAAGGGAAGGGAGGTCGGGGCGCGGTCCTCTGGCCGCTGCGGTATGCGCTTTCGGGGCAAGAACGCTCCCCTGACCCATTCACGCTCGTTTCGATACTCGGTCCAAGAGAAGCTCTTTCGCGCGCACAGAAAGCTGTTGGTATACTCGAAGGATGACACGCCTCGGGTTCCCGCTTCTGCTTTTCCTACTTTCTGCGGGACTCGTTCTCGGGATTCCGCACGCCGCCGTTGCCGATGCGGCAGCAGACATTCAAGCGCAGATCGATGCGAACAAACAACAGCGCGAGGCACTCGAAGCGGAGATTGCCATATTTCAAAAACAATTAGATGCGCTTGGCGCACAGAAAAATACGCTGCAATCAACAATCAGTTCGCTTACCCTTTCTCAAAAACAGCTCGCGGCACAGATCAAAGTGACACAAAGCAAGATCGCGTCAGCAAATCTGACGATTAAAGAACTTTCTCTTTCCATCGGCGATAAAGAAACGACTATCGCCGCAAATCAAGACGCGATCGCAAAAGCGCTTCGCGGAGTCGCTGAGGGTGAACAGCGTCCGCTCATTACCCAGCTAATCTCTTCGAATTCTTTCAGCGAAGCCTGGCAAGCAACTGACGGCGCCATCCAATTCAATCGCGCGCTCACGCGCAATATCGGCACTCTGCGTGCCGTCCGGACCGCGCTCGCAACGAATCGCGACCAGGTCGCCGCGACGAAAAAAAGTCTCATCGCGCTTCAAAGCGACCTCTCTCAGCAAAAGCGTTCAGTGGACGCAAGTAAGACAGCGCAAACGCAGCTGCTCGCTCAGACGAAAAATCAGGAAGCGAATTATCAAAAGCTTATTGCGCAAAAACAAGCGGCTGAAAAATCGTTCGAGCAGGACCTCATGAACCTCCAGGGACAATTAAATCTCATCGTGCATCCGAACCTTCTGCCGAGAGTGGGTACCGGCGTCTTGTCCTGGCCGTTCAGCACCTCTTTTATGTTCAACTGCATGCAGCGTAAAAGCGTATTTAAAAATCTATTTTGCATCACGCAGTACTTCGGCAACACTGCTTTCTCTACTTCAAATCCGCAGATCTATAATGGCGGCGGACATCCCGGCATGGATATCGGCGGACCCGTCGGCACCGCAATCAAAGCAGCTCTGCCGGGTATCGTCCTCGCCACCGGAAATACCGATCTTGTGCGCGGCTGCTACTCTTACGGCAAGTGGGTCATGCTCATTCATGGTAACGGTCTGAATACGCTGTATGCGCACCTTTCAGAAATAGATGTCACAAAAGGGCAGTCGATCGACACGGGACAGACCGTCGGTCTTTTGGGCATGACCGGGTACGCGACCGGCCCGCACCTTCACTTCGGCGTCTACGCGACTGAAGGCACACAAATCATGACGCTCAAGCAATTCCGCGGATCGAATACCAACTGCGCAAATGCCACGATGCCGGTCGCAACCTTTACCGCCTACCTCAATCCGCTATCCTATCTCTAGCTCCGCGAACGCCACAAAAGAAGACAGGCGTAGGTGCGGTACGGCGACCACTTTTTTGCGATAGCGAGCAGGGAAGTACGCGACGTATTTTTTGGGAGCCGATAGATTGATTCCATCGCGCGGGCAAGACCGAGATCGCCCGCTGCAAATACATCCTCGCGCCCAAGCGAATGCATCAGGAACATCTCGACCGACCAGGGACCAAGTCCCCATATACGCATGAGTTTTTCGGCGGCTTCCGCTTCAGGGATCTTTTTTAATGACAGCAGATCGAGCGACTCGTTATCCACAGCTGCTGCAATCGCTTTCAACGTCTTCGTTTTCGCTCCTGAGAGTCCCGCTTTGCGAAATAGCGAAAGACGCTTCTTTAGCACCGCTTCCGGTGACGGTCGACCGTCACACACTTT
This sequence comes from Candidatus Kaiserbacteria bacterium, assembly GCA_026396715.1. Taxonomy (GTDB): domain Bacteria; phylum Patescibacteriota; class Minisyncoccia; order Phycocordibacterales; family Phycocordibacteraceae; genus C7867-001. The sequence continues at coordinate 14,389 of JAPLWH010000020.1, forward strand.
CTTTACGCGCTCAAAAATAGTATCGGCGGCAGCTGTACCGAGCTGTTGCGCGATGACAATCGATACGAGCGCAGAAAAAAGTTCAGCGCGCGTGCGCCGCACCGGAAGCTGTAAGGGAAGAGAAGCGTGCTGCGCCTGTGTTGCCGCATAAAAATGCGGGTCAACACGCTTAAAATGCTTTAGAGCAACTCCTTTGCTATGAACAAATCTCGGCATGCCGAGATAGTATCACTGGCCTGTTCCTACTGTATAATGTCTACAACCCTATGTATGCCATCCTAAAGACCTTGTTCTGGGTATTCGTCCTTGTCCTTGCCTTGTCGTTCTTCGGCATCTCAATCAAGTCCATCATCGAGTCTCCCGCCGGCCAAGCAAATTTCGCCTACCTCTTCAATCTCTTTCACCAAGCTTGGCAAGCGTTCGTACACTTCGCTCAGACAAAGATTTAGGATTTTTGAATCGACCTATCATCATACGGAGCGAGCGAGATTGTACGGTGTGCAAGCAACATCGATACAATCTCGCTGATCTTTTACGACACAGGCTACGGCCTATGTCGTAAAAGATATATTGTGCGACGCTCATCTAAAACAAAGATAGAGCCTTTCGGCTCTATTCCCCACCACGTATTTCGCACGCGAGCACCTATTTTTTATAGGCGATAAGAATGACTTGTGCCAGACTGATGATGGTACTCAAAAATCCTGTCCAGAATGCGTAGACCTCAAGATTTTTTGCCCAACTTTTTTTTCGGCTCATAGAAGAAAGACTACCATGCCTTCCCCTCCCTCCACGGCGAGCGATGTTCAAAAGTCGCTTTTGGCTGTAGTCCATACCTAACAGGAAACATTCGTCGTAATAAACTCATACGCTTCATCGACCGAATCGACGAGGGTGTAGAGTTCCATATCTTCTTTATCGATGGCCGCATGATCCTGATAGATAGTCTTCTCGATAAAACCGAGAAGCGGTGCCCAGTAATCCTTTCCGAAAAGAACGATAGGGACTTTGCGGATCTTCTTCGTTTGCACGAGCGTGATGATCTCGAAAAGCTCATCAAGCGTGCCGAAGCCGCCCGGAAAATAAACGTAGACTTCTGACGCGTAGGTCAGCATCACTTTCCGTACAAAGAAATGATCAAAGCCGAATTTCTCAGTGAGGTACGGATTGTAATGCTGCGCATCCGAAAGATTTATATTGAGCCCGACGGATGCACCACCAGCCTCGAAAGCACCCTTATTTGCCGCCTGCATGATACCGGAACTGCCGCCGGTCACGATCGCAAAACCTTTTTTTGAGAGCCGACCAGCAAGCTCTTCGGCGTTCTTGTATGAATTATCCCCGAGCGTGGCACGCGCGCTGCCGAAAAAAGACACCGCGAGCCCGTAGCGGCGGATGATGTCGAATCCCTCAATGAACTCCGACATGATCTTGAAGACGCGCCACGATTCTATTTTTTGCGGTTTACAGACCAAGGGCGGACGCTCAGTCGGCATCGTGCGATGTCCTTCATGCACGATTTTCGTCAATCGCTCAGCCGTTTCGTTACTCTTTGCATTGCCCGCTACTGCATTTGCAGCTGAAGCGCTGTGCGTTGAATCCTCAGTCATAATGCCGTAATACTACCAGACTACGGCCCGGTACAATTTGCCGCTGGCGCATAACCCGCGGCCGCTGCGGCCGCGGGCGAGGGGAAATACACCCTATTTGCTTCTGAAATTCGGTCTGCTCCGGCACACCCAAAAAAATAGTATTTCGTACCATTCTTTGAGGCAACAATGCCCGTACTTCCGTCCGGCGCTCCAACTTCCGACAGCGGAGCCTGTTCAATGCTTACCTTACTACCCTCTACTGCCGCATCTAGACCTGCGAGATAGCCTAGCCCGAAACTGAAGCAGGAAGCGAGCACTAGGACACCGAGACTGAGGACATCCCGCGGCACCCGCTCGATACCGTCTTTGCATTTTTGGTATACCCCTGCTATAATCATCAGGTAAAACTATACCACTATGGCATCAACCAAGGCTGGAGGTTCAGCAAAAAACCTTAATACATCAAACCCGAAATACCTCGGTGTGAAGCTCGCCGATGGCGCGGCAGCCCGCCCAGGCATGGTCATCGTCCGCCAGCGCGGCACGAAGATCGAGGCGGGGAAGAATGTCGCCGTCGGTCGCGACCATACCCTCTTCTCGCTCGCTACCGGCACAGTCGCTTACCGTAGCCGTCGCAAGACAAGCTTTACCGGACGCATTTTCGCAAAGAAAGTAGCCGACGTCATCGTTTAAATCTGATTCGTGTAATAAAAAACGCGGCGCCAAAGGCGCCGCGTTTTTTATTACACCCGCTACCTTATTCAGCCTCGATGATGATGGAAAACTTTCCGAAAACTTCGCCGACCGAAACGGGAACATCGAACGTGCCGAGTTCCTTGATTGGCTTCTCGAGCTTGATTGCATCATCGGAGAGATCGATACGCGCCTGCTCTTTCGCTGCCTTTCTGATCTCCGACTCCCCTACCGCATCATAGAGATGACCCTTCTCGTTCGCCTTTGCCCGAATGACGATACGCGTCTCAGCGAGGGTTGCGATATTCTGCGCGAGGAGTGCTGTATCGAGCGCTACGCGGTCAATAACCTTCTTGCGGCGCTGCTCAGCCTCCTTCATCGCTGATGACGTTGCTGCGATAGCGAACTTGCCAGGAATAAGGTAATTGAGCGCATGTCCGTCGGACGTCTCAATTGTCTCATGTTTGCGCCCGAGCCCCTTGATGTCTTTCAAAATAATTACTTTCATATACGCCGTACAGTACGCTAGTCTTTGCTGGTAGTCAAAAATTTGATTGCGCGGGCCACTTGCGGATCGCGCTTTGCGGCGGCGTCCGCGGCGACAAACGGCACCGTGATATCTGGCGTCACGCCATTGCCCATAATCCAGTGTCCAGCTGGCGTGACCCAGCGGGCGACCGTAATCTTAAGCGAACCTCCGTCGAGATCCGTCAAACTCTGGACCGATCCTTTGCCGAACGATTTCGTACCGATCAGTGTCGCAATATGCGCATCCTGCAGAGCCCCCGCAAAGATCTCCGAGGCCGAAGCGGAGCCGCTGTCGATGAGCACGACGACTTTCGTCCCTGACGGTAGATCATTGTAGCCGAGACTCGTGTGTACTTGATTCGGTTCCTTGCCACCGAAGTCTTCGGTCACGACAACTGCACCTCTCGGGAGGAAGTGGCTCGCGATATCGACCGCCGCATCGAGATACCCTCCCGGATTGCTGCGCAGATCGACAATGAGCTTTTTCGAACCCGACGCTTTGAATCGCGAGAATGCCTGACTGAAAAGGTCCGCGGAATTCGAAGTGAATTCATACAGCGCGATACTGTAGACGCCGCTTTTCTCATCGAGACTGTCTTTGGTCTCCGGCACCTGGATCGTATCGCGTATAACTGAAATAGTAAGCGGCTTCCCATCGCGAATAAACGTGAACTCCACCTTCGAGCCGATCGGCCCACGAATCTTGCGTACAGCCTTTTCAGTCGAGAGTCCGTCAGTCGACTCTCCATTGATTGTCGCGATCTGATCGCCAGCCAAGATACCCGCCACATCCGCCGGCGTACCTTTTAATGGTGCAATGACAGTCAGGATCGCCTCTTTTATGCCAATCTCCATCCCGACACCTCCGAAACTTCCAGAAATGTTATCCGAGAATGCTTTTGCTTCTTCCGGCGGGAAAAATGTCGTATACGGATCCCCATAGGAGGACGCCAGACCGCTAATGGCTCCGTACAGGCGTTCTTTGGTCGTAGGAAGTGTGGACGAAGCATGCGTGATGACGTAATTCGCGGAAAGCGTGTTCCATGCTTTCCAGAATGCGGTCAAATCGGCACTCGAATCTGGCGTCGCATCAAGACCGTCGCCGATGAACGGGATATGCGCCGCGACCGTCGCAGCAGAACTGCTCGTTCCCACCGAAAGACCAATGAAAAACGAAAGTGCGGCGACAAGGGCGAAAGAGATACCGCGCACCGCAACACCTTGTCCGCGAGAAGATGATTCGTTTGATTCCATTCCGCACAGCTTAACATACGGAGTAAGTGTGGAAGAAATGTCTATGGTATTCTAGACACATGATATTTCGATACGAATACCACGGCGGGGTATGGGTCGATCTCGAACAGCCAAATGAAGAGGAGATGCAGCAAATCGCGAGCGAGTTCTCGATTAGCGAGCGCCTGGAGAAAGAATTGCTCTCCCCTACCCCGGTGCCGCTCGTCGCTTCAGATGCTGGCGCAGCGCTCCTCGTCCTTCACTTCCCAGCGCACGGCGCGGAAAACGGCGAAACGGGAAATCAGGAGATTGACGTCATCGTTGGCGAACATTTCATCCTGACGGTTCGATATGAAGTCATTGCACCCCTCTATCACTTGAAGAAGCTGCTCGAAACACAGAAGCTCGTTGCGCCACATACGCTCCTTACGGCCGACGTCCTCTTCGAAATCCTTTTCGTACACCTCTATACATCGGTGCGCGACCATATCAATCATGTCGTAGAGCATCTTGCCCGCGTTGAGCGGGACATGTTCGACGGCGCCGAACGCACAACCGTACGTTCAATCTCAAGCATCAGTCGCGAATTCCTGCACATGGAAGCCGCCCTCGCAAATCAGGAGGAACCGCTCGGACGTTTCTTGAACGTGCTCGAGCAACACGAATTTTTCCATGCTGCTTTCGCCGAGCGCGCCGAACACATTCTCGCCGAGCGCACGCAAGTCGCCCGGCTCATAGAAACGCATCGCGCCGTCGCGAGCGAATTGCGCGAGACGAATATCGCACTCCTCGAAGCGGGCCAGAATGAGATTATGAAAAAACTGACCATCGTGAACTTCATCTTCCTACCACTCGGGCTCATCTCTTGGATATTTGCGATGCGCACAGAGGGTATACCCTTCATTAGTTCGCCGCATGCGTTCTGGATCGTGCTCGGACTCATGTTCGGCGTCGCAATGGTCCTGACGACCTTCTTCATTAAAAAGCGTTGGCTTTTCTGACCCGTTCGTATGATTAGAAATTACTCAAACTTTCTCGCCCGATTATTCGGCAAGAGCACGGGTCAATCGACGACGCGACCACCACAATTATTTTTCACGAACACCCTTTCCGGTAAAAAAGAAATCTTCGTATCGCGGAAGCCGGGGCTGGCGCTACTCTATTCGTGCGGACCGACCGTCTATGGTCCCGCGCACATCGGCAATCTGCGCGCCTATGTATTCTCAGATACGATCGCGCGTACGCTGACTGCGGCGGGCTACCGCGTGCGGCGCATCATCAACATTACCGATGTCGGCCACCTCGTCGGTGACGGCGATCGTGGCGAAGACAAGATGGCTGTGGGCGCCGCGCGCGAACATGCGACACCCGAGGAGATCGCTGCGCGCTATACGAAACTCTTCCTCGAAGACATCAGCGACCTCAATATCGACACCGATGCTATTGTGTTCCCGCGCGCGACCGAGTACCTCAAAGAGCAGATCGCTCTGGCGAAAACACTCGAAGAAAAAGGCTTCGCCTATCGTCTGCCGGACGGCCTCTATTTCGATACGGAGAAGTTCCCGGGCTACGGCAAGCTCGGCGGAGTCCACAGGGTCAAGCTTGAAGCCGGCGCGCGCGTCGAAGTCGTCAAAGGAAAACGCCACCCCGCCGACTTCGTCCTCTGGCGCACCGCGAAGCCGCACGACCTCCAGCAGTGGGACAGCCCATGGGGCCGCGGCAATCCGGGCTGGCACATCGAATGCTCGGCAATGATTCGCGCGCTTTTGGGACAAGAGATAGACATCCACACTGGCGGCGAAGACCACATAAACATCCATCACAACAATGAGATCGCGCAGTCGGAAGCGGCAAATGGTCGCACGTTCGTTCACTACTGGATGCATAATGCTTTTCTGACCATGCAGGGCGAAAAAGCCTCTAAGTCGCTCGGCAACGTGGTGTATCTTTCAGACGTTGTCGCGAAAGGATTCCATCCGCTCGCGCTGCGCTACTTCTTCCTGCAGGCGCAGTATCGCACTCCCCTTTCCTTTTCATGGGATGCGCTCGCGGGCGCAGCGAGCGCGCTCGATAGGCTCTGGAAGCTCTCGCGTGATATCGCGACCGAATCAAAGCACGTAGCCGCACCATCCGAAGCTCGCGAACAATTCCTCTCCGTCATGCGCGATGACCTCTCGACCCCGCAAGCACTCAGCATCCTCTGGGACTCCCTGCGGAGCGAAGACTACGCTCCTGAAGAAAAATGGGGACTCCTCGAAGATGCCGAAGCGCACCTCGGCCTTTCGCTCACGAGCGCGCCCGCATTCAATGTCGTTTCCGCTGAAGAAATGCCGGAAGAAATGCGGGATATGCTCGCTCGCAGGGAAGCAGCGCGCGTCGCTCGCGATTTTACGGAAGCTGACCGTCTCCGGGGTGAAATTGAGCGAAAAGGATACCGTATCGATGACAGCTCAGAGGGCCCTGTATTAACTCGCGTCACTCTTTGATATAGTTACCAGTAATGGCTTCCGACCGCGTCCCCCCTCAATCGCTTGAATCCGAACGCGCTCTGCTTGGCGCTCTCCTCCTGAAACCCGATGCTATCCATGACGTCTCCGACCTCATCCATCCCGACTCTTTCTACGCCGAAAAACATCGGATCATTTTCGGCGCAATGCGCGAACTTTCCGATCGTGGCGAGCCAATTGACCAACTCTCCCTTTCCGAACGACTGCAAAATCAGGGCCTGCTTGAACGCGCCGGAAGCCGGAGCTACTTAGCCGAGCTTGCGGGTTCGGCACCCGCGCCGGGCAACTTCTCTCACTATGCCGAACTTGTCTCGCGCAAGTTCCTCATGCGCTCTCTCATCGACGCCGCATACAACATTTCAGAAGCCGCCTTTGATGACGCGCGCGAGACGATGGAAGTGCTCGACGAGGCCGAGAAAAGCATTTACGCCATTGGCAATGCCTCCGCGGCACACAAATTTACCGCCATTGGCGACAAGGTGCATGAAGCCTGGGATCGCATCGAAGCGCTCTCTAAAAAAGAAGACGGTATCCGCGGCGTCCCCTCCGGCTTCCCTACTCTCGATACGCTCCTTTCTGGATTCCATCCTTCCGACCTCATCATCCTCGCTGCGCGCCCCTCGATGGGTAAGACGTCGCTCGCGCTCGACATCGCCCGGAACGCCGCCGTGCGTCACAATGTCCCGGTCGGCATCTTCTCGCTTGAAATGAGCTCGGAGCAGCTCATTGATCGCATGCTTGCGGCGGAATCATTCGTGAACTCGTGGAAACTGCGCACCGGCCAAGTGCGAGAAGAGGAAGACTTCAACCGCATCCGCGATGCGCTCGAAGTGCTCTCCAAGGCGCCGATCTATATCGACGATAAACCGGGCAATAACATCCTCGCAATGCGCGCGGTCGCCCGCCGCTTGAAGCGCGAACGCGGCATCGGGCTCATCGTCGTCGACTATCTCCAGCTCATGGCGCCGACTTCGACCAAAGCGTCCGACTCCATGGTGCAGCAAGTGACCGAGATCTCGCGCTCCCTGAAGTCGCTTGCGCGCGAGCTTGAAGTGCCGGTCATAGCGCTCTCGCAGCTCTCGCGCGCGGTCGAGCAGCGCGGCGGCAAGCCTCGCCTCTCCGACCTGCGCGACTCCGGCTGCCTTACCGGCGACACTCTTGTGCAACGCGCCGATACGGGCGAACGTATCCCCATTAAAGATTTGGTCGGATGCGAGTCTGTACCGCTCGTCTCAATGGATGCTACCTACCAACTGCATCCTATGCTCGCAAGCCGCGTCTTCCCGAGCGGACGCAAACGAGTCTTCTCGCTCAAGCTCCGTAGCGGCCGCAGCATCAAGGCGTCCGGCAATCATCAGTTCCTAACGCTCCACGGGTGGCAACGACTGGATGCGCTTTCTGAAGGCGAGCGCCTTGCCACGCCGCGCTTTCTCACTGCGAGCAACGCCCCGTCGCTTCTTTCTACCCAAGAGCTCATACTGCTTGCGCATCTTCTCGGTGACGGCTGTGTACTGCCGCGCCAACCAATCCATTACACAAGCGCCGACCCGAAGAACCTTGCGGCGGTAGAACATGCCGCGCATACCCTTTTCGGCATTATACCCCGCCGCATCAAGCAGAAGAATTGGTGGCACACCTACCTGCCCTCTCCTTATCACCTGACACACGGCAAGCCGCATCCGATTACCGCTTGGTACCGGACGCTCGGCATCGCGCCCGTACATTCTTATGAAAAGCGGATTCCGCAAGCAGTGTTCGCCTCCGATTCAATATCTATCCAGCTCTTCCTCCATCATCTTTGGGCAACCGACGGGAACATTTCGTGGAAGAGGCTCCCCGGACGCTCGCCGTCTGCCGCGATTTATTATGCGAGCACGAGCCGCGGCCTCGCTGAAGACGTACAGCATCTCCTGCTTCGCCTCGGCATCTGGAGCTCGATACGGGAGAGTGTGAAAAAAGGCTATCGTCCTTGCTATCAGGTGCAGGTGCAAAGCGCGTCCGTACAAGCACGCTTTCTCTCGCTCGTCGGCTCCTATGGCGCACGAGGCGATATCGTCGCCGAGCTCGCGCAAGCACTCGAAAAGATCGCTCCCATCCCGAACACGGATACGCTTCCGCCGGAGGTCTGGGAACTGGTCGGCTCTGCAAAGGATGCGCTTGGTATGAGCTGGCGGGATGTCGCGCATGATTTGCAGACGGCGTATAACGGCTCGGCGCTCACGGCCACGGGGGTATCGCGCGCACGGCTTGCAAAGGTCGCGAAGGCGCTGAAGAGCGATGGTCTTATGCACCTCGCTGAATCCGACGTGTATTGGGACGAAATCACTTCTATCACGCCACTTGGCATTGAAGAGGTCTACGACGCAACAGTGCCCGGCACGCACAATTTTGTTGCCGGAGACCTCATCGTGCATAACTCCATCGAGCAGGACGCCGACGTCGTGATGTTCATCCATCGCGAAGACAAGATGAACAAAGACAGCGACCGTCCAAACATTGCGGAGATTCTCATCGAGAAGCACCGCAATGGCCCGACCGGCTCAACCGAACTCTTCTTCGACGAGAAGCGGGCCACTTTCCAACCGGTCGACACCTCCGGCTATGGCGGCCTCGCGGCGGAGTTTTAATAATCCATAAGGAGTATGCAAAACGCAGGCGGCAATTATTTCGGAGCGTGCACAGCGCGACGGCGCGAGCCAGAGCAAATTTCCAGCAGGAAATTATGCGGCTCCGAAATAATTGCCGCCTGCGTGCGCCTTATTCATGGACAGAATTGACGAACTCGCACATGCGCTGACCCGGCTTCCCGGCATCGGCCCGCGCCAGGGCAAGCGATTCGTCTATTACCTCCTCGCCGCGCCCGCTCATGAGCGCGCGAAACTCGCGGAACTCATCGCCTCTTTAGGGAAAGACGTCCGTCAGTGTCCCGAGTGCCTGCGTTTTTATAATGGCACCGCGGGAACCATCTGTAATTATTGTTCCGATACGAAACGCGACAACGCGCTTCTGATGCTCGTTGAGAAAGATCAGGACCTCGCCGCCATCGAGCGCGCCGGTACGTATCGCGGACATTACTTCGTCCTCGGCGGCGTACTGACCCTTACCGGCAAAGGCGCGATCCGCGAAAAAGAATTGGTGCGAGCAATAGAAACTCGCCTGAAAAATAATCTGAAAGAAATCGTGCTCGCGCTCTCGGCGACAAGCGAAGGCGAGCACACCGCCGATCATATCCGCGAATTACTCATGCCCTATCGCGACGCCGTAAAGACTTCCGTGCTCGGCCGCGGCCTCGCCACGGGTTCCGAGCTCGAATACTCTGACGCCGAGACTCTCCGCGCTGCGCTCACGAACCGCAAGGAGGCATAATATTTGATATACTTCGGCCATGGTAAAAAAGATCGTGCTTTTTTTTGATAAGCTTGAAGACAAGATACGCATCTCATTGAGCCATCGGCCGATTTTGTATGCGCTCATCGGCGGCACGGGCATCGTACTCTTCTGGAAGGGCGTGTGGGAGACAGCAGGCTTCTTCCCCTTTTTGCACGGGCCGGGATCAATCATTCTCGGGGCGCTCGTACTCCTCATGACTGGCCTTTTGGTCTCCGTCTTCATCGGCGATAGCATCATCCTCTCGGGCTTCAACCGCGAGAAGAAACTTGCGGAAAAAACCGAGAGAGAGGTGCGCGACGAAAGAAACGCCGAAGAGTGCATTATCGAGCATCTCGAGATTATTGAGGAAAAGCTCGATGGGAAAGAAAAGGTCATAAAATAGCTTGAATTCTAATCTGAATTGCAACACTTCCCATACACCGCGCAGGGCGTCCGCCAGGAGAGAGACTTGCGAGGCGTGTGGTTCATGAGTTCCGTCACGCCATCGAGCTGTCTCTGAGAGATGGTACTCAAGTCGAAGCGTTTCGGGAAGACTCTGCGCAATCGGCCATTCGTATTC
>JAPLWH010000027.1 GCA_026396715.1 Candidatus Kaiserbacteria bacterium
GCCATGGCGTTGTCAGTATATACCTCGTGTTCGTGATTTCTAATGGGACGCATAGACGTTAATTCCCGGCGCGTAATCGCGCCGGGATTTCAGATACAGAGAGGCTTGTTTCTTCGCCCGTCGCGAGAGTCTTCACGCGCACGGCTCGGCTCGCGACTTCATTTGCGCCATACGCCGCGAAGAACGGGATGCTGCGCTTTACTGCATCTTTGATCTGGTCGCCGAGGCCGCGGGGGGTCAGGTTGACGAAGACGCGACATCCTTCTTTTCGCAGTGTATCGGCGAATGCTTGCGCAGCAGGAATGTCGCTTGCAAGGGGCGTGCCGAGATAGAGCTGCGGCCGACTATCGCTCGTGCTCGGTACGAGCGAATGCGTGTCGAGGAAGTCCGCGAGCGTGACGTCACCGAGCGCGAAGCCGACGGCCGGTATCGGGTCGCCGCCGAAAAGCGCAACGAGACCGTCGTAGCGTCCGCCGCCGAAAAGCGCGCGTGGGTTCTCGATACTCGTGTCGTAGACTTCAAAGACCATGCCGGTGTAGTAGTCGAAGCCGCGCGTGATGCCCGTATCGAAAATGATATTACTCACTCCGCGCTCTGCGAGCGTTGTGATGCGTTCAAGGAGTCGCTGCTTCTCGAGTGCGACTTCTGGCGCATCGCTGGGGTCTTCAATGAGTGAGAGTGGGTCGATTGCCGAGATGGTACTCGACGCGGCGGCGAAGGCTTCTGGCGTCATCTTTGATTTCTTGTCGAGCAGGCGCAGGTACTGACGGATGCTTTCGCCACTGAGGCCCGCCGCCGCGCAGGCAGCGTTCAGGAGCGGTCGCGAATTCATGCGGATGACAAAGTCTTTTTCAGTCGCGCCGAAAGACCGGAGTATTGTCGATGCGAGTCGTACAACTTCGATATCGGCTTCGCCTTCGGGAAGTCCAATGAGGTCGATGTCTGCTTGATAAAATTCACGCAAACGGCCTTTCTGAGGGCGCTCGTAGCGGAAGCGGTTGCCGATGGAGAACCAGCGCAAAGGGAATGCGAGTTCGCGACGCTTTGCGGCGACCATTCTCGCGAGGGTCGGTGTCATTTCGGGGCGCAGGGTTACGCTCCGGTCGCCGCGATCGGTAAAGGTGTACGTCTGCTCGTTCACGATCTCTTCAGAAGTCTTCGCCTCGTAGAGCTCGGAGCGTTCGAGTGGGGAAGCAGTATATTCTTCATAGCCAGAGCACGCGAGCGTTTCTCGGATACGCGCAAACATCGCTTCCATCCGTGCCCAGTCGGCAGGGTAGAAATCGCGGACACCTTTATATGCATCGGTTGAAAGCGGTTCGGACATGGGTTAATTTTAACATGATACTCACATTTCATAATAATGTGCGGTTAGACGGAGCAGATTAGGACAGGATATCCCTTCTTAAAGGAATGGGGTCAAATATCAACCTTGAATTCCTCTCTGAAACGCAACAAACCCTGACGCATTGAAAAGCGCATACCCGCAGGTACGCTAGGAGTGTTGAACAACCTAACCACCATACGGGTATGCACCATCACATTAACCGCGATGAGCGAGTCGCGCTAGC
>JAPLWH010000021.1 GCA_026396715.1 Candidatus Kaiserbacteria bacterium
AGCTAGCGCGACTCGCTCATCGCGGTTAATGTGATGGTGCATACCCGTATGGTGGTTAGGTTGTTCAACACTCCTAGCGTACCTGCGGGTATGCGCTTTTCAATGCGTCAGGGTTTGTTGCGTTTCAGAGAGGAATTCAAGCCTGTTTCTGCCTCGTAACCCGCTTATCGCAGATACTTCTGCCTGTTCGCCTGATGCTCAGCGAAGGTCGTCGCGTAATGCATACGGTCATCTTTGCCGGTCAAGTAGTACAGATAGCTGCTCTTCGTCGGGTGCAGTACCGCCTGCAACGCATCCATGCCAGGGTTACAGATTGGTCCCGGTGGCAGTCCTTTGTGCGTATAGGTATTGTACGGCGAATTGATGATAAGGTCGGCGAGCGAAGGCGAGTACGTATCGCGTCCGTTGATGTAGCCGAAGACCGCATCGACCTGGAGTGGCATGCCGAGCTTGAGGCGATTCAGAAGGATACCGGCGACCATGCGTCTACTCTCGGTCGTACGCCCTTCTTTTTCAACGAGCGATGCGAGGGTCACGATGTCAGAAATCGAACGCCCGGACGCGGCAATGTCGGCAGCGAGCGGCGCGATCTTCGTATCGAAATTTGCGCGTAAGAGCGCGAGGATAGAGGCAGTGTCTGCCGACGGCGGAAATAGGTACGTATCAGGGAAAAGATATCCCTCATGCGGTCGCGCCGCTTTCAAGAAGTCCGCTGCCGCCACTTCCGGAAGCATTTCAGAAATGAGTGCGGCGATTTGTCGCACAGTTATTCCCTCGGGAAACGTGATACGTACTGGTGGCAACCCGTACGTGCCGGAAGAAATCCGGTACGCGACGACAAATAGATTCTCGGGTTTAGCAAACAAATACGCTCCTGCTTGCACGCGCTCGCTTGCACCTGACAAACGTAAGGCAATCTGCAGGAGTGCCGGATGCCTGATGACCTGTGCAGTAGCGAGCTGTCCGGCGATTGCCGGCGCAGAGGCTCCGCGCCCAATAACGACGATACTTTCCGAAAAATCTGCAGGCGGAGCGAACGTCAGGCGATACCCGCCGACAAGAAGTACCGCGAGCACAAATGCAATCGCCCAAGGAGTCTGCCGTGTTAAAAAATCCATGCAACTACATCGGCAAATTCGCTGGAGCCTGACCCGTGGACGAGCGGACACGTACGAGACCCGGTGATTCTATCGAGCTCGATGGGATATGGTAAATAGTCGCGAGCTCTTCGGTGCTCATGACCATGATTTTTTCAGGCGATAGGCTACCTTCATAAAAAGGGTCGTAGAAGAACTGTCGGCGACGATACTCTTCAATAAGACGGCGACGGAAATGATCTTTCCGCTTTGTTACGCCAATTTCCCACGGGAAATCGTCGAACGTCTTCATCCATCCGGTCGAGTTTATGCCGTTCCACCCTTCACTACTGAATGGCTTGAAGAGTGCAATCATATGCGAGATGTTCGTGGGACTGAAACTCTTCGGTTTTGCAAGATAGATACAGCGCCCACCAACATCAAAAGCGAGTTTCGAGACATTGCGCTCGATGGCGGCCATCATCTCGGATTGACCTTTGGTTGGATTAGGGAAACCGGGACGCTCTTCGCCCGTAACCATGTCAGTGTAGGTCTCGCGCGTCTTCTTGCGGATGTCGTCGACAAGCTTCTTCGCTTCGTCTTTCCAAGTGTACGGTTTGCCTTCCCCATTCAACTTATTGTACTTCTCGCCTTTGTGGGCACGAACGACAAATTGCAGCCAAAGATACTCGCCTCTCCCAAGTGAGCTCATGAACTCGATGATGCTCGCGAGTGGGTCGACCTGTTCCGGCTCTTTCTGCACTTTATCAAGTCCGTATTCGATGTAGGTCTTAATCGGCAAGGGATCCTTTTCCGTTTGCTTGTAATCACAACCCCAGATACTCCACTCTTCGGGCGTTGCAGAAATGATTCGACTGTAGTCCGGCGCTTCGACGATCTGCACCCCCGGATACTGCGCATAGATCTGCGTTTCAACGATCTGGCGTAGCTTTGCGCGCGTCCATATGAAAAAGTGCACCTGTCCTTCGAGCGAGGCCATTTCGAGCGACCAGAATGGTCGGGTGCCGCCCCAAAAGCGCGCGTACCAGTTCGACTCGCCTCCCGTAAGGTGCAAGCTCGAAAGGAATGCTTCCATCGCGAGTGGCGTCTTCACCAGATTGCGCGGCGGCTTAACCTCAAGAAGAACGTACGTGAACGCAGAAATGAATTCTCCTCGTTGCAGGATGTACCAGAGGTGCTTCGCTCCGCCAACAAGCAAGAACGGCAACCAGAGCGGTGCGAGAAAAAGCGCGATGGCGAGCGCCGAGGAGACGATGTCGGGCATCCATATATACGCGTTTATGAGAAGCAGAATGCCTAGAATGAAAAGTGGCCACGCTTCAAGTCGGATGCCAAGCGTATCGGTTAAGATTTCTTTAAAGAACGACAGCATACGGAAAGTATACCCTGTAAGATACTGATTCCTAAGTGTCGAACACTGTAAAAGTGGGATATCTCACTGAGTTCGATAACAAAAAGCGGCGGCGCCGTATGGCGCCGCCGCTTTTTTCAGTAGTTACACCGCCGAGTACCGACCGTCTTTGAGGCGCTTGAAGTAGCGCGGATCATTGAGATTCACGAGAATCGTATTGTCTTTTACGAAACGTGCCTGCTTCACATGCTTGACGATTTCATCCTTCTTCATCGGACCTTCCTGCTTGAGCGCCTCACGGATGACGTCGCGGACGACGCCCGGCGTGTAGCCCCATTCGGTAAGCGCGTAGAGACCGCGGCCGACAAGTACGAAACGAGGATCCTTGATGAGCTCATTGTGCGTTGTCGCAACATGCGCCTTCTTGGAGAAGAGTGAGCCGATTGCCGCTGCGACAGCGGAGAAGTGCATCGGGGAGCCATGACGTTTTACCGCGAGATAGGCGTAATCACGAACGCCTTTGATGCGGATTGCCGGCGCCGTGGTGCGGCCCCACTCAGCGAGCGGATTGCTGCCGATATTCTTCGAAAGAGAGAGCCAGCGCTTCATGACCTCTTCGTTCTTGTATGCATCATTTACATTCTTCAGCTCATCGAGAAATAGGTCGAGCAGCTTCCCTTCAGGAACTACTTCCGTGTCTGGCAGCGAAGCGTAGAGCTTCGAAAGCGCATCGTGGATATGTTTTGCGGTCGCGTGGTCGATGTGCCAGCGTGCGAGAAAATCGTTCGTCTCGCGTTCGCGGAAGAAGGACGAGTCGAGCATAAGGAAAAAACGGAAACGATTGCGCGTCTTTTCGTCTTTGCCGAGCGCGGCAAGAAGCGCCTCCTCGGGCACAATAGCGCCGAGCGAGCTGATGTATTTTGCAATCTCTTCGAATGCGCTTTTCGCCTCCTTAAAGGCTTTGCTGGCGCGTACCGCATCGAGTCCGGCAGCTTCAATCTGGCGGACGCGTTCGCGGGTAATGCTGGCGCGATCGCCGATCGCTTCGAGGGTTTCGCGCTCGGGATTGCTACCCAAACCGAAACGACGGACCAGGACTTCGCGGGCGCGTTCCGGCGCCGCAGAGAGGAGCTGCTTCGTGAGGACGGAGCTATCAAAGGAAAAAGCGGCGGTGACCGCCTTCGCCTGCTTTTTCATCTTTAGTGCCTTGACCATGTGGTGTAATTTATAGCAATTCCCTTTAAAAGAGTCAATAGAGGTCAATTAGACCACAAAATTTAGTATCTTCCCGGTCACATAGATGACTCGCGACGGCTCGTTTCCACTAAGCGCGGAGGCGACCGTCGATACGGCACGCGCCGCTTGTACCGCATCCGCTTCAGATGCTTCCGGCGCAAGCAGTACCGAGCCGCGTCGCTTGCCATTTACCTGCACCACAACCTCGATTTCAGTCACTAGAGTCTTTGCAAACACCGGCCACGACTGTTGGTGCACACTCCCTTCCCCGCCAAGCTGCTCCCAGAGATGTTCGGCGAGATGCGGCGCGAACGGCGCGAGCATAATGAGGAGGTCGATGAGCGCCGCCTTCGGTACTGACTCAGCGGCTTCAAACTCGTTCACGAGGATCATGAGTGCGGCGACACCCGTATTGAACTTGAATCGATCACCATCCTCTGTGACCTTCACGCTTGCTTTCGCCAGCGCCTGCGCCAACCCACTCGGAGGCTTTTCCTCCAAGTGGGTTGGCTGCTCGGCGAGATGCGAGATGCGCTCGAGGAATTTGCGAATTGCGGTAACTCCGTCGAGATTCCACGGATAGCTTCCCGGCTCGTTGTAGGGGCCGATGAATGCGAGATACATGCGTACCGCATCTGCGCCGTACTCCTTCACGAACTCGTCCGGATTCACGACATTCCCTTTCGACTTACTCATCTTCTGTCCATCGGGGCCCATGATGAGTCCGCGATTGAAGCGTTCGGTAAACGGCTCGTCGATCGGTACGAGCGCGAGGTCGTAGAGCGCTTTCGTGAAGAAGCGCGCGTAGAGCAAGTGCATCGTCGTGTGTTCACTCCCGCCCGAATAGCGATCAATCGGCAGCCACTTCTTCATGAGCGCAACATCGGAGAAGTCATGCGCATCTCTCGAGTCGAGGTAGCGGAAGAAATACCACGAGGAGTCGACAAACGTATCAAGCGTATCGTATTCCGGCGTCCAGCCCTCGCCGAAAATACGCGTCACGCGTTCCCCGAGTTCTCTCGACGATGCGAGCGGCGCCTTACCCGTCGGCTTGAAGTCGACATCAGTCGGCAAGAGCCACGGCAGATGCTCGGCAGGAACCGTATGCGGCTTCCCTTCGGGGTCGTACACGACCGGTATCGGGCAGCCCCAGTAACGCTGGCGCGAGATAAGCCAGTCGCGGATGCGGTACTGTGTCGTCCGCTCCCCGCCCGCGAATGTCACGATATTCCCCTTCGCTCCGTCGCTATTTTTACCATCGAACTCGCCGGAATTGATGAGTACTCCTGCACCAATATAGGGAAGCTGCTCTGTTGTACCCTCGATGACTTTTTGAATTGGTAAATTGAATTTCTGCGCAAACTCGAAGTCGCGTTCGTCATGCGCAGGGACGGCCATGACCGCACCAGTGCCATAGGATGCGAGCACGTAATCGGCGAGATAGACCGGGACCTCTTCTTTAGTTGCTGGATTGAGAGCTGAAATACCTTCGAGCTTCACGCCCGTCTTCTCTTTATGTTCGCTGCGTTCACGCTCGGTTTTTTTCGTAGTCGCACTGACATAGTCTTGAACTTCTCTTGTATTGGAAACGGATTCGAGCAATGGCGCGACAAGCGGGTGCTCGGGCGCGAGCACGACATACGTCGCGCCAAAAACGGTGTCCGGGCGAGTCGTGAATACTTTTATCTTCTCGTCACGACCGGCGATCGGGAACTTCAGATACGCGCCCTCGCTCTTGCCGATCCATGCGCGCTGCGCTTCTTTTATTTCTTCGCGCCACGGGAGCGCATCAAGACCCGTGAGAAGTCGCTCTGCGTAGTCGGTAATCTTCAAGAACCATTGCGTGAGCCGCTTCTCTTCGACCTCGGTGCCGCACCGCTCGCAGCAACCGTCGACGACCTGCTCGTTCGCAAGCACCGTCTGATCCTTCGGACACCACTTTACCGCCGCTTCGCGATGCTCCGCGAGCTTATGCTCGAAAAGCTTCACGAAAAGCCACTGCGTCCATTGGTAGTAGCTCGGATCGCAGGTGATGACTTCCTTCGACCAATCAACCGACGTGCCCATCGAACGTATCTGCGTCTTCATGCGCTCGATATTTGCCCTCGTCCACGCGGCCGGGTCGGCGCCGTTCCGCATCGCGGCATTTTCCGCCGGCAAGCCGAACGCGTCGAAGCCTATCGGGAACAGGACATTCTTCCCGCGCATGCGCAGCATGCGCGCATAGATGTCGGTTATCGCATACGCATACCAGTGCCCGATGTGCAGGTCGCCGGACGGATACGGAAACTCAAAGAGCAGATAGTACGGCTCTTTCGTTTCATCTTTGAGATCAGTCTCGTACAGATTCAGACCAGTCCATTTCTCCTGGGCCTTTTTTTCTATCTCTTGATGGTCGTATGCCATAGCCGAACGTTCATTCACATCCCGAAAAACCTACTTGAGCGGCGGGTAGAAGGCAGGATCAATGACGCGATCGAAACATACGTTCCCCGCGCCGTGCTGCCAGTTGTCTGGTGCAGCCATTTTTCCGCCCATCGGCGAGACCGCCATAGGCTCGGCATACATGGTTTGATTTCCGCGGCTCGATGCATTGAATGCGGCGCAGAGCTTGAATGAGAGTCCTTCGCCTGGTTGATACTCGTACGACGCGCCTGATTGCGGATCCATTGGCACGGGTCCATACGAGAGCGAATTATTGAGGTCAGTGATAGTGCCCGGCAATTTTTGCTTCGCCTGGTAAAAACCGATTATCTGCGACTGAATATTTTGCAGGTCGCTGACTTTCTGTGCATCGAAACGCGAGAGACGCGCTTCGGCAGGCGTCCCGACGATAAAGAACCCTGCGCCGACGACGGCGAGCATGAGAATCGCGAATGCGATGCTTACCGTACGCTTGCGCGACGGGAAAGCATTCCAATACCCTTTCAGATCAGCGATGAAATGCATGAAGACGCCAGCCGCAACAAGCAGAATGATGAACACTTTGAGCAAGAATGCCGTCGTCAGCTCCTCGCCGCTCAAAAATGTCGTGAGAAGCGTGATGAGGTCGATCGCCATCGCGACACCTGCGACAAAGAGCGTCAGGATGAGCGCCCAGCGACGCACCCAAATCTCGTTGCGCGAAGGATCGAGTACGGCGTCCTTGCGTATGAATCGCATAATGACCAGATAAGCCGGAAGGAGGACGATGATCGCGGCCATCTGGCTGCTGATGCCGCTTTGGTACGGGTCAGCCGGCAGGTACGCGAGCACGTTCGGAAACGTGTAGTCGATATAATTGAACATGAGGAGAACCGTCGCGATGACGCTCCAGTAAAAAGTGACCATCGCTCCCGCCCACAGAAAGAAATCCTTCGGCGTTGTTTTTGGTTTTTCCATAGAGCCGTATTATACCATGCAAACTACTGTGCCCGAATCAGTAGAAAATTATACGGCTCCGAAATTACGTGCTGAGCGAAGTATCTATCCGTGCAAGAACACCATGACGTCGCCGTCTTTGACAATGTATTCTTTCCCTTCGGTTCGCACTTTTGCAGTCTCGCGCGCGGCGGCATAGCTGCTGGAGGCGATGAGGTCGTCATATGCGACGACTTCGGCACGGATGAACTTTTCTAAGAAATCGTTATGGATGGCGGCGCCGGCAACCGGCGCCGTACTACCTTTCTTGATCGTCCACGCGCGTGTCTCAACGACACCAGTCGTGAAGAATGAAATAAGGCCGAGCGTCTCGTACGCGCCACGGATGAGGCCCGCAAGCCCGTCTTCGGAGACACCAAGCTCCTCACGGAAACCAGCACGATCCGTGTCCGCAACATCGTTCAACTCGCGTTCCGTCGCCGCATCTACGAATACATAGCGCCCGCCGAGCGTCTTAATGAGGTCATATGCGCGCTCTGCACGACCGTCAGCAAGAGCATCGAGATTTTTCCCGCCGCTTTTCCTATTGAGCGCATAAAGAATTGGCTTCATCGTGAGGAGATTCAGATACGCGACACGCTTCACTTCGTCCGGCAGGAGTCCTGCATGAAGTGCGAGCTTCCCTTCAGAAAAACCTTTTTCGAGCTTCGCGAGTATCGCATCTTCAATCGTCGCGTCCTTGTCGCCAGCCTTTATGTCGCGCGCAAGCTTGTCGCGGCGCTTCCGTACCTGCTCCGCATCAGCGAGCATGAGCTCCATATTGATGATCTCGATGTCCTTGTACGGCTCGATGACCGCTTCGACATGCAACACGTTCGGATCGTCGAAAAAGCGAACAACCTGGAGTATTGCATCTGTCTCGCGGATGTTCGCGAGGAACTGATTCCCGAGACCTTCGCCGGTCGCAGCGCCTTTCACGAGGCCGGCGATATCCACGAACTCGATTGCCGCAGGGATAATCTTCCCCGTCTTGGAAAATTCCGCGAGCACCGCGAGCCGCGCGTCCGGCACGCCGACAACACCGACCGACGGGTCGATGGTGCAAAACGGATAATTCTCCGCCGGTACGCTCGCTTTCGTGAGTGCATTAAAAAGCGTCGATTTGCCGACGTTAGGAAGTCCAACGATTCCGATTTTCAACATACAAACACCCTAAGGCCACTTTAGCTTTTACGCAAGGAAAGCCAACGTGCAGAAGCCAGCAGAGCGTAGAATATTGCGGTCGCGACGACGTAAAATGCGACTGCGGCACCGAACGAGAGCGGGGGTAGCCATCCGAACGTAAGGTACGCGAGGAACCACCACGCCGTGAAGACAGCTGCGCTCCCGAGCGCGAAAGAGATGCGCCGGCGCGAGAGCGCCCACGAGACACCGATGATAAGAAGCGAAAGGATGATGACGGTCCAATAGCTCGCAGTCAGGGCGGGCTGCGCCGTCGCTTTGAGCACGTACGCCATAACCACAAGACCAAATGATGCGAGCAAGAGGAGCAGCATGCCGAAGCGCAGTCCGCTCGCTATGACGCGGAGATGCGCGCGCTCAGCGACGTCGATTGCCCCGTCGCGCATCGCGCGGATGTAGGTAATCTCACTCCAGATCACTGAAAGAGCGCCTGTGGCTGCTCCGAGCGCTTGCAGGGAGACGAAAAGAGAGACGGGTGTCGGCATATCACTTCTGCTGCATGAGCGCAGAAAGCTCGACGCGGTATTTCTTCATGACTTCCATCGATGCTTTGATCTCGCTCTCGCCACCTTTCTTGCGACGCTCAATCTCCTCGCCGATCTTCTTAAAGAGCTGCGGATCCTTCGTGATGAGCGCGGTCATCTGCTCGCGCTGCGCCTCAGGCACGTCCTTCAACTTCCACTTCGCGTATTGATTGATGAGAAAACTCTGGACAGACATATTAAAAATTTAGGAAAGATCTGGGCGCTGACTGAGGCCACGGATAGTTCGCGTCGTGAAGTAAAGCGCGACGAGCGAGAGGATTGTGAGCGCCTCGATGTAGACGAAAGATGAATCGAAAAAGCTTACCCCTGCGCGATAATGGTCCACGGCGGCCGTACCAAACAGGAGCGCACCAATGATGGCAATAATAGCGTTCGCCCAGTGAATCTGATTTTGGCCCGGATTCGTGATACCAGCAGCGATTACTAGCACAACGGCGCCGATAACGGATCCGAGAGTAGAGATTGGAAGCTCAGCGCCGATTGATTGCGCAACAATGAGAACAATCGCGCCGATGACAAAAAGAACCCGCGTCTCATCCCCGTGATAATGCGGTATCTCAAAATGTGGCGGGACAGATGCGCCAGTATCCTCTCCTCCATTACCTTCGAAAGTCATACCCCCAGTATACGCCAATTTCATATCTAGCAAATGTAAGGAGAGGACAATCCTCTTCTTACAAGAATTCACCCTCCCCCGCATTGTGCGGAAGAGGGTGGGCTTAGGGTGTAAATAATTTTATGTTTGCGTTTGGGATAAGGAGACGTCCTGCAGTATTCTGAAGAATCTTGCGATCAAACCGATGAAGGCTCACGCCCCAATCACATCGGCCGCGGCACAAGACGCCGACTGAAATCGTCCCGACCGCATTCTTTACGAAGAAAAAGTTACCAGACCCGTCGGTGCTTATGCCGACCAATTCTGTACTCATCTGGGTTTCAACTATTTTTTCAACTTGGCGCAGAGTCACGAGATATCCGCGTTTCGCGAGATGCATCGCAAGACCCTCGATTGAGGATTTCGGAGACATGCGGAAGAGCATGGCCGTCCATTCGGGATACGAACCCTCGCGCATGGGTGCGAGGACAGTAACGGCGCACGCATCCGCTCGCGGCTGAACGGGTGGAAGCATGTTATCGAGATCCTCATCACGGCGCGACATAAACTGTTTGTCCATGAAGCACGATTTTGTCTTCTTCTCGCGGACTGCACCGAGTTTGATTACTGCGATCACAGAGAATGGACTGCGGGGCTTCGCTGCATTCGTCATCATGCACGACCTCCTTTTCAATACGGTTTATGGCGGCCGGAACCGGAATAGGCTCAGCTACACTCTTTCTTCGCTGCAAAATCAAAGTACTCTGGCGTTAGTTATACTAAAAATCATTACCCTATGTCAAACTCGCTGGTCTCAACAGCGGCATGGCCTCAGAGGCATTGCCCTGCAATCTATGCTATATACTAGGTCAGTCCATTAGTATTAATAGAATTACATTCCCTATGGCAATAAATGCAGCTCTCTCAAAACCGCTTACCCTTTCTCCGGAATTGGAAGCAGTCGTCGGCAAAGGCCCGATGCCGCGCACCGAAGTAGTTAAGCAGATTTGGGTTTACATCAAGAAACACGATCTCCAGAATCCGAAGAACAAGCGCAACATCCTCGCGGATGAGAAGCTGAAGCTGATCTTCGGCGGCAAGGCCGAGGTCACGATGTTCGAGATGACGAAGCTCGTCTCGGCGCATTTGAGCTAATACGAGAGAGGACGTAAAGCAAAAACCCGCCTCCCATTTCGGGAGGCGGGTTTTTGCGCTTCAAGTTTTAGGAACGGGTCTTTTCGAGGTGCCGAATACGACGTTCATGATCGAGGATTGAAAATTTTTCCTTCACGCCGGTGCGCGTGACATTCCTGTTCTGCGTGTTGGCCAGGCGTCGGCCAGCGTTCTTCAACTGCTCGCTCAGGTTCTGTTGACCTTCGTGGAGAGTAGTGAGAATGCGCTCATGTCGTTCGGATCCGGTCTGCAATTCAATGAGGACATCTTTATGACGAGCAAAACCAGTCTGAAGTTCGGTAAGAATATCTTCATGACGAGAGAATCCAGTCTGTACAGCATCGAGCACGTCCGCAATCGTCGGTTCATGTTTTTTGTTCGATTTCGACATGCCTTTCATGCCGAATATCTTATCACGCCCGTTTACGATGCCAGATAATCAACAATGCCTTTGGCAATGGTCTTGATGGTCTTTTTAAAACGCGCATCGTTTTGTTCGAGAAGCAAGAATCGGAACCCCTGGAGAGATGAGTTGAAGCCGGAAGAGAGCGGAACGACGCAAATGCCGGTAGATGCGAGCAAGTAATACACGAAACGTTTGTCTGGAGATGCGCCCTTCAGGCGCAAGTCAATAAACTTTTTCAGATCATTCCGCACCGAGAGCGACTGATTCTTCTTGAGCGTCCCCTTTCGGAAAACGCAGGTCATATAAAATGCGCCCTGCGGCTTATGTACGATGATGCTCGGAATCTTTGAAAGTATTTCGTGGGCGTACTCAGCGCGCCGCTCATAGCGGCGTGTGCGCTTCGCGAGATACGGATAGTACCGTGCGTCCCCCATCACCTTCGGCAGCACACGCTGTGGAAGCGTGGTCGAGCACACCTCAAGCGTCTTTGACGCGACAATCGAGTGCGCATAGCGATCGAAATTCTTGTCTTTGTCGCGATTATAAAACTCGATCCATCCGCAGCGCGCGCCCGGCCACGGAAACTCCTTCGAGATGCCCCGCATGGCGATGCCCGGCACGCCGTCAATGACCGACGCGAGCTTGTGCATACCGCTTCCTTCATACGCGAGGTTCGAATAGATCTCATCAGAGATGATGAAAAGCTTATACTTCTTCGCGAGCGCGACGACAGCGCGTATCGTCTCCTGCGGATACACGAAGCCCGTCGGATTGTCCGGATTTATGATGAGGATGCCAGCGATGTCTTTATGCGCCCGTAGCTTCGCTTCCATGTCCGCGAGATCCGGCCGCCACCTATTTTCAGGGTCAAGATGATACGTGAGGTGCGGTTTATCCGCATGCGCCGCTTCGGAAGACGAATGCGTCGGGTACGCTGGGTCGGGGCCGAGTATTCGCGCGTGTGGATTGAGATTCCGATACAAATGCGAGATGGCGTCACCCAGTCCATTGAAGAAAAGGATGTCGTCTGGCGTTATCTGAATGCCCTCCTCAAAATTCCGTTCGCGCGCGATGTACGCACGGGTCTCATCGAGTCCTTTCGTCGGTGAATAACCGAAGGTCAGATCTTCTTTAAGCGTATCGCTGATGATCTTCCGTATCCACGCAGGCGGCACTTCGCCCTTAGCGACCGGGTCGCCGATGTTCTCCCACACGATCGGTATGCCGGCTTCAGCAACCTGCTTTGCGACCGCGACGATTTCGCGTATTTCGTACCGGAGCTTGTCCGCCCCCGGATGCACGATATCTGTTCTCATAAAATCGCACTATATCATGTCCTTGTTTTGTGGACCTATCGGGAATCGGACCCGAGCCTCGTCAATGCGAATGACGCGTAATACCACTTTACTATAGGCCCGAAGTGAGGAAATAAGAATGAGTGTCTTCAATCATTCTTATTCTCCGAACGAGGAACTATATAGGCATTTCTATATAGGCCCTGAGTGAGGCAGGGTGAAGAATGTCTGCATTCATTCTTATTTCTTCCTAAACGAGGGACTGTATAGTCCCGTGCGGGCGATTTTAGCATACGAAAAAACGAAATTCACGGCTATTGTTCCTCCTGGGCATCCCGCTTCCGCATCCACTCGCGAATCCTCTCCCTCGTCTTTTCATACACGAGGCGAACATTTGCGCGCGTGAGAAGCCCTATGCCGAGTATCTCCGCCCCGATGAAGATGAGCCATGCTCCGGGCGTAAAAGGAGTTATGAGCGCAAGCACGCCGAGGATCATAAGCAATCCTCCGAACATTTTGCGCCAAAAGGTATAGTTCATTGTGTTTAAGAGATGTCCTCTGTCGGGCTGCCGGGAACCCCGATTACGGTTTCGGCCACGAATAATTCGTTCGTCGCCACTCACGAATTTTCTCGGCCCCGCCTCGCGGTTCGGCTTGCTAGCCGAACATAGCTCCGGCATTCGATTCCCGGCACACCCTACTTGGTATAAGTTAGCATACTAACTATGTGGCCCATTCTGAGAGATGTCCTCTGTCGGGCTGCCGGGAATCGAACCCGGTCTTTACGAACCCGAATCGCATGTACTACCGGCATACGCCAGCCCGACACAAGACACCTCTTTTGCGGCCCTACAAGCTCCGCTTGTGCGCTCTGCAAGATTCGAACTTGCGACCTTCCGCGTGTGAGGCGGACGCTCTAACCAACTGAGCTAAGAGCGCAAACCACCCTGACCAAAGCCGACGCTTTCGGTCGGCTCCCCGACTGTAACGTCGGGGCTGAGCCAAGAGCGCGGGCACGCTCAACCATACCAGACATCCAATCAGATTCCCAGATTCGCGAGAGCACGGATAACTTCCTTTATCGGCAGAGCAAAACCGACCAATCTTTAATTTGTATCAAAACCTTTGGTGGAC
>JAPLWH010000029.1 GCA_026396715.1 Candidatus Kaiserbacteria bacterium
AGCTTTTTGCATGGCTCTTCTGGTACAACAGCGAGCGGGTACACTTCGCCTTCCAGAACAAGCTTTCTCCGCTTCAGTTCATGATATCGTTAGACCCGAAGACATTACCCGCGGAGTGCAAAAGTGGGTGGCCTCATACATTACCTTGCGAGCGCTAAAATCCCGTGCTACGATGCCGCTACTATGGCTAAAAATCAGGAGGAGGAAGTGCGCCCACAAGATACTCTCGCGAGCGAGGGTTCGGAGTCTCGCGTCTACGAGCTCGGTTTTCATCTTGATTCGGCACTGCCTATTGAGGAAGTAAAGAAGGCGTACCAGGCGATGCGCGGCGTCATCACTGAAAAGGGTATGGTCGTTGCTGAGAGCGAGCCGGAGAAGGTCCAGCTTGCCTACACGATTTCCCGTCAGGAGGTCGCCGGCCGTCGCGATTTCGATTCCGCATACTTTGCATGGATCGTCTACGAGACATCCGCAGAGGATCACGCTGAGGTGCTCAAGGTAGCGCATGCTGACAAGCGCATCTTCCGCTTTATTGATCTCTTGACGACTAAGGATGCGGCGCGTCACTCGCTCGAAGTGCGCGACCTCGCAAAGAAGGCGCCGGAGCGTGCAGAAGACACTGAGGCGGTTCTTGGTGCTGAACTCGATGCAGCACTTGAGGGCGCGGTCATATAAATCATGTATCTCAACAAAGTAATCCTTTACGGAAATCTCACCCGCGATCCGGAGCTAAAGGCGCTCCCGTCCGGCAGTCAGGTCGCAAACTTTGGACTCGCGACGAACCGTACTTTTAAGGATAAGAACGGTGCGAAGCAGGAAACGACTGAATTTCACAATGTCGTCGCGTTCGGTCGCACGGCAGAGGTCATCGCGCAGTACTGCAAAAAGGGTCGTCCGCTTTTCATTGAAGGACGCCTTCAGACGCGTACGTGGGACGACAAAGAGAGTGGCAAGAAGAATTATCGTACCGAGATCGTCGTCGATACGTTCCAGTTCGGTGCTGATGGGGCTAAGGGTGGCGCGGGCGCAGGACAGAGCGCCCCAGAGGAGCAGTCGGTGCCGAAGGAGGGCGAGACTATTAAGTACCCGGACGAGGAGATCAATCCGGAAGATATTCCTTTTTAAATCATTTTTATGGCATACCAATCTGAACGCGAAGAAGTTGAGCTCAAGAAATTTATCGACTACAAAGATGTCGCTTACTTGAAGCTGTTTACCAGTCCGCACGCGAAGATTCTCGCGAAGAAGCGCACTGGCGTACCGGCAGGGAAGCAACGCGATATCGCACAGGCTATCAAGCATGCGCGCTATATGGCGCTCCTTCCGTACGTCGCTGCATAAGCGCGGCTCAGGGGAGAACGAAAAACCGCCGAGAGGCGGTTTTTCGTTCTCCACCTATTTACGCTTTCTCGACGCGCTCGGTATAGTCACCTGAATCGGTATTGATGCGGATGATGTCGCCCGTGTTGATGAAGAGCGGAACATTTACTTTTGCGCCGGTTACAAGCTCAACGAGCTTATTGCCGCCCGAGACCGTATTGCCTTTTACTGCTGGCGGCGCGTCTTTCACTTGAAGCTCGACTTTCACGGGAATTTTTATCGTCATCGGCTTCTCTTCATAGGTCAGAATTTCAACCAAGGTGTTCGGCATGAGCCACTGCACTTTGTCATGGGCGGATTCCATAGGGAAAGAAAAGCGATTCTTTGGATTGCTTTCCTCAGCGAACCAGCTCTCGGTCTTGTTCGAGTAGAGGTACTGCGCCTGCATCTTGTCAATGTCCGCTTCGGTCACCGTCTCATTCTGGTGGAACGAGATTTCGGTTACCTTCCCGGTGATGAGGTGGCGGAGCTTGGTCTGGTTGACCGGCTTTCTTTGCTGCATGCGGAAGATGTGCGCCGAAAGCACTTCATAGGGCTCACTATTGTAGTTGATGATGCTGCCTTTGAGGATTTCGTTATACGAGAGTACGGCCATGGTTCTGAAACTAAGGTTTGATAATGTTCGTTATAAAAAGTACCCCATGAGATACGAGTTGTCGAAAGCCAGTCTCTGAACCGCTAGGAACCATGAAGGTCTCTTTAGGTTACGAAACGACCAAGCTCGTTATCTCACGGGGATAAGAGTATGATACAGGGCATCATGAGTTTTTCAACTACCGAGGACCTAAACGCGCTTTCGGACGCTGTGGTGCTCGCACGATCGCGTAAGGAGCCAGAACTGTTCGCTATTCTCGTCCGCCGTTACGAGGCACCACTTCTTCGTCGCGCACGGATGATACTGAAGAGTACGGAAGACGCAGAGGAAGCGGTTCAGGATGCGTTTACTAAGATGTATCTCTATGCGGACAAATATCAGCCGCAGGCAGGGGCGACGTTTTCTTCGTGGGCGTACACTATCCTCAATCGCGTCGCGTATACGAAGTATCGCGTGAAGATGAATGAATTTGGGAAACGAGCAGAGCTTCTTCCGGAGCACTATGAATCGTTGCCGGATACTCGAGCGGAATTCCTTGAGGATTTGTCTCTGCGGAGCGAAGTCTTGGCGGCACTATCGAAACTTCCGGAGACTGCTGCAAAGATACTGCGTCTGCAATTCATCGAAGGAAAGACACAGGAAGAGATTGCGGCGTCAGAACAGCTCTCGATTCCTGCGGTGAAGACGCGCATTCATCGCGCAAAAAAGCTTTTTAAACAAACCTATGACAAACAACACTATGAATAACCCATCTGATCTGGAGCGCATTGTGATGCGCCGCGTACGCCTCATCCGTATCTTGGGGCTTATCATTTCAACCGTAGTCCTTGCGGCACTGACGCTTGGTGCGACGCTGTGGGGGATCGGCAGGGAAGTCTGGGTTTCCCGAGTGTTTCAAAATGCTCCCACGGACTGGTCGCATTTGCCGGCATTCTTCATCGCGGCGTTCACGCACACCCGCTTTATTGTGCAGGTATTCGCGGCACTGACAGTCGCCTCATTCATCTACCTTTGTCACGAGGTGGCGCGTTTTCTCGCAAGCCTTTTGTTTCGTAAGACTGTCTGACGAAGATATAGTCGCGGTACTCGCGACTATGCCTCTGTGAGTTTCCCTTTGATCTGTCTCAAAAGCTCTTTTGAGACGTCTTTGTTTTCGCGAAGGAAGGTGCGTGAAGCGTCATAGCCGACGCCGAGCTTCGTGTCGCCCATTTTGTAGGTAGCGCCAGACTTCGCGACCAGGTCGAACTTTTCGCCGAGCGCGATGAGCTCTCCTTCGCGGCTGATGCCCTCGTTGTAGAGCAGGTCGAATTCGGTCGTCTTGAACGGAGCGGCGACTTTGTTCTTTACGACCTTTACGCGCACGCGACCGCCGACTACTTCTTCGCCTTTCTTTATCGACGCGATACGGCGGATGTCGAGGCGGACGGAGGTGTAGAACTTGAGCGCTTTGCCGCCCGGCGTCGTTTCCGGGTTACCGAACATGACGCCAATCTGCATGCGGATTTGATTGATGAAGATGACGATTGTCTTGCTTCGTGCGGCAATCGCCGTGAGCTTGCGGAGCGCCTGACTCATGAGCCGCGCCTGTTTGCCCATGTGCTGCTGACCCATCTCTCCTTCAATCTCATCTTTTGGTGTCAGTGCTGCGACGGAGTCGATGACGATGACGTCGACATTGCCACTTCGGACCAATGATTCGACGATGTCGAGCGCCTGCTCACCCGTGTCCGGTTGCGAGATGAGGAGCTCAGAGAGCTTCACGCCGATGCGACGCGCATATTCCGGATCAAGCGCATGCTCGGCGTCGACAAATGCCGCGATGCCGCCGGCTTTCTGTGCTTCAGCTATGACGTGGAGCGCGAGTGTCGTCTTACCGCTCGACTCCGGACCGAAGATCTCGATGATACGTCCGCGGGGAAGACCGCCGACCCCGAGAGCAGCATCGAGTCCGATGGAGCCGGTCGCGATTACTGGTATCTTCTGCGGCGCCCCAGAGCCGTAGGTTGAAATCGCTTCATCACCAAACTTCGTGCGGATCTCTTTCAATGCCTGGTCGATGGACTTTTGTTTTTCACTCTTGTCTTCACTCGCTGCAGTAACGGTCTTGAGCACTTTCTCTTTTTTTGGTTTGAAGGCCATAGTAGGTTATTAATTATCTCCGACGTTTGATGTTTGGGAGCCGACCGAAGTGTCAGCTGGTACGAAAATAGAACGCGTCGCCGTCACGGTCCTGCCGAACCGGTCGGCGGCTACAAAGGTAAGTATAGAGCCTCCACGGGGAAAGGTAAGAGTTGACGAAAAGACACCATTCTGGTCGCGCAGGAGCGGTGCGCCATTGAGTGTAAGTTGTGCTGCGCGCCCAGCCTCGCCGCGGATGTCTACGATGCCTCCCGGGAACGACGCATTATCTGCGGGGGAAGTAATGTCGAGTGCGGGTCCCGCGATAAGCGGCCAGGCTTCGATACTGCCGTAGCCTCCGAGGATGAGTAGAACCGCGACGAGGAGGTATTTCGTCATTGCACTCGCTAGAAGAGGTCCTCTTCTTCGTTTTGAGGGCTGTCAGGGGTCGCGATTGTGCTCGGTCTGCCGCCAGCAGCGGTCGTGAGCACTTCGCGCGGCTTCGAGCCATCGGCGCCGCCAATGACACCTTTCGCTTCGAGGACGTCCATGAGTCGTGCGGCGCGTGAGTAGCCAATCTTCAGCTTGCGCTGCAGGTACGAGGTCGATGCGCGTCCGGCCTGTTCGACGGCGGTGCGCGCGTCCTCATACAGGTCGTCGTCGATATCTTCATCGTCAAAACTGCCATTGATAAGCCCGATGACGTCATTGGCCTCGGCGACGGAGCCCGTGCCGCTATTTCCGAAATCGATGCTTGAGAGATTGCCGGCATTGTTGGTCTTGATATAGCTCACGACTTTCTTCACTTCAGCTTCGCTGATGAAAGCCGTTTGAATGCGTACCGGCTTCTGCATATCGCTTGAGAGATAGAGCATGTCGCCCGCACCGAGGAGTGATTCCGCGCCCGCGCCGTCGAGGATGGTGCGCGAATCTATTTGGGAGGCGACTTGGAGCGCCATGCGGGTCGGCACGTTCGCTTTGATGAGGCCGGTGATGACATTGACCGACGGTCGCTGTGTGGAAAGCACAAGGTGGATGCCGACCGCGCGTGACATTTGCGCCAGGCGGACGATGGACGCTTCGAGTTCACGCGGATAGCTCTGCATGATATCCGCAAGTTCGTCGATGACGATGACGATATACGGCATCGCTTCTGGCATCTCCTCGGCACCTTTCTTCTTCGCTGGCTCAAAGATGGTCGCGTGGTAGGAGCCGATGTCGCGCACTTTCTCCGCTTCAAGGATATTGTAGCGACGTTCCATTTCTTTTGCCGCCCATTTGAGCGAGAAGATGGCTTTCTTCGGGTCCGTAATGACTGGAGTCAAAAGGTGAGGAATGCCGTTGTAGGCGGTCAGCTCGACGCGCTTCGGGTCGATCATGATAAAGCGGAGCTGGTTCGGGCCGTTCCGGTAGAGAAGTGAGGTAATGATCGCGTGAATCGCGACCGACTTGCCGGAGCCCGTCGCGCCAGCGACAAGTCCGTGCGGCATCTTCGCGATGTTGACGTAGTGCGGCGTGCCTGTGATGTCGCGGCCGAGCGCGGCGAGAAGCGGCTTGTCGCTGTCGCTCCACTCAGGCGCGCTGAGGATACCGCCGAGACCGACCATCGCTTTGACGGTGTTTGGTACTTCGATACCGACCAAAGACTTTCCTGGGATTGGCGCCTCGATGCGTACTGGATGCGCTGCGAGTGCGAGCTCGAGATTGTTTGCGAGCGAGACGATCTTGGAGAGGCGTACCCCTTCGGCTGGCTTTACGGCGTAGCGTGTGACGGTCGGGCCGACCGAGACTTCATCCATCTCGAGATTAATGCCGAAGTTCTGGAACGTGCGCTTGATGATGTTTGCATTTGCCTTAATGTCGCCGACACCCGGTTTCCCGCGGTCCGCACCGAGGATTGAGAGGGGAGGGGCTTCATACTCCGCATCGAAGTTCGCGATGCCGGTTCCTTGGGCACCTCCAGCACGGTTGAAGACGTTTATAGTCGGCTCGCGCTCAACCGGCACTTCGGTTTCAGTCTCATTTTCTTCCGTTTCATATTCCTCCTCATCTTCATCAGGTAGGCCGACGACAGCAAGATCCTCTTCTTCAGGCTCTTCTCTTTGTCCGATACGCGCGCGAAGCGCATCCCAGAGCGAAAGCGCCTTCTCACTGATGAACTCGGCGATGGCTTCGACGTCACTCACGACGGCGATGCCGATAGCGATGGTCGCGATGAGGAGTACCGCAGCGCCCCAAAAGCCGAAGAAGCCGGAGAGGAACTGTCCTTCCCAGGTGCCAGCCATGCCGCCGAAATGTGTGTCAGGAAAGAGTCCTGCGAAAGCAAGGACGGATGCGCAGAGGATAAGGAGACCAGAAGCAGTGAGAGGTTCTAGGGTCGGTCGTCCGAAGCCTGCATAGAGTCCGACGAGGATGAGTGCCGTTGGTAGGAGGAAAGCGCCGATGCCGACGACCGCATAGCTTGCGGCGAAGACTGCTGCGCCAACCGGGCCCGCTGCGCCAAAGATCGCAAGAAGGAGCAGGACACCTGCCGCAAGAAGCACGATTGCTGATGCATAGCGAATGAGCGTGTCGTATTCTTTAATCTCTTCTTCGCGACCGCGACCGCGTTGTTTTGCAGTGCTGTTTTTACGACTCATATATAGAGACTATTGTAGCATTTGCGCCTCTTGGAAGCGTAGAGAGTGGGGGAGACTCTTGCGCGTAAGTTGCGAGGCACCGATGCGGGAGTATACTGTCCGATACAAGTATGAGACATGGACTATCAGGTATAGGACACGGCACTGAAATCCGGCAAACCCAGATGAAAGGTAAAGACGTTCGCGCTGAAGATTTTGTCCTAGAAAAAAGCATATTTAATAACATTTTTGAAAAGGACATACGAAGAGTTTTTATATATAAAAAGGCCGAACGGCTCGCAAAAGCTATCCATCTCATCGCTCCCGCCTTCGTTGGTTCAGAGTCTTTACGGAACAGAATCGATGCTGTCGCGATCAATCTCGTCGACGCGGCGATACTGCCGCCAGCATCCTCTCGCGTCGCACTTTCTCGCGAATTGCTCGCGCTCTCGTCCCTCCTTTCCATGTCGCGCATGGGCGGCTTCCTTTCCGCTATGAATGCCGACATCATCGCCCATGAGACGCATAATCTGCTTAAAGAAGTAGCTGCGTATGAAGAGCCGCGACTCCTTCTCGATGAGTCATTGACGCTCTCCGATATCGCAAAGAATGCATCGAAAAAAGAAGTTACTCAGAGCTCGGTGAAAAGTCCTGTGGTAGCAAAGCGTGCCGCGCCAAGGGCGCCAGAAATCGGTAAAGGACATGTAAAAGACACGGAAAGCGTATCAGACATTCACATAAAGGACAGGCGTGAATCAGTATTGTCCGTTATAAGGAGTAAAGGGACAGCAAGCATAAAAGACATCTCCACCCTTATACGAGGCGTCTCCGAGAAGACGATTCAACGTGAACTTACTGCCCTTATTGAGGCAGGTATGGTCTTAAAACAGGGAGAACGCCGCTGGAGCGTTTACTCTCTCGCCTAACTACCCATAAACAAGGTAAAGGAAACTTTGTAGAGGTCGGTGCGCGTTCCTATATATTGTATTGAGCAGCTTTTGACTTAGGGGGGTGTTTTTGCTAGTATTCTCTCGTGGTACCGACTGGGGGTATACGTAGGTAATTAAAGGCCGATTTGTCTCCGCCATCTGGCGGACGACGGAGGCCTATTTTACGTGCTTATTTCCTCGTTGTTATCCACATGCCGGTAGTGAGGAATTCGCGTTCCCGTTATATACTGGCTCTTAGTCCTTCTGGGGACTTTTGTTCCACCTGCGGTGAGCGAAGTCGAATCCGGAGGGGCGTACTTTGATAACTGAATAGTCCAGCTCCAGTTTTGCTGCAAGATACGCAAGCATTTATTTTCGTGCTGCAAAACTGGGGCTGGACCATCAATCCTTACCAACTAACCCATGGTGTACTGGTCGATACCGTACGCTGTGGGATAGTGTGAAAGTGAACGTGCTTGCTCAAGAGCTGTATTCGCTTTAGCGTATGCAGCTCCCTTACTTGATTATTATGTGCGCCTTAAATTCTTAACAATCGTTATGCAAATAACAACTACAAAAGCGATCGCAAAGGTCGCGGCAGTAGCGACCGGACTCGCGATGGCGACGTCAATGCTCGCACTTGCGCCTATGGCGCACGCGGCGGCACTGTCGAGCGCGCAAGTCTCGTCGATTCTCTCGCTTCTCTCATCGTTCGGTGCTGATGCATCGACAATCGCAAACGTACAGGCTTCCCTTACGGGCAGCGCACCGGTAGCGACAACTCCGTCGTCATCGGCTTGCTCCCTCACGAAAGACCTTACGGTCGGTTCGACGGGTGCAGAAGTCACTTGCCTTCAGAATTCTCTCAAGGCGGGCGGCTACATGACGGCAAACGCGACGGGCTCTTTCGGCCCGCTCACGAAGGCCGCTGTGATCGCATGGCAGAAGGCTAAGGGCATCAGTCCTGCAGCTGGCTACTTCGGTGCGAAGTCTCGTGCAGCATTCAGCGGCACAACTTCGACGACAGGCGGCACGACCACCACCACGACGACTCCGATAACGGGCAACGGCCTCAAGGTCTCGCTCGCAACGGATTCGCCAAACAAT
Source organism: Candidatus Kaiserbacteria bacterium (assembly GCA_026396715.1). Taxonomy (GTDB): domain Bacteria; phylum Patescibacteriota; class Minisyncoccia; order Phycocordibacterales; family Phycocordibacteraceae; genus C7867-001. The sequence continues at coordinate 8,748 of JAPLWH010000029.1, forward strand.
GTCGCTCTCGTCCAGAGCCAGTCGGCTGGTGAAATCGCAAAGTACACCTTTGCGAACCCAACCGGTGCAGACATCAAGGTGACGAGTGCTTCCTTCAAGCGCATCGGCGTTTCGACGGACGCACAGCTTACCAATGTCTACCTCTTCGATGGCGAGGCTCGCATCACTGACTCCGCAGGTCTCAGCAACTCCGCTTTCAGCTTCAATGACACGACCGGTATCTTCACAGTTCCGGCCGGTGGCACGAAGACGATCGCGGTTCGTGCTGACCTCGGTTCAGCATCGAGCGGCATGCAGGTCGGTGTCCAGCTTGTCTCGGTCGCTTCGACCGGTACGCTTGACTCGTCTGTCTCGTTCCCAATCAACAGCTACACCCAGACGGTCTCGTCTGCTACGCTCGCAACGGTTGTTCTCAGCACGGTAACTCCGACTGGCAGCTCCTTTGCTCCAGGAAATGACACGACGGTCTTCCAGACGACGGCAACGGTAGGAACACGCGCTGTTTTCCTCAAAGCGATTACGCTTACGAACCGCGGCTCGTCTGTTGACACAGACTTCCAGAACTTGAAACTCTTTGTGAAGGGAGTTCAGGTTGGTACGGCTGCAGCAACGACGAATAACAAGGTAACCTTTGATTTCTCGGCGCATCCAGTTCGTCTTGAGACGGGTGCCGCTGAAATCCGTTTGAACGCTGACATCGTCGGTGGTTCAGGTGAGTCATTTGACTTCCAGATCCGCCGTTCGGCTGACGTCCGCTTCCTCGACGCTGACCTCAATGCAGGCATCACTCCGACGGGCTCGCTCGCGGCTGTGACTGCAAACCAGGTTGACGGTGTCGCGCTCTCCGTCACACGCGCAGCGAACTCCCCTACGTCAAACGTGGCGGTTGATTCGACGAGTGTGAAGTGGGGCACGTTCGAGTTCCGCGCAACGGGTGACGATCTCAAGATTGAGCAGATTACTGCCTCGTCAACATCGACGGGCAATGCTGGTCTTGATAACGGTAAGGTCTTCTTGAACGGTGTTCAGGTCGGCTCGACCCAGGACCTCACGGGTTCCGGCACAGTCTTCACTCTCGGTTCTCAGATGATCCTCAAGCACGGCACGACCGCGATTGTGGAAATCTACGCCGATGCGAAGACTGCAGCTAGCGGCTCGTTCACAAACGGAAACACGGCATACGTCGGCGTATCCGTCGCAGTTGCTGACACAGATGGTATCAGTTCGGGCAACCGGATTGCTTCCGCAATCAGCAACGTAACGGGTAACACGATCACGATCTCCTCGTCGTCGCTCACCGCAACGAAGTACTCTGGTTACTCGAACCAGACGATCATCGCCGGTACAAATGACGCGAAGATCGGTTCCTTCACCCTCTCGACCGGTTCTACGGAAGGGGTAAATGTGAACTCGATCGTTGTTGACTTCGCTTCCGCAGTCACTTCGACGATGACTGACCTCCGCCTCGTCGACAATGCGACGGGTGCTCAGATTGGCTCGACGAAGACTTCGGTCTCGACGAGCAACTCGTTCTCAGTTAGCGGCGTCAATCTCTCCGCTTCTGCAACGAAGACGATCAACGTCATCGCGAACGTCAAGTCGGGTACCAATATCGGCGCTATCCCAGCAGCGTCCGTTACGACCTCAACGGGTGGTATCGGTTCTGTCACGGGTAACTCGGTAACGGTCGCTTCGGCTCCGACGCTTCAGACGATTACGGTCAGCACAGCAGTGCTTACGGCAGCGGTTAACACCGGTGCAACGCCTGATTCCGCGAACGTTATTGCAGGTTCTGCAGAAGTGAAGGTCGGCTCGTTCCGCTTCACGGCTCAGTACTCGCCATACACGGTTCAGGAAGTAAAGGTGAAGATCCCGGCAAATGCCGCGACGAGCGTTACGGCGGTTACCCTCAAGTGGACGGGCGGTTCTGCAACGCAGGCCCTCGCTCTCTCGAGTGGTACCCAGACGTACGCAACGGCGACCTTTACCGGTCTCTCGTTCAACGTGCCGATGAACACGGACTCGAACCTTGATGTCTACGTCGGTATCCCGACGATAGCTTCAGGTGCAACGTCGGGTGCAGCGATCTCGGTCTTGCTTGATGGTGACGAGGGCTTCAAGGCCGTCGACTCCTCAGGCGCTTCCGACACGACGCTTACCAGCTCGTCTGCTGACCTAAACTCAGCAGCAACGACCGGCAAGGGTACGATGTATGTCAGAAAGTCGATCGCGACTCTCTCGGCAGTCGCGCTTGATAGCTCTATTCTTGCAAACGGCACGAACAAGGTTATCGGTCGCGTGAAGGTCACTGCAGATGCAGCAGGCGACATCAGCTGGAACAAGATTGTCTTCACGGTCAGCAAGACTGCAGCAGTCACGCTCGACGCGACGACGACGATCAAGCTCTACGATGGCGCAAATGCAGTTGCGGGTAACTTCGCAACCACAACCGGTGCCCAGGCTCTTCAGACGCAGTTGTTTGCAGCAGCTGCAACGACGGGTGTTATCGTCTTCGAGCCTACCAGCGAGCAGCAGATTGCCGCAGGTACGTCAAAGACGTATGAACTCCGTACGACAGTTGGTGGACTCTCTGCTTCAGGCGGCTACTCGCTCGATATCTCAGTTGCAAACCCAACGAGCTCAGTCTCGACGGGTGCAGGCGACATCGGCGGTACTCTCGCTGGCGCATCGGGATCCTCAGCGAACTCCCTCGTCTGGTCTGATCGTTCAGTCATCAGCGCGGTACACACTGTATCGACTTCGGACTGGACCAATGATTACCTCGTCAAGAATCTTCCTTTGACGGTCGGTAGCCTTACCGCGACGATCTAGTGAGCTAGTGTTTAGGAAATTCGTCTAACGTAAGTTAGGAGAATGTCCTCCAGCTAGGAAATTGGCCTAGCAAAGAAAGAACCCCCGCAAGGGGGTTCTTTCTTTTATACAAAAACCGCCCCTCAGGGCGGTTTTTGTATTTGTTTCGTTATCCCCAATCGTCTCGGAAGGTCTGACCTTCCGAGACGATTCCGTTGTATTTTTTTTGTATGAGAGTCGAACCTTTCTCTGTTGGCTCGGTCATTCATGTGACCAATCGTGGCGCACGCGGAACAGATATTGTACGTGATTTTGGAGACAAGCATCGTTTTGTTAAATCACTTTTTCTATTGAATGATACCCATACGGATTCTTATTGGCATCAAGAAACGGCACGGCTACCACTCTTCGAGCGTCCTTCACATTGGCCAGAGCGTGAGCCACTTGTGCATATTCTTGCGTGGACACTTCTTTCAAATCATTTTCATCTGCTCATACAGGAGGTGCGTGATGGTGGAACGGCAAAATTCATGCAGCGTTTCGGCGGGAGTTTGTCCATGTGTTTCAATCTGAAATACAAAGAAAGAGGGAGTCTCTTTCAGAGTTCATATCATGCAAGAGAGGTAAGTGAGAATTCGCATCTGAACTATCTCGTATTCTACATTCTTGTGAAGAATGTGCTCGAAATGTATCCGGGAGGACTTGTTGCCGCATATGATAATTTCGATCACGCATGGGAATGGGCATCGCAATACCGTTTTTCAAGTTTCAAAGATCATATTTCTGGAGTACCATCTCTGCTTACCGATGACTCAGATGAATTACTTACCGATCTTCTCAGAGAGGGTGATTCGTCTAAACAAGAAATGAAAGAGCTTCTTGCTCTGCATATGTCTTCTCGTGGCGCAGAGTTTAAAAAAATAGCTCTCGAACCCTGGTAACCATTTTCATTATCCCCACCTTTTCTGGAAGGTCTGACCTTCCGTGCGGCAATAAATATGACTTAAATGGATTTGGGGTTCATGGTATCCTTTTCGGTATATGCAAAGTACATCAAAACAGTGGCTTACTAGCAGTATCGTCCTCCTTGTGGGGGCAGTAATCATCGGAGGTCTTTGGTATGGGCGCATAAAGGCACCAGCACCGGAGCCGTTGCTGCCGGAAGCGCTCGTAGCGACTTCCACGACGCCAACGGTAGCGACAACGACCGTATCAGTGGCCCCGAAATCTTCACTCGTAACATTTCCAATTAACTCCGCCGACACGATCATCTCATGGAGTTTCAAAGGAACGTATTCCGGGAATGAAGGACTCATCGCAAAAGCGACAGCTGACAGCGCGTACCTGAAAGGGCTTCTCGGAAAAGGGAAGTATGACGACTATGATCTCTACGTCGGTATCGGAAACAATGACGGATCAGTCGGAGATGGTGCTGGTGCGTACCAAAACTACAATCGCGCAATCGCACTCGACCCGGGGCGGCCGCTCGCGTATGCGAACCTTGGGCATCTTATGGATCAGCTCGGTGCGTATCACACTGCTGCGGCTGCCTATGCGAAAGCAGTCATGCTGGCTCCCTCTATCGCTCAGTATCGGAATGCACAGCTTGATTTCCTTACGCAGAGATTCCCAGAGGAGGCAGCACGACTGAAAGCGAAGCAATGAAATATATAGCGCGCGCGTATTCCTGGCTTCTTCTTTCTCCCGTCATCCTGCCCGTCATCCTGTGGAGCGGTGTCATCTACCCGTACCTCGTTCCGAAGACATTGTTATTCTATGCGGTAAGTCTCGTCTCACTCGCTGCATTCGTGCTTCTTGTTGCGCGCGGACAGGTGTTTTTCTGGGGGCGACTTGCCCGAAGGGAGACGTGGATTCCGGCGGCGCTTCTCTTGGTTGCGTACGGGACGAGCTACTGGGGTATCGATTTCTACCGAAGCTTCTGGAGTCTCTTCATTCGCGGTGACGGTCTCCTCATGCTCACGCTTGCGGTCGCTGATTTTTACCTCATTCTGCTGTACGCCGACCGCATATTCTTTTCGCGACTACTGCGTGCTGGAGCGGTCATCGGAAGTCTTGTTGCAATCTATGGTATTGGCGAATGGTTCATGGGGGGCGGGCGCATCGGGAGTCTGCTTGGCAATGCGGCGTTCTTTGCAGGGTATCTCGGCATCACTCTTTTTGTGACGCTCGCGGCGAGCGCAGATGCCCCGGAAGGTTGGCGGCGGCTGGTGCATGTCGGCGCATGGTTGCAGGGCATTGCGATAGTCCTAACTGCCACGCGCGGCACGATACTCGCTCTCGCGCTTGCTTTCGGTGTGTTGGTGGCGTATCGAGCAGTAACCGGGGAAGGGAAGGTGCGCACTGTTGCGGCATCGGCGCTTGCGGCAGTCGTTCTCCTCGGGGGATTTTTCTTCGCTTTTCGCGCGGAGCTTGCGACATCATCGTTTCCTGCTGTCGCGCGCATCGCTTCCATTTCTATGAACGACGCCGATGTCGCGAACCGTCTTTTTGCCTGGCGGCATATGCTTTTCGAGATACAAAAAAGCCCCTGGACGGGAAGCGGCGCGGAGCATATCGATGTCCTTTTCAATCGTTTCTACGATCCGACGCAAATCTCTGAAGATTGGTTTGACCGCTCGCATAATGCCTATCTTGACTATGCGGCGCAGTACGGAGTCCCGGGTCTCTTTCTGTACCTCGCGCTCATCGCGCTCTTTTTCGTGGGTGCCGCGCGGCTTGCACGGCGCGGAGAGAAAAAGTATGCCGGACCTCTCTTTCTTCTTCCGATAACGTATGCCGTACAGCATTTTTTCGTGTTCGCTACGATTTCTTCCTTTTGGCTTTTACTGGCGCTCCTTGCCGCGCTTCTTGCGATTTCTTCGGCAGAAGTCCCGCGCACGAACCCTATCCTTCCAGCGTGGTCGCGCATCGTCGCGTGGCCGGTCGCGAGCCTCTTGCTGGCGTGTATCATTCCAGTCTCTTTGCAGCCTGCGCTCGCGGCATATGATCTTGCACAGGGATACACGTACCAGATTACCGATGTTTCAAGACAGATAACCTATTTTTCTCACGGCATTGCGCTCGGCACGTATGGAGATGTCGAGTATGGCTACCAGGTCTACGATATTTATGTGCATCGCCAAGTGCCGTTCTTGAAGGGCAACGACCTTCTTAATGCGTACACGTTATCGCTTAACATTTTGAGCGCAAATTTCGCTCGATATCCGTATGATGCACGGACCGCGCTCTACCTTGCTCACGTGCTCTCGCTCGCGCCGCAGGGTAGTACGGCCAATGCGGACCTGTTGTCTGCGGCACTCGAACGCGCGATTCGTTTGTCACCGAAACGTGCTCAGTCATGGTATATCCTCGTCAATCTTTCTATCAATGATGCGAATAAGTATGCGCCGAACTCACCGCAACGGACAGCGGGTTATGCGGCTGCCCAGGATATCCTCAGTCGGTATATCGCGCTCGTACCGACTCTTTCCGAGCCGCACTTTATATTTGCGGAGCTTCTGCGCGCTTTGGGAGATATGCAGGGAGCAAAGGTTGAGGCGGAGAAGGGGAGGGTCGTGTATCAACCGCATGTCGAGACGGCGCGCCGGGCGGTCGGTTATTATGAGGGTGTGAGCGATTGGGCGCAGGCACGGTTCTTCCTGGGCGAGATAGTGCGGCTGATGCCTGAAGATCTCGTTGCGCAGTATGATCTTGCGAAGGTGACATATCTTGCGGGCGATCCTACTGCCGCGGCGGCTATCGTTGCGACCTTGCGCGCGCAGGATCCCGCACTGCTTGAGACCGATCAGAACTTTCTCGCCGCTATTACCGCGTACGAGTCCCGTTAGAAGTTCTACGCATGTACGATAGTTGTTGGCGTAATTGTAATCGCAGAAGTTAGAGTAACTTGCTAGTATCATTGGTATGGGGACTTCTAATGGGATGAAAAAACAAAATAATACTATGCGGAATGAGCGTGCTCGTCGCGCACTACCGTTCTTCGTAGAGTTTGTGAAGTTTGCCACTGGCTTCGCGGCGATTGTCGCAGTTGCGCTCCTTTCGTTGCGTGTGGCGAGTGCGCTGCTGTAGTTGGTTTTGTCGAGCGCACCTTGGTGGGATTTTCATAGAATATGTCGTGGTAGAGTATGCAAAATGGCCTTGAGGCAAACACCATGGTAACGTTCGCGGCACTTTCGGAGCTGATGATGATAGCTGCGGTTATCGTCAGTAGTTTTGCGCTTGCTATCTATGTCGGAAGCAAGAAGCCTTCCTCGAGAGTGTTTGTCGGGGTTCTCGTGGTCACGGTCGTCTGGATACTCTCGTGGACCGTGTACCCGACGTCTGCGGATCTGCGCGACTACCTGTTCCGTATCAGTGACTTTTTAGGGAGTCTCATCGCTGCCGGTTTCTTCTATTTTTGCTTGAGGTTTCCTGACGATAAAAAAGTATCCGGATGGATTACAGGAAGTCTCATTCTTTTGGAATTGGCATTCGTGGCCCTGTATTATTCCGGCCTCATCGAATATGGCAGTCTCTATGTAGGCGGTTCTGAAGAGTGGACTTCAATCAAAGGTCCTCTCTTGCATCTTCGGGATATTGCATTCATAGGGTTATCCGGGGCTGGCCTGTTCGTCCTGTACCGGAAGTATCGGCGCGCACTCGACGAGCATGAGCGAACGAATCTCCGATTCATGCTATGGGGCATGACCGCATCAATTGTGCCGAGCGGTCTGGTCGGCATCATTTTGCCGAGTTTCGGATTTACCTCGCTCGACTGGCTCAGTCCCTTTACCGTTCTTGCGACCGTGACAGTTATTTTCTACTCCATACTCAAATACCAGCAGATGAATGTGAAGACCGTTGCCGCTGAGATATTCGTGCTCGTGATGGCCATCGTCTTGTTCGTCAATATATTCTTGGGTGAGTCGGTGTTCGGTATTGTCGGGAAAGTATTCATATTTATCGCATTCGCTTTCCTCAGCTATTTGTTCATACGGAGCATTATCAAAGAGGCGCAGCAGAAGGAGCAGCTGAGCGACCTGAATCAGAATCTGAATCAGAAAGTCGCTGAACAGACCACGGAGATTCGGAAATCCTACGAGGAGGAAAAGACTCTTCGGATAGACCTTGAGAAGGCGAACGAAGGACTTCGCGAACTCGATAAGCGCAAGACCGAATTCCTCTCAGTTGTCGCGCATCAATTGCGCACACCGCTGTCGGGCATCAAGTGGGCCATTAGTATGCTCATGCACGACAAGGTGCATGAGCCGTCGGATGAACAGAAGAAGCTGCTCGCCCTATGCGAGACGGGGAATGAGCGGATGATCACTATCGTGAATACGATGCTGCACGCCGCCCGGATTGGCGAAGGGAAGATTCTTGATCTTGCGCGTACGGAGACGGACCTTCCGGCGCTCATTTCCGAGGTCATCACTGAGCTCGCATTGGTTGCAAAGGAGCGGGGGATTACCGTTACGTTTACGCACGACGAAAATATACCGAAATTGTCGATTGACCGCGAGATGGTGCGTGTCGCGGTGCAAAGCCTGATTGAGAATGCCATAAAATACAGCAAGCCCTCAGGGGCGGTTTCGGTCCGGATTGAGATGCAGGGTACGCAGGTGCAATGCTCAATCGCTGACAATGGCATAGGTATCCCCGCCGACCAGCAGCAGTATATCTTTACGCGTTTCCTTCGTGCTAAAAATGCCATTTCCACCGATCCGAATGGCAATGGGCTTGGACTATTTATCGCGAAGAGTATACTTGAAAGCCATGGGGGCACAATCCGCTTTACCAGCGAAGAAAACAAGGGAACCACATTTTACTTTACTCTTAACGTATAAGCATGCCGACTAAAAAAAAGATTCTATGGGTGGAGGACGATTCATTCTTAGTTGATATCATCGCGCAGAGGCTCGCCGTGCAGGCATGGGAACTTATCCCCGCTCACGAAGGGGTTGCCGCACTTGCGCTCGCAAAAGAGAAACAGCCCGACATCATTGTTCTCGACATTCTTTTGCCCGGCATGGATGGCTTGGAAGTGCTTGCGAAACTAAAGGCTGACGAAAGCACGAAACACATCCCGGTTCTCATGTTTTCTAATTTTGATGATAAGGAAAAGGTTGAGCGGAGCAAAACGCTCGGCGCAGCTAACTTTTTCGTGAAAGCTATGGTTGATCTCGACGCTATCGTTGTGGAAATACAGAAGGTTGTCGGGTAGTTCGATGGTCGTGTGGGTAACGTGTTGTGGGTTGCGTTTCCGCATTATTCTGATAAAGTTTGTCTCGTACGAACCGAAGACAGTGGGTCCTCTTTAACGAGGGTAATCTGCCAGTTGGCAGGCCTGCCGAGGCGATCCAGCCCCAGTTTTGTATTAATGAGAACTCGTAAGTTGCGAGGAATCGAGGCAAAACAGGGAAGCCCAGTTGTAAAAGGTCGTTTATAAAAACTGGAGCTGGAGAACTCCTCCTTCATAAATTTCGTACGCAAAAACGTATGGCAATATCAAAAGATAAGAAGCGCGAGATAGTCGCGAAGCTCGACAGCGCTTTCAAAGAAGCGTCTTCGATCACGTTCGTCGGCTTCACGAAGTTCACGGTCGCGGACGCATCGAAGATGCGTCGCGAGCTGTCGGCGGCAGGAGTACGGTACTTTGTCGCAAAGAAGACGCTCATTCTCCGCGCGCTCAAAGAGCGTGGGTACATAGGTGAGGTGCCGGAGCTTCCGGGGGAAGTCGCAGTCGCATGGACTGCGGCAGATGTCACGGCGCCAGCGCGCGTTGTGCACGCGTACGGCAAGAAGTTGAAAGGCGTCCTTTCACTTCTCGGCGGCGTCCTTGAGGGAGCATTTCTCGATGCAGAAAAGATGACGGCAGTCGCGACAATACCGCCGATGATCGTTCTGCGAGGTATGTTCGTGAACGTCATAAACTCGCCTATACAAGGCTTGGTTATCGCACTCGACAAGATTCGCGAGAAGAAGTCAGCTTAATAATTATTGGCAGCTCCGGCGATACGCCAGGGCCTCGACCGTTGGTCGGGAATGAAATGAAACTATTATGGATGAAATTAAAACAGTAGAAGCAGAAGTCGTAGAGGTGCCGAGCAAGTTCAAGAAGCTCGTCGAGGAAGTCGAGGCGATGACCGTCCTCGAGCTCTCTGAGCTCGTGAAGGTGCTCGAGAAGAAGTTTGGCGTGAGCGCGGCAGCCGTCGCAAGCGCGGGCCCTGCAGCAGCAGGCGCACCGGCTGAAGATGCGAAGTCGACCGCGGATGTTGAGCTTACTGAGGTGGGTGCAAGCAAGATCGCTGTCATCAAGGCAGTGAAGGAAGCTCTCGCACTTGGTCTTAAGGAGGCGAAGGATCTCGTCGATGGCGCACCGTCGATGCTCAAGACCGGCATGAAGAAGGAGGATGCCGCTGAGCTCGCGAAGAAGCTTACGGACGCAGGAGCGAAAGTCACTTTGAAGTAATCTTCAAAAAGATTCGCTGTAAAAACACAGCGCCGTCTCTGCCAACGGGCAGAGACGGCGCTGTGTTTTGCATAGGGTAACCGGAGTATCGGTATCTCGTGAGATAGGGGAACGAAAAGATTGCGAATCCTGTTGTGAAAACACCATACATTACCAACACGTCTACATTCGTGCACGAAAATATCTCATGGGGTACACTGGCGGCACTCATGGAATCCCTCGCAAAACTCTTCGGCTCGGCAGCGCGTCTCAAGGTGCTTCGGCTTTTCATGTTCAATAAAGATGCGAGCTTTACGCCGACCGATATTTCAGTGCGAACGAAGCTTACGAAGGAGGTCGTGCGTCGCGAGCTCGCTGATCTATGTACTGCCGATCTGTTGCGCAAGAAGAATACGCAAGCGGCCGCCCGGTACCAGACGAATCCGCGATTCGAGCACTTGAGCGCACTCGATACTTTCATCCGCGAGACGACTGCGGTGCAGCCGCAGAATATGCTCAAAGTGCTCAAGCGTGCTGGCGTGCTCCGGCTCGTCGTGCTTTCGGGGCTTTTTACGGGTACGCTCGATACGCAGATTGATTTGCTCATTGTCGGCGATACTCTCGATGAGCGCGCGCTCGCAAATGCGGTGCATTCTCTCGAAGCCGAACTTGGGCGAGAGATTCGCTATGCGTCCTTTGCGACAGCAGACTTCCGCTACCGTCTCGGGGTCTACGATCGCCTTTTGCGGGACGTTTTCGACTATCCACACCGTCTCCTTATCGACAAGATAGGGTTCTAAAAATGCTATACTCTTTGCAGAGGCTCGCACTGTTACGCGAGTAATTAGCCGCATAAATAAAAGTGTCATTTACTATGGTTTTCACTACATGGGCAGACGTACTTAGCCAGTCTTTCCAGAGTCTCTTCTACGGATTGGTTACGTTCATCCCGAACTTAGTCGTTGCAATCGTCATATTCATCGTCGGCTGGCTCGTCGGTGTCGGACTCGGTCGCGTGGTCACGCAAATCGTTAATTCGTTGCGCGTCGATCAGGCGCTCCGGTCGACCGGTCTCGAAGGCGTGCTTTCGCGCGCGGGCTTCGAGCTTTCTTCCGGTAAGTTCCTCGGCTTCCTCGTCGAGTGGTTCTTCATAATCGTCTTCTTGGTCGCGTCGCTCGACGTGCTCCATCTGACGACGGTCAATCTCTTTATCAGCGAGATCGTTCTCGGCTACCTTCCGCAGGTAATCGTCGCGGTCTTGATCCTGCTTGTTGCAGCAGTTGTTGCGGAAGCAGCAGAGCGCATTGTGACGGGTTCCGCGAAAGCGGCCTCGATCCACTCAGCCGGATTCCTCGGCAAAGTGGCACGCTATGCAATCTGGATCTTCGCTCTTCTTGCGGCGCTCGCACAGTTGAACGTCGCGACGGCATTCGTGCAGACGCTCTTCACGGGCATCGTCATCGCCGTGTCGCTCGCGCTCGGACTCGCGTTCGGGCTTGGCGGCCAGGCTTCGGCAGCACGCTACCTCGATCGTCTCCAGTCAGAAATCAAGAACTAAGTTTTTCTCAAAAAACGCCCCGCCTCTGGCGGGGCGTTTTTTGTTTGCTATCCTGGTTCAGGAGGTATAGGCTATCCGACAGGTCAGCACATTTAAAAAATAAGGAGGAGTAATAATGCAAATGGCACTGAATGCTCTGGGAGCCTTGTGGAAGACTTGGGGTCAAAGATTGACGGTTTGGAGACAAGACAGAAAATACAATGCTTCTTCTGATTCTGATGAAGCATATCGCAAGGCTATAGAAGGCATTGCAGAGTTGAAGAAAAATCGACGGTTTCTTGTCGATGATACTTTCATAGATTTTGTTTCCAGCGTTATGGCAGCACACAAGAGAACAGAGGAGATTCTAATCAGTGGGATGTCACAAAAAGAAGTTTCATTGTACGAAACTGTTTTGAGCGCATCGACTTGCCCGGTCAAAATTGTCTTGGGCACGGATGATGATCTTGAACGTCTTAGAAGGCTCTCTCCCGATACTCGGAAACGCATTATGTGTTGGCAGCACTCAACTGAGGATAAAAAAGAGAGGCACTTTATCCTGTTCGGTCAGACTGCTTTTGTCTTTAATTATGTCCGCGATCCAACACGTTGGAATGGAAGTACTTGGGAGGGCTGGTTAGCGAATTTTAACGAGCCGAACACGGCCCGAGATTTAAGGATTCGCTTCGAGAGGCTTGTAAAAGAATCTATTCCGCGAAGTGTTTTTCCGTGATGGTTTGTATGTGGATGAGGGAAACGAGAGGCAGGCCAGATACGGCCTGCCTCTTCCTTTTTAGGGGTATTCGTACAAACGCTGCATAAGGCCACATACATATGGCACTCCTTAAGCACTAAGGAGCATGAGAATACGAAGCAATCTGAAAGGGACTAAAGGGTGGTTGTATATGCGGGAGCGAAGCATACGCTTCCGAGATATGATCACCGAAACAGCGAAGAAGAGAACAAAGATCCTCACCTTCTGGGAAAAGCACGGTTTGGAAGCAGTGGAAGAGGCATACGGAGTGAAGCGACGTACCCTCTTCAACTGGCAGAAGGCACTCAAGAAAGAGCGGG
>JAPLWH010000003.1 GCA_026396715.1 Candidatus Kaiserbacteria bacterium
GCTTGCACGAGTCGAGTTATTCATCAAAAGTGTCAACAACGCGTTGACTTAGTACAAAATTATAACTCTCCCGGTATGTGCCGTTTTAGAACCCGGCGGCGCTAGCCGCCGGGCACTGATTCCACCAGAACACCCGTTCCACCGACATAGGGCGAATTCTCGGCATGCAGTGACTCAAAAAGATCGCGCATCACGTTTACCGCCTGCTCGCCAGTCCCTTCAGGTCCTCGCTCGAGAACGACCGTAAACGCATACTGCGGATTTTCATAGGGGAAAAATCCTACCACCCACGAATTATCATACTGATTGCGCACACCCGTCTGTGCGGTGCCGGTCTTTGCGGCAGCGCTCACATACGGCACGTTGATAGCGCCAGCAAGGGCGCTCGTTACCGCCTGACGCATACCTTCCCGCACGACTTTGAGCGCACCCGAATCAACCAACACTGGTACAGATGTCGGCACCTGATCCGCAAGCAGTGTCGGCGTAAAGAGTTTCCCGCCATTCGCAATCGCGGCGGTCGCGCGCGCCATCTGCAACGGCGTTACCTGTACCGAGTACTGCCCGATCGCCGTGAAGTACGTATCACCGAGATACCACGATTCGTTAAAAGTCTTTTTCTTCCATGCTGGATCCGGAATGAGTCCGCTCGCTTCTCCCGGCACATTGATACCCGTCGGACTGCCAAGACCGTACTGTCGATACCAGTACTCGAGCCGATCAATGCCGAGACCTTTCTGAGTTCCGAACCCGCCGCTAATCGTGTAGAAGAAAACGTCTGACGACCAGGCGATTGCTTTGCGCACATCAACCGCGCCGAGCGCCCGCCAGCCTTTATAGATAAAGGTCTTCCCCGGATGATACGGGTCGGGCAAGGACAGGAAGCCGGGATCGTCGATAACCGTATTCGGTGTGATGATACCGTCGGAGAGCGCACCGGAAGCGACAAGCGGCTTCACGATGGAGCCCGGCACGTACACGCCCTGCACCGCATGGTCGATGAACGGACGTCCGGGATTAGTGTTGTATGCCGCGATGACGCTCGACGGACCACCGCTCGCCATGACATTTGGATCGTAGCTCGGATACGAAACGATGGCGCGCACGGCGCCGGTCTGCACATCCATGATGACACCCGCACCGGCGATGAAATGCTTATCGTGCGCAATGTTCGCGATAGCGCGCTCAAACAATTTTTGCAGATTAGCATCGATCGATAACTGCATAGTCTTCCCTGTTTCTGCACGAACGACCGTGCCCTCGGAACGAATCTTTCCGGACACATCAGTCTCCGTCAGCAACTGACCATTCTTCCCTTCAAGCAGCGCATCATACTTCGCTTCAAGACCCGCAAGACCCGTCTGCTTTGTTTCGTAATACACCCCCTTCGCATCTTTCTTCGGATAAGAAACATACCCGATGATATGCCCGAGGGACGGCACCGGGTAGTTACGCTTCATGCTGCCATCCTCTTTCTCGACATTCTCGGCGACGACGACGCCCTTACTGTCGATTATGACCCCGCGTGGCGCAAACAATGTCCTGACTTCAAGCGAATTATGCGCGCTGTCGGAGGCAAAAGAAGCGCCGTTCAGCACCTGCAGATTCCATGTACGGATGACGAGAACGAGCATGAGAAAAGCGAGCGTGCCACCGAGGGCGCGAAACACGCTCGCAGGAAGCGGCTTTTCCAGCCGGCCCTCGAAACGCAAACGATCAAACTCCGGAGCATTTGACGAGTCAAGAAATATCTCATCGGGAGCAATCTCCGGATCTTGCCGTCTGGTGCGTCGCCACATACTTATTTAATGGAGCTTTCCCTGACTCGACTACGTACGAAAAATGCGACAAGGGTGCATGCGGCGCCGATAAGCGTACAGAACGGCACTGGTACCTGCGGCGTGTAGTAAAGCGTATCGGCAAATATTCCCGCCGCGAGCGGTACGAGCGGTTCAAGCGACGAGACCGCAAGTGCGAGCGCCGCTGAAAGCGGCCACGGAAAGAGCGCGACGGAAGCGAGCGTGAGAAATGTGAGCGCTCCCTTGCTCATGGCGTCGAAGTCGCTATTGAAAAAGCGCTCGAAACTGTCCTGCCCGTATCGCGCACGACCACCCACGTGACTGAAAAGATATTCAACGCGGGCTGGATGCGCAGGACGACCTCAGGCATCGCTGAATCGCCGTCGATACGTACCACTGTACCAATGGGAAGCGCTCCGGGACCTGGCGCAAATACTATGTCGCCCACAGCGATGCCCGCAGCGCGCGCAAGCGATGCGCTGAATGCGCCGCCGCCGCCGCCCTGAATAGTCAGCGGGAGGTTCTCGCGCCCGACCCAGCCATGCGTCGTCATGCTTGATGCAGAAAAGAGTATTACTCGGGAGAAATCGTTCTCCACCGACGATATGACACCGAGTGGTATGCCGCCGATGCCAAACACTTCCATACCCAGAACGACGCCTTCCTTTATCCCCGCAGCAAGCACGAGCGTATCGTACGGACTTTCGGGCGGACGGGCGACGACGCCAGCAAGGATTCCTGGAGCAACACGTTCTTTCGAAGAGGAGCCGAGAAGTCCGGAAAGGCCTACCGTCTTTGCGACGAGCGCGCTATTCTCACTTGAAAGGGCTGCATTTTCTTCCAGTAACCGTTCATTCTGCAAAGAAAGTGTCGCTGTGTCGCGGAAACCGGCAAACAACTGCTGCGCCGTCGAAGTCAGTGCGTCCGCCCCGCGAAATACCGGAGCGAATGCTTGTAAAAAGATATTTGGCGCGAGGAGTCGCACCAACAATATGAAAATGACGAGCGCAAGCGCGAGTACACCCCACGAGAGGTTCTCGGGCGAAATAAGCGCGTTACGCCTCGCTAAGAATATCCTCTTCATCGATGAAAAAGTCTACGAACGGTTCGGGGTCTTCGGTCACAATGCCTGCGCCGCGCACGACCGCCGTGAGCGGATCCGGCGCAACCCGGACCGGCACACCGAGCATCTTTGCAAGTATCTGCGGCAAGCCGCGCAAAAGCGCGCCGCCGCCAAAGACGGTCACGCCGCGCTCCAGAATATCGGAAAGGAGTTCCGGCGGCGTCGCCTCGATGACTTCTCGCATCGTCTCCATGAGGGAGTCGAGGGATGGCATGAGCGCCTCGCGGACATGCGCATCAGTGAGCGTGATCTCGCGCGGGAGCCCCGTTGCGAAATCGCGCCCGCGCACGCTCCGCGAGAACGTCTCCGAGAGCGGCATGACCGCACCGATGGATATCTTAACCTCCTCAGCAGTCCGCTCGCCGATGCCGAGCTTGAATTCGCTCCGCACGAATTCGATGATGTTGTCGTTGAAGCGATCGCCAGCGACGTGCGAGCTCTTCG
Organism: Candidatus Kaiserbacteria bacterium; assembly: GCA_026396715.1. Lineage (GTDB taxonomy): Bacteria > Patescibacteriota > Minisyncoccia > Phycocordibacterales > Phycocordibacteraceae > C7867-001. The sequence continues at coordinate 3,367 of JAPLWH010000003.1, forward strand.
CGGCGACGACGCCCTTGAGCGCGATGACCGCGATGTCAGTCGTACCGCCGCCGATGTCGAGCACCATCGTGCCGACAGCATCAAAGACCGGCAGCTTCGCGCCAATGGCGCCCGCAACCGGTTCTTCGAGGATGAACGCCTCGCGCGCACCAGCATTTCGTGCCGCATCGCGCACCGCGCGACTCTGCACGTTCGTCACACCAGTCGGTACGCCGATCACGACGCGCGGACCGAAAAGGCGCGCGCGACCAGCTTGCGCTTTGTTAATGAAATACGTGAGCATCTCCTCCGTCACTTCGAAATCAGAGATGACACCGTGTGAGAGCGGGCGCACGACGCGGATGTGCCCCGGCGTCTTGCCGAGCATCAGCTTCGCCTCCTTCCCGACCGCAACGACCTGATTCGTCTTGTCATTGACGGCGACGACCGACGGCTCATTGATGACAACACCCTTCCCGCGCACGTACACGAGCGTATTCGCGGTCCCAAGATCGATCGCGATGTCGCTGCTGAAAAAAGTATTTCTCGAAAATTTCGGCATATTACTGCGCAAGAAATTCTACGCGCGTCTTTTTCACGACGGCACTCGTCGCGCGGTCAACCACTTCAAAGGTGCCCGTCGCCACTGCATCACGGCCGACCACGATGCGCTTCGGGATACCGATGAGATCGCTCTCCGCGAATTTCTGCCCGGCGGAGGTGTCGCGATCATCGTACAAAACCTCGACGCCGGCCTTCACGAAATCCTCGTACAGCGCATCGGCCAGCTGAGATGCGTCATCTCCTGACTTCCCGAGCGAGACCAAGTGCACCGCAAACGGCGCAACACTCTCTGGCCAAACGAGTCCCTTCTCATCGGAGAGAAGCTCGACAATGGTGCCCATGAGGCGTCCCGGACCGATACCATAGCTCCCCATAAATATGGGCTTCGGCTTCCCCTCCGCGCCCTTATAGGAGAGACCGAGCACTTCGGAAAAACGCGTGCCGAGCGTGAAGATATTGCCAACTTCGATCGCTTTCGCTTCTGTGAGATTTTCTTTCGTGAGGCCGCTCGCCGCATATACTTCCTGATCGTCATACACTTCTTTATTCACTGCGAGCCGCTTTGCTGCATCTATATAAATGACATCTTCGCCCGCATCACACACCGTCTGGTACTCGTGCGAATACTTGCTGAACGAACCGCCGGACGCGAACGTGCGGTACGTCTGCGCGCCGATGCCGACACGCTTGAAAATGTTCTCGTACGCGACGGCGACGTTCTCATAAAACGCATCGTGACTCGCCGCATCGGCCGAGAACGAGTACAAGTCTTTCATGATGAATTCGCGCGCGCGCATGATGCCGGACTTCGCGCGCGTCTCATTGCGGAACTTGTTCTGGAATTGATACACGTACCGCGGCAGATCCTTGTATGAGGAAATGTGTTCGGTCATGAGCGCCGTGAGCGCCTCTTCGTGCGTATTGCCGAGACCGAGCTCGCCGCCGTTTTTCAGCTGCGTCTTGAACCAGACGTCGATAACTTTGTCGTCCCAGCGTCCGCTCTTCTTCCACGGCTCCGGATTCTGCAATGCGGAGAGGAATACCTCTTCGCCGCCAATCGCCTGCATCTCTTCACGGATAATGCCGATGATCTTGTTGAGTGTGCGCAAACCGAGCGGCAGATAATCATAGACGCCTGCCATCTCCTTGTGGATGTAGCCGGCGCGCACCAGAAGCTGCGCATTCTTCGCGACCTCATCGCTCGGCGCTTCGCGCCGCGTTCTCGTAAAAAGCTTCGACTGTCTCATACGGGCAGTATATGCCCCTCCTACAGGAAGCGCAAAAGAAAGTCAGGTACACCGAGCCTTGTTAAAAAGCTTCAGATGCGCGACATGGGCAGACGATTTTCGCAGGCGTACTTGAGGTACGTTGGAGAAAATCGACGGGGCCCATAACAAAGCAGGTGAACTTTTTTACGAGGCGAGTTTGAAGATGTCGTGGGCCGTGACGACAAGCATGAGCAGGATGAGGAACGCAAAGCCGACCATATTGATCGAGCCGGCGATACTCGCTTTTATCGGGCGGCGGATGACGCTTTCGATGATCACGAAAAGGAGCCGGCCGCCGTCGAGTGCGGGGACAGGGATGAGATTGATGAGCGCGAGGTTGATGGAAATGATCGCCATGATGGAAAGCAAGTCGCCGAAGCCTTGGGAGGAGGCGCTGCCGACGGCGCCCGCGATGCCGATGGGACCAGACACTTGCGAAAGATCAGCTGAAAGCGTCAAAATACCGTAGAAAAAATGTCCGAGTCCGAGCGCAGTCATCTTCGTCGCGCTCCAAGTGAGATGCGCGCCCTCGACTATCGCCGCGCCGAAGGAGAGCGGCAGGACGCCGACGGTCGCGACTTCGATCCCGAGCGCGTGCCGGAACGGCTCATTGTCTATCAGGCCTTCCGCGGGTATCGCGGTGATGACTCGTTCGCCGGTCTTGCTCTTCACGGTAAGAGAAACGTCTTTCCCTCCGCTCGCGGCGATAAATGCCGAAAAGCTTTTCGGCAAGGGAACACTTGTCCCGAGCGCAGTCGAGGGAAGCCATTCCCTTTTCGCATCTTTCGCGCTCATGATCGAATCGCCCGCGACGAGCCCCGCGCGAGCGGCGGGCGTGCCCGGAAGCACATTCGCCACCATGAGCTCCATAGAGCTTGCGGAGGCAAGTTCACTCTCATCGAGCGAGCGCGGCGTTCCCGCGATGAGCGCACCAGTAATGAGCACGTACGCGAAAAGGAGATTCATCGCGATGCCGGCGACAAGCACGAGCGCCTGAAGGATGCGCGGTTTCGAAGAAAATGCTCGCGCATCTTTTGCGGAGGCGGGAGACAGAGCGTCTTCGCCATAAATCTTCACGAAACCGCCAAACGGCAACCAGTTGAGTGTGTAGGAGGTCTCGCCGACCGTCGCGATAGTAAACGCGCGCGGCGGATACCCGAGTCCAAATTCGTCCACACGCATACCCGACAGCTTCGCCACGACGAAATGCCCGAACTCATGCACGAGAATAAGAGCGACGATGACGAGTATGAAAATGAGTATGGTCACGCAACGTATTGTAGCAGAATAACGAATCAGGGTACGCAGTTTTGGAACCGCCTAATTTCCTGCTGGAAATTTGCTCTGGCTCGCGCCGTCGCGCTCCGCACGTTCCAAAACTGCGTACCCTGTATTCGCGCGCCCCCTACTGCGCTATTTCCGCTTCTTTCTTTTCAAGAGTTTTTGCGAACGATTCATTACCAGCGTCGATGAGCTTCTGCGCCTCGGCTTTAAGTCGCGCGACTTCGTCCTTCCCCATGCCACCATCTTTTGCAGCAGCATCAAGCGCTTTCAGCGCGTCCGTGCGATGCGAACGAAGCGTCACTTTCGCCTGTTCGGTCTTGTCGCGCGCGATCTTCGAGAGCTGGTCGCGGCGCTCGCTCGTAAGTTCGGGAAACGTGACGCGCAGACCCTGGTCGTCGGTCGCGACGCCGATGCCGAGATTCGCATCGGTAATGCCCTTTTCGATTGCCTTCACGAGCGACATATCCCACGGGATGACGCGCAGCGTGCGTGCGTCTTCAACCGACACGTTCGCGAGCTCGCGCAGCGGTGTGCGTGCGCCATACGCCTCGGGCTTTACCGCGTCGAGCAGGGTCGGCGTCGCGCGGCCGGTGCGCACGCCCGAAAGCTCGCGCGCGAGCCACTCCTCGGTCTCCTTGATATTCGTCTTTAGTTTTGAAAAATCGTATGCCATGCGCCGATTATACCAAATCTTTCGGAATGACGAGCGCAAGATGTTCGAGGATCATACGCACGGGCGCACTACGGTCGTAGAGGTGACTGCGAAGAACCGAAATATCAGAAAGTAGCGCCCCGAGTGAAGTCGAGGAACTGTCTTTGAGCTTCGCATATGCCGCCGCCTCAATACCATTCACGATGCGTATCGCTTCGTCACGATGCTCTCGTCGCACCTCTTCACCCTTTCCGCTCGTGAGTTTCTTGATCATCAGAATGCGCTTCTCGCAGCTCGCTTTCAGAAATGCTTCCGCCTCCTCCGGAATACGGGACGTCGTACGTCCCGATATAATATCGGGACGTACGACGTCCCGATATTCATCAAGCACCTGCACACGTGAACGGAGCGTCGGCAGAAGCCCGCCCAAGGTCGGCAATATGAAAAACAGATACGTTCCCGGAGGCGGTTCTTCAAAAATCTTCAGGAGCGCATTCTGCGCCTCGTGATACGCGCGACTCGCGCTGATGATCAGCACCTTATGCTCTCCCGCGAAAGACGCTCCCGCGGCGAGTTCAGAAACTCGCCGCGCATCATCCACCGAAAGGAGCCCGTACCGCAGCATAGCAATGTCCGGATTCTGTTCCGCCCGCATCCCGAGTTCTCGTTCCACCCACGCGAGCGCAAGCTCGATCCCCTTCTCCTCTTCCGCTTCAATGACAAATGCTTGGTGCCGCATGAAACAGAGTATAGCTCCTCGTCGCGATTTTTCTCGATAGCACTTGACAAAACTGGTTGGTAGGTGTCTGATGTATACAGAAGTAAGTTAACTTTGAACCTTACAGTACGGAGGAAGAAATGAGGAAGTCAGCGAAAGCAGTTCTGGTAACGTTATTGATAGCAGTTTCTGTTGCGCTTACCATACATTTCAGTGCCCATCGTCCCAATATCGAGCAGACAGCTTTCTTGATGCTGATGATTTCTGGCTCAGGTTGCATTGGAACGCTGTGTTTTCTCTTCGGCCCCACTCTGAACGAGAATGAGGTCACACCGGCTGTTTTCTCGACCCTTATGGCAATAATGGTCTTCAGTTTTTTAACGGCGACCTTTGCGATGTTGGGAATCTGGTCGGAAATCGCCTCGAATTTCTTCTGATAATCTTTACCTCTCACAACGCCTTCCTTCGGGGAGGCGTTTCAGTTTGCGGAGACCACAGCCAAACTGCGGGCAGATTGACAAATTATGTCTCACATGATGAAATGACGACGGAAACATCTTTCACGACACAACAATCAATCAGATCTTTTACAGAAAGGAACACCGATGTCGATAAAATCGACCGTACTGATTATAGCGTTCGTGCTGTGCTGTTTTGCGACCGAATCATTTGGCGGATTCTTCCTCCCTTCGAAAGAGGAGCGGCGGCTAGCACAGACGCCACCCGACCCGATCAGAATTGACTGGTTTCAGGGAGAAGTTTGCCTGACAACAAACGCAGTTAGCGAAATGCCCGCTGGCACCGGAATACTGCGTGTGGAATTCCAGTGCAGCTCGAACAATGCAAAATTTCATCACGCGATGGTTACCACCTCCCTAAAGATTCCCGTCGGCACACAGATTGAGATCTCCAAGATAATCTGGGAAAACAATCGCGCACAAAGAATGGGTCCCGATTCATGCATCTATATCGTTAAAGGTATTGTCAAAAAACGCTAAAAATAAAAAGCACCTGGGCTCCTGACGACACCGTCAGGAGCCCGCTTCTTTTTTATTCATACCGAAATGTTCAACACCTGGTGTTGAACAACTTACTAATCCGTGGTGCTTGACAGATATCTTAGGTATGCTACCGTGCACTTAGGTTGAGTATGTGTTGGTTTCCAACATTAAACATTATCCGTGAGAGCAGAAGGGGGGAGAAATGAAAAAACGAGAGAAAATCTGGTTGATGCTCGTGTGTTATCAGAAAGAACGAAGATATGTTGGGTATGCGTCTGTCATTATCGTGGCGGCGACGCCGCCAAAACTAGGGGATACCTTCGCAGTTCAAAGAGATGACAATGCGAAAATTGAAAGATTGCGGGAAATCTCTGTAGAAGAACTGAGGAAGGGGTTTATTGTGGTTGGATTCCCCGAGAGTTTTGGATTCCCCGAGAGTTAAGGAATGTGTTAGGGCTCCTAGCGGAAATGCTGGGGGCCCTCTTCTTTATTTTTTTATTGTTTCGCCAAAATGCTTTTCTGATACGTATCCAAATGCTTCAGTGCAATGCCGGTGCCGCGCGCGACGCAGTAGTACGGGTCTGACGCGAGTTTCGCCACGACGCCCGTGCGGCGGTAAACGAGCTCGGGCATCTGCCGGAGCTGCGAAGAGCCGCCCGTGAGGATGATGCCGTTATCGATAATATCGGCGGCAAGCTCGGGCGGCGTCTCCTGAAGCACTTTGCGTATCGCCTGCGTCATCTCGCGCAGCTCCCGTGCCATCGCCTGCACCATGTCATTGGTCGAAAGCTCAACCGTGCGCGGCAGCCCGCTCACGAGGTCGCGCCCTTTGATCGACATCGAAAGTTCCTCGTTCATCGGCACCGCGGCGCCGATCTTTATCTTTACTTCTTCGGCGGTCTTGTCGCCGATCGCGAGATTGTGCTGCTTCTTGACGTAGTCGATGACCGCGCGGTCGAGCCGGTCGCCCGCGCACTTTACCGAGGTCGACGCAACGATGCCGCCGAGCGAAATCACGGCGACGTCGATCGTGCCGCCGCCGATGTCTACGACCATGCGTCCCATCGGCTCGTGGATAGGGATGCCCGCACCGATGGCCGCGAGGATCGGCTCTTTCACGACATACGCATTTTTTGCTCCCGCTTTGAGAGCTGCTTCAATGACCGCGCGCTTCTCAGTCGAAGAGACGCCCGCGGGGACCGAGACGAGCACCGTCGGCTTGAAAGGATTCCGACCGAGCGCTTTCCGCATGAAGTACCGAAGCATCGCTTCGGTCACGCGATAATTCGCGATGACGCCGTCTTTCATCGGGCGATACGCGATGATGTCGTCCGGGGTACGGCCGATCATCTTCTTTGCCTCCATACCGATCGCGAGAATCTTGTTATTGCCTCGTTTCCCATGCGACTTTCCCACCGCGACCACCGACGGCTCATTAATGACGACACCTTTCCCGGGTACGAAGACGAGCACATTAGTCGTTCCGAGGTCGATACCAAGCTTTGGGGAGAAGAAGGACATTGCCCGCATGATAGCGCGTCCTTGTACCCAGGGCAAAAACCGAACGAAATGGTAGGA
>JAPLWH010000025.1 GCA_026396715.1 Candidatus Kaiserbacteria bacterium
ATGACTCGCGCAGAGCAGTTCTATACAATGCAGCTTGCCGGTACGGAAGCTGAAAGCTATGCGAAGAAACGCGGACTTTCTGCCGAAAGCATTTCCGCGTGGCGACTCGGCTACGCGCCGGACGGCTGGCGCGCGCTCCTCGAAGCATTTGTCGCCGAAGGATTTTCCACGGGAGAGCTACTTGCTGCCGGGCTCATCAAAGAGGCAGACGGGAAGCCAGGGACGTACTATGATCGCTTCCGTAATCGGCTCATGTTCCCGATACACGATGTCGCTGGGCATGTCGTCGGATTTACCGGGCGCACATTGTCTGCGGATGAACCGGCGAAGTATCTCAACAGTCCGGAAACGGATCTGTATCGCAAGTCGGAGATCCTTTTCGGCATGAATATCGCAAAGGATGCGATACGCACACGCGGCTTCACGTGCCTCGTCGAAGGGCAGATGGACGTGCTACTTGCGCATCAAGCGGGCTTCACGAATGCGATCGCGCTTTCTGGTACTGCGCTTTCCGAGCGGCACCTCGGCCTCATGAAGCGATACAGCGAGAACCTTATGCTCGTGCTCGACGCCGACGCGGCCGGCCTCAAAGCGACCGCGCGCTCGGCGTCGCTCGCGCTCCAGGCGGGCTTGCGTGTGAAGGCGGCGCAGCTGCCGCTCGGGAAGGATCCGGCCGACCTTATCAGCGAAGATCCGCAGGAATTCTCGAAGCGCATCGCCGCCGCGAAACCGATCGTCGAATTCTTTCTCGGAGAACTTGCGCAGCGGGAGAGTGATCCGCATCGGCTCCTGCGCGTAGCCGAGGGCATCGTGCTTCCTTTGATCGCGGCGATACCGAGCCCTATGGAGCGCGAACATTTTGTGCAGGCAGCGGCGCGAGCGCTCGGACTCTCAAGTGAAGCCGTCCGCGAGTCGCTTAAACGACTCCCGAAACAGCCTTTTGCCGAAAGTGCTCCACCAAGCGCGGTGCCGCCGAAGGCGGCACCGCGCAAGCCGTCGGAACTCCGTTCCGAGCAGCTCCTCGCCGTTCTCCACGCCTATCCCAGTACGCTGCTTGCAGAGCGCGTCAAATCGGAGTATTGTCGAATTACTGAGGCTCAAGAGCTGCCGCTCGTCACTCTCCCGGAATCGACCTTGTTCTATGCGGAACAGTCGTTCGGCGAAAGCCCTGGAGAGGACGCGGCAGACGAGCTTCTTCACGCCTTTGAAGAAGCGGTGATCCGCGAGGCGTATCAAGAAGCAGTACGAAATTTACGCAGAGCCGAAGGCGCGACTGACGCCTCCGCGATTGAGGGTGCGCAAGCAGCATGCGCGAAGCTCGCCGCACGCCTCGCCGCATTTGGTCACTAATCCATTTATTTTTACATTACCGTATGGCGACTGCTACAAAAAAGAAAAAGAGCGCGAAGAAAATCGTGCCCGCAAAAAAGAAGGCCACAAAGCCTTCGAGTAAGCGTGTGCCCGCAAAGAAGGCTCCGGCACGCCGCGGGGGAGTCGGGCGTACGAAGAAAGTCGTGCGTGCAGCGGTACGGGGCGCGAAAGCGAAAGCCGAGTCGCAGAAAGTATTTTCAGCTGAGCAGCTCATCGAGAAGGGTAAGGACCGCGGCTACGTTACTTACAGCGAAATCCTAAAATCATTTCCACATATTGAAGAGGATGTCAGCTTCCTCGAGTCGCTCTATGAGCGTTTCGCGACTGCGGGCGTCGACGTGCTTGAAGGCGGTATGCTCGAAGACGCGGCTGACGAATACCTCGCGACACGCAATATCAAAGACCGTCACTCGACTGGCTACGACTCCATCCAGATCTATCTCCGCGAGATTGGACAGTATCCACTTCTGACCGCCGCTGAGGAGCGCGAGCTCGCACAGCGTATCGAGAAGGGTGACGCGGAAGCGCGCAACATCCTCGCGAGGAGCAACTTGCGCCTCGTCGTTTCCATTGCCAAGAAGTACGTCGGACGATCGCCCGACCTCACACTCCTCGACCTCATTCAGGAAGGGAATCTCGGTCTCTTCCGCGCGGTGGACAAATTCGACTGGAAGAAAGGATTCAAGTTCTCGACGTATGCGACCTGGTGGATCCGCCAGGCGATCACTCGTGCGCTCGCCGACCAGTCGCGCACGATCCGCATCCCCGTCCACATGGTGGAAACCATCGCGAAGTACAAGCAGGTCTCGCGCCGTCTCGCGCAGGTACTCGGGCGCGACCCGCACGAGGAGGAGATCGCCGTCGAAATGGGCGTCGAAGTGGAAAAAATTTACCAAATAGAGAAGATCAATCAGGACACGCTTTCGCTCGAGAACCCGATCGGCTCGGACGACGACGAGAAGTCGACGCTTGGTGACTTCATCCCGGACGACAAGATCCCGTCGCCGATACAGGAGTCTTCGGAGCGCATCCTCACGGAGCAGGTGCGCGCGATACTGAGCGACCTCTCGCCGAAGGAACGCAAGATTTTGGAAATGCGCCACGGCCTCATGGACGGCATCTATCACACGCTTGAAGAAGTGGGACGCGAATTCGGCGTGACCCGCGAGCGTATCCGCCAGATCGAAGCGAAAGCACTCGAGAAGATTCGCACCCATACCGACGCGCGGCATCTGAAGTCGTATTAAAGCCCCTTCGGATAGCTCAAAAAATGAAAAGTCCTCCGAGCGTATGCTGGGAGGACTTTGTTGTTATCCCGCTGGGCTAATTGTAGGACAGGTGATGATAGCGAGTGTGCGGCAGTCGTCGCACCGCAACGCACGCCAGCAAGAAAAGTCCTGCGATTCCGCACCAGACGAATACCAAGCCGCTGAGCAGGTTTGGACACTTCTTCACAGATACCTCCTTCGTTAAGAACGAATACCCGGAAATGCCCGGGCGGCAGAGCTGTGGCTAAGAGCTACTGCCTTTCATTTACGCACAGTCCCCCAATACCGTCAATGCCTATAGACATACGTCTTGGATAGTTCGTCAGGTTTGTGGCTGAGGGAAGGGTATGCGAAGAATATAGGCGCGAGGTACACTCTAGGTATGTCGACCACCACGGCTTTTGAAGAAGCGTACGCAAAGCTCAATGCCAAGCAGAAAGAAGCGGTAGACACTGTCTACGGCCCGGTCATCGTCATAGCCGGTCCGGGGACCGGGAAGACGCAGATACTCGCGCTGCGTATCGGGAACATCCTGTTCAAAGCCGTCGGTGCGAAGCCCGATGAAATACTTGCACTGACTTTTACCGAGAGCGCCGTGGCGACACTTCGCACACGACTTGCTTCCTTTATCGGTGGTGCGGCATACCGCGTCCGCATCCACACCTTCCACGGCTTCGCGCGGTCGATACTCGAGCTCCGGCCCGATCTTTTCCCGCGCATCGCGCTCGGCACACCACTCTCTGAAGTGCGCGGTATCTCGCTTATGGAGCAGTTGCTTGATCAGGGTGAGTATATAAAAATTCGGAATCCGAAACAGCCGCATCGTGCGGCACGGACACTCGTAGCTTTCATGGGCAAATTGAAGCAGGAACACTATACGCCGGAACGGTATCTTGCCGAGCTCACGGAAGCGTACGAGAGCCTTCTCGCCGAGCCCGACCGCATTCATGCTACTGGGGTGCATGTAGGGAAAGAAAAAGGGGAACCGTTGCGACGGCGCGAGCGGCTCGAAAAACATATCGAAGTCGCGCAGCTTTTCAAGGCGTATCAGGAAGCGCTTGAACGCGAGTCGCTCTATGACTACGAAGACCTTATTGCTGAAGCTGTGCGCGGACTTGAGTCGGACGAAGGGTTCCGTGCCGAAGTCGGAGAACGTTCGCAGTTCGTGCTTGCCGACGAGCACCAAGATGCGAATCCGGCGCAGAACCGACTCCTCGAGCTCGTAACCGACTTTGACGGTTCGCCGAACCTCTTCATCGTCGGCGACGAGAAGCAGGCGATCTACCGTTTTCAGGGCGCGTCGCTCGCGTCGTTCTTTTATTTTAAAGAGAAGTATCCTGAGGCGAAGGTCATTTCGCTTGTCGAGAATTATCGCTCGACCTCAAAGGTGCTCGCGGCCGCACATGACCTTATCGCTCCCGCGCCGACGTCGAGTGAAGCATTTCGTCCTGTCTTGCAAGCCGTCCGCGGGGAAGGAGGCGTACTGGAAGAAGTGTTTTGCGATACACCGCGAGAGGAACGTGACGCTATTCGCACGCATATTGAGAAGTTACATGCTGCGGGGACGCCGTATGAAGACATTGCGATTCTGACGAAGAAAAATGCGGATGTGCTTTCGCTCGCTGAAGCACTGCGTAGTGCAGGTATCCCTGAGGATCATGCGAGTGCCGAGCTGAATGCTCTGACGCATCCGGCAGTCAAGCTGTTCATAGCGCTCATCCAGGCGCTCGCTGAACCGCAGCAGGATACCGCACTTGCGCGCGCGCTCTTTATGCCGGGCATACCAGGTACGCTCCTTGAACGCATGCAGCTGCTTGCGCTTGCGCGTGAAGGGAAACCGCTTATCAAGATTCTCGAAGAGAAGGGGACGAGCGAGATGCGTTCTTGGGTGCGTACTCTCACGAAACTCTCTGGAGAACTGTCCGCAACACCGATCGTCTCGTGGCTTACGCGGCTTGCGAGTGAAAGCGGCTTCATTGTCGGACTGCTCGCGCTCGGCGAGAGTGAGGATGCGTATGAAGCGTACCAGGGCTTCATGGACGAGGCGGCACTCATCTCGCGCGAGGACCCGAGCGCGACCGCACATGACCTCTTGCGGCGTCTTGCGCTCATCGAGAAGCATGAGCTCCGCGTGAAGCGCGCGCGCACCAAGCACGCGGGCGTGCGCATCATGACCGTGCACGGCGCGAAGGGGCTCGAGTTTCCGCAGGTCATCATCGCGCATGCAAGCGACGAGCGCTGGCTCGGCGGCAAGACCGATGAATTCTCGCTCTTGCTTGAAAAAGAAGATGACGAACACGATGTCCGACGGCTCCTGTATGTCGCGCTCACGCGTGCAAGAGATGGGGTACTCATTACCCGTTCGAGTGTGACCGAAGAAGATCGTGCGCAGACGCCGCTACGGTTCCTCGCCGACATTTCTGCGCACCTCATGTCGGTCAGTTTTTCTACACCACCTCCGAGCGTGTTGCCCTACGGTGTCCGCACTATCCTTGACCCTGTCTTTCTGAAAGAGCGTCTGCTCGCGCGCGGATTTTCTCCGACAGGTTTTAATAATTACGTTGCATCGCCGTGGCAGTATTACTTCCGCACACTGCTCAGGCTCCCGAGTGCGCCGGAACTCCCGATGCTGTTTGGCACCGCCGTGCATGCGGGATTGAAAGCGTACGCTGACAAAGTGAAAGGCGGTTCGGCTTCGGTAGAGGATGCGATAGTCGCGTTTTCTCGAGAGCTCGCCCGCTTGCCGCTTACGCCGCTTGATCGGCAGGAACTTATGAAAACTGGCGAGGAAGCGCTTCGCGCGTATCTTGCGCAAGAAAGCGCCAATGTGCCGAGTGCGCATGAGTCGGAATTTCCCATAACGGTATCGCTCACGGTGCCGGGCGTGGGCGAAGTGCCCCTTTCAGGGAAACTTGACCGACTTGATATCAAAGCCGACGGTACTGTCGAAGTCATTGACTACAAGACCGGCAAAGCAAAGAGTGAGAATGAGATAAAAGGGCTCACGAAATCAAGTGATGGTGGGTATTATCGCCAACTGGTTTTCTATAAATTATTGCTCGATAAGGACGGGCGGTACCAACTGAACGAGGGTTCGTTGCATTTTGTTGAACCGAATGAAAGGGGGAAGTGCATTATTCGTCGCTTTACGATAACGAGTGAGGAAGTTGCCACACTCGAAGCAGAACTCATTGCGGCGGCGCAAGCGATAGCGGATGGTTCCGCATTTACTGCCATCTGTGATCCGGAATCCTGCGATTACTGCGAGCTGGTCAGTTTCCTTCTGTTGAAATAATCACTGCGCTTTTTCGAGTGCTTGTCTGACGAGTTCTTGCACTGCAGCATAGGGGTACCCGCCGTTCATGATGACCGGCGTTTTTCCTTTCACGAGGATCAGCGAGTACGGGGTTCCCTCCGCGCCGATATCGAACGCGTTCTGTCGATCTGCTGTGATGCGTGCATCAACGCTCGTTGCGGCGCTTGCGTAACAGGCGGCAAATGCGTCGCCGGTAATACCTATCGAGGAAGCAAGCGCGCTGTAACGCATCGGGTCGACTGGCTGATTTTTGAAAAGGGTAGTCGCGAATTTCCAGAAAGCGTCATTGCCAGCCGTTTTCGCGACGCATTCGGCAGCGCGGGCATGGGCGACGGCATTTGGATGGAGTTCGGAGAGCGGGAATTCGCGGAAGACCCACGCGACCTTGCCGCTTGCACCCTCGTTCGCAATGATCTGATGCAGCGTCTCATGGAAATCTTTGCAGTAGGTGCAGTCAAAGTCGGAGTACTCGACGATAAGTACGGGCGCCGCCGGGTTTCCGAGGATGTGGTCGCTTGCGCTCACTGGTCGCACAAGTGCAGAATCTCCGGTATCGGTACGGGATGTTTTCGGCATTGAGACATACAGGGCGCCCGCGATGATGATGCCGCCGAGCGCGATTGCGATAGGGATGGTCAATGAATTTTTCATAATTGCAGCGCGTGGGTCATCGTCGGCGTGCTCGTCGCTTCTTTCGTCCAGTGCGAGGTGTCAAGCTTGATGTCGCGGATGTCGCGCAGGTCTTTGTATTTCAGCACCCCGTGCTTGAGGGCGTAGTCGTAGAGCTTCCGGGTCAGGCGGACGTCCTCGATGCAGTAGTCGCGGACCTTTTCTTTTTTCCCTTCCTTCCACCATTCGCTCGCTTTGAGCCCGTCGCCGGACTTGCCTTTGCCGAGTGTCGCGTCGGCAAGCGACTGGAGCCGGATGCGCCGGCCGAGTACTTTTTGCACTTCAGTGAGCAGGTCGAGCGAACGCAGACGGGTAAGGTCGCCCGGATAGTAGCGGTTCAAGAGCGGGATATCGAATGAGTCGGAATTGAAGCCGATGAGCATATCGGCGCGCTCTAAAATCGGCCAGAGCTTGTGAAGCTCTTCTTTGAAGTACGAGGAGAATTCGCCCGTCTCTGAGTCGTGAATGGCGACGACCGTGAGCTCCTGCTCGTTCACGTCGACGTGGCCGCGCACCATCGAGTCGGAAATGGATTCGATATCGAACGTGATGGCGCGCATCCCGTTAGAAATAGAACACGAACGCACTCATTGCGTCGCACTCTATTCGATTATGAAAACAAGTTCTTGCCATGGCGTTGTCAGTATATACCTCGTGTTCGTGATTTCTAACGGGACGCATAGACGTTAATTCCCGGCGCGTACTCGCGCCGGGACATCGGATGCGGAGAGAGTCATTTCCTCGCCGGTCGCGAGCGTCTTCATGCGCAAGGTCTGGCTCGTGACTTCGTTTGCGCCATAGGCGGCGAAGAACGGGATGCTGCGCTTTACTGCATCTTTGATTTGGTCGCCGAGGCCGCGAGGGGTCAAGTTGACGAAGACGCGACATCCTTCTTTTCGCAGTGTATCGGCGAATGCTTGTGCGGCAGGGATGTCGCTTGCAAGGGGGGTGCCGAGATAGAGCTCTGGTCGGCTGCCGCTCGTGCTCGGTACGAGCGAATGCGTGTCGAGGAAGTCCGCGAGCGTGACGTCGCCGAGCGCGAAGCCGACGGCCGGTATCGGGTCGCCGCCGAAAAGCGCAACGAGACCGTCGTAGCGTCCGCCGCCGAAAAGCGCGCGTGGGTTCTCGATACTCGTGTCGTAGACCTCGAATACCATGCCGGTGTAGTAGTCGAAGCCGCGCGTGATGCTCGTGTCGAAGACGATGTTGCTCACTCCGCGCTCCGCGAGCGCCGTGATGCGATCGAGGAGACGTTTCTTTTCATTTTCTACTTCGGTCGCAGTACCCGGATTCTCGATGAGCGAGAGCGGATCGGTCGTCGAGATCGTGCTCGACGCGGCGGCGAAGGCTTCTGGCGTCATCTTTGATTTCTTGTCGAGCAGGCGCAGGTACTGACGGATGCTTTCGCCACTGAGGCCCGCCGCCGCGCAGGCAGCGTTCAGGAGCAGTCGCGAATTCATGCGGATGACAAAGTCTCTTTCAGTCGCGCCG
>JAPLWH010000013.1 GCA_026396715.1 Candidatus Kaiserbacteria bacterium
CGAGAGCTCACCGCAGACGCTATCTGTATGCGTACGTGGATTGGTACAACCAAATCCGCGTGCATCAGAGCATTGAAAGCACCCCGCTTGCACGAGTCGAGTTATTCATCAAAAGTGTCAACAACGCGTTGACTTAGTACATATCCGCGATACATTTCCATAAACTCTGCCCGATACTGCTCGAACCACTCATCGAGTATCGCTTGGCGCGCATCCGCGAAGAGTCGCAGGATGAAGCCGACATTATGCATCGAAGCGATGACTGCCCCGAGCATCTCGCCGCTCCGCAAAAGGTGCGAGACGTATGCGCGTGTAAATGACTCCGTGCCGGGAATAGCGATGCCCGCATCGAGCGGAGAAAAATCGGTGCGATATTTTTCGTTCTTCAGATGAATCAAACCGTTTTTCGTATAGATAGAGCCATGACGACCAAGGCGCGTCGCGGCGACACAGTCAAAGAGGTCCATACCGCTCGCAATGCCTTCGAGAATATCGCCTGGTTCGCCGATACCAAGGAAGTGCCGCGGAAGTTCTTCGGGAATTTCACTCATCGCGGCCGCAAGCGCGCCGCGCATATCTTCTTTTGAGAAGGAACCGCCGATGCCGATGCCGTCGAAACCCATACGGACAATCTCGCGCGCAGACTCCTTGCGCAAGTCCTCGTGACGGCCGCCTTGCACAATACCAAAAAGCGATTGCTTCGCTCTGGCGTCAATATTCTGCCGATGCGCTTTAAGAGAACGGTCCGCCCAGCGATGCGTGCGCTCCATCGCTTCTCGCTGGTATGCATACGGCTCGGTCGGCGACGTGCACTCGTCGAACGCGAAGAAGATATCTGCGCCGAGCGCGTGCTGAATCTCGACCGAACGCTCTGGGGTGAAGCGGTGCAACGAGCCGTCGAGGTGCGAAGTGAAAGAGACGCCTTCGTCGTCGATGACCGCGAGCTGTCCATGCTGACTCGCCACACCTTCGTCATACACCGCGACCGATTCTTCTTGCGGAGCGTCTTCTTTCGTAAATTTCGAAATAGTCTTGCCAAACGCAGCGCCGAGCGAAAAGACTTGAAAGCCTCCTGAGTCGGTCATAGTCGGGCCCTGCCAGCCCATAAACTTTCCGAGGCCGCCAGCCTCTTGTACGATTTTCTTGCCCGGCTGCAGATACAGATGGTAGGTGTTCGCGAGCACGACCTCAGCGCCGAGCGCAGCAAGCGCGCTCGGCTGCAAAGGCGGGCGTGCGGATAGTGCCGTGAGGCGTGGTAAGCGTGCCTGCGCGCGCGCCGCTTCGCGGCGCGCGCTTTTCTATCTTGAAACTCAGTGCACTCATTGCTCCACCATAGCCTATCCGACCGGTATTGACAAATAGATATAATGGTGTATTCTTGCTTCTAGATGGGTTTAGCCAGCTTATTTCGAGCCGGCCCCAAAATGGAGGTCTTTGCCATGAAGAATCTAATTCTGATCGCCATTTTGGCGACCCTCACGCTCGGTGGATGCACCACTATGCCCGGAGTCTTCAACGGACTCGGTGAAGATCCGATGAGCAAGCTCATTGTGTATCGCACTGATGGAAACCTGATTACTCAAGAGCAGTATGAAGATGTCGTCTTTATTGCTCGCCATGCAAGCATCCAAGTTGGACTGCAACTCTCTTCGGCGACCGAGGCAGCAGCTTCCGCCGCCTTTCCCTATGGACTTGCCGGTGCCGCTGGAGGAATTATAGAGAGCGGAGTTACCGCTGGTGTTGCCGGCACGGCAGGTTTCCTAGGAGGCCTGGTCAGCGGGTGGCAAACCGCGTCATATGCTAACGTATGGCTAGTCGCAGACATCACAGAAGTCACACTCCGAGATTTGGAAAATGCAGGTGATAAAAGATACCACCGCGTACATGTCTCCGCAGCATTCACAGGTACTGGCAATACGATTAATGCCCCCGCGCGTGGAGTCATCCAGAGGTAGTTTGGATTCTTGTCCGCATATCGCGTGATTCCCCTTCGGGAATCACGCGATTCTTATTTTATAGACCTATCGCCACGGTATTGACAAATGATATGTATCGTGTATATTTGCATTCAGACAAATTGCAAATATTCAGTTCTAAAGCCAAACAATCAAAAAACGAAGGGGGTGGTGCTATGGATAGGACATTCGGTCTAATCGTTCTCGTCACGGCATTTCTGACGACAGGGTGTGCCAGCCAAGGTGAGCGAAAATTGATCTCGATCACGATGCCCGACCGAGAAGAAGCGACCATCGTGGCCCACAATCAGATCTTTCCGAACTGGACGATCGATCAGGACACGTACAAGCTCAACTACATCATCGCCGGAAAAGCGCCATCGAACAAGCAATTCGCGGCCGTGGAGGAAGCGGAAAGGGTCTGTCGGGAATACACCAAAGTGGTCCATCCGAATGATCTCATGACAGTAGGTGTAGATGCGATCATGTTCGGTGCCGCTGGTGCTGCTGGCGGCGCAGTCGGCTCTCTCGCCTTCTCTTTCGCCAAAGCATCCGAGTACGCTATGTACGCCGGAGCTTCTGGAGGATTCTTCGGTGGAGCATACGGCGCACTGACTCTCGGAGGGAAAGTCTACACCTTTGAGAGTTGCGGACGAGAAGTGATGGCTCGCTTCTCCGCATACAGAGTGCAAGTGCTCATGAGAACCCCGTACTAATCGAGCAACAACAAACGAAATGGGCGGAGGGAATCATATTCCCTCCGCCCATAACTTTTTATAGTTGAACCCTAACGAGTCCCCTTCTGCACCTTCAAGAGTTCCACTTCGAAGATGAGCGTGGAGTTCGCCGGGATGACATTCCCGACCGCCTGACTGCCGTACGCGAGCGCTGCAGGGATGACGAGCTTGCGCTTCCCTCCCTCTTTCATGCCAGCAATGCCCTGGTCCCAGCCTTTGATTACCTGCCCCGCGCCGAGACTGAAGGTAAAGCCGGTGGTGCCGTGATTCGCAGAGGCGTCGAAGACCGTGCCGTTCGTGAGCGAGCCGACATAGTTGACCGTCACGCTGTCGCCCGCCGCGGCGGATGCTCCGGTACCCGCGACCTCGTCGATTATCTGGAGCTCAGTCGCATTTTCAATAGGCATGGTAGTAGAAGTGGTTTGAGTATTGTTGATAGTAACGTCAGGCGCCGCCTCATTCGCCGGAGCCGGTGCTCCGAAAGGCGAAAGGCCCGGCAGAATGAAGAACAAGATGACGACAGCGAGCGCGAGCGCAGTAGCAATACCGGTCTGGGTTGGTTTCATACTATATAGATTATTATAATATTACGGGGCTTGGAAAGCCTTGAACTGTTTAACCTCTTCCGCGACGGCGGCCTTCGCGACATCTTCGTGCCCGGGGACTTCCCGATCGAGGAATGTCTTGAGCGCAGTCGCGTCGCCCGCCTGTGCAAGTTTTGCAAACTCGTCGCGCTTGCTTTCAGAGAGCTTGCCTACGACCGCGAGCGTCGCGGCCTTGAGCGCGACTTCGCCGAACTGAGCTATGAGCGTGCGCTGCTCCTCGATGGGCAAATCCTTGATACCGAGATCGGCGGCGATGAGCGCGGTCATGTCGTCTTGCATAGGTGGAATCATAGCATGAGTTATTTAATAATTTTTACAAATTCATCTGGCTTGGGTGCATCCATGAATGACGAGCCGAATCCGAGGAAACCGCCGGTGCGTACTGGTTCAGCAGGGATCGCCTGACCTTCGTAGAGATGCCACGGAATACGGTAATTGCCATTATCGTCCGTACCAAATATTATTTTATCAGGATTCTCGGTAAGGAATTTCTGTACCAAATCGATTCTCTCGGTAAGCGATCCTCCATAGATAGACAGATGTCCTTCGGCATCGGCATAGATATTTGGCACCGTCGTCGGTATCTCAATGCCGTGCTGATTTATGACGAGATGCTCTCCGTCAGCAGGGACACCGGACGCAACACTTTCAGGAGCCTTGTCAGACCCTCCATTAAACCAATCGGAAACTTTTTTGAAAACACCCTCTTCTTCGGTGCGAGATTCTCCCGCGTGATGCATAGAAGTCTGAAGTTCAGACAATCTTTGAGCTTCTAGCTCAGTCATCGGATGACCGTCTATCGGATCGTAGCCAAATATGGTTGGGGCTTGTTCCGATCCGTGCACCAGAGGACCCTTTCCCGAAAACGCATCTTGGAGGGAATAGTTTATGTTCCGTCTAACATCCTCGACGCCGTAGGTATCAAATACCCTGCGCTGCTCGGAGGTAAGATTTTTTATTTGCTCATCAAGAGCGCTCCGCACCTCAGGACTTTCATTTCCGCTTGCCACGTACTTTGTATATAAATCCTGAACCATTTCTACATCTTCTTTGCTTATAGATTCCAAGGACGAAACAGGACCCGTGTAAACATCGGGAGACTTTACGTGAAGCGTTTCTGGATGATACGCCGGAGTTGTTGATGCATGCTCGGCGGCTTTCATGACACTCTCCATACCCTGACCGGAAATGTGAATCTGATGATCAGCACCGATCGTCATGTGCGTGCCCGGCTCAATGCGCACGCTCGTACCGTCAGGATTGAAGAATCCATGATTTGGATCAGCGGCGATCTGGTGCACGACTTTGTCGATCGAATTCGCATCTGCAGTAAGCAGCTTATGCATGTCGCTGTTTGTCTCAAACTTGCTGGCATCGATATTTTGGGAATGGAGCTGTTCCCACATTCGTTTCATCATGTATTCATAGCCGTGTCCGGGTGCCGCTTCGACTGAAGGCATTTCTGGCGTTGGTACCAAATTTTCTACGACCTGACTACTCGGCGGCGAAATCTGATGTCCGAACATCTTGCCGAGCCACGAGTCTGGGTTCCCTCGCCACTTTTCAATACCATCTTGTGCGGTTGTTTTTACCCACTCCGCACCATGAGGAAGCAGATCACTGTTTGCAACCGCCTTTATGCCTTCGATACCTTCATGGACCGCAAAGGTCGTCGCTCCCATATAAGTCGCCGTGTACACAGCTGCCCATGTATTTCTTGCAACTTCCGTCTTCATCATCCGCGCGTACCAAGCATTTGGATTTGCTTCCAGTCTTGCGTCGAGCGCTTTACGACTATTAATTCCCGCGCCGATGGCCCCAATTCCGCGCTGGAGCCATAACGCGGAGGTAAATCCAATCGCCGCCGCTCCCCCTGAAAGGGCGACACCGGTCATAAGAGCTGCAGTGACAGCAAGCTTCGTCTTCCAGTTCAGCTTATTGTATTGCTCAATCTTAGAACCAAGATACTCGACCATTTTCGGACCAAATCCCTTTGTCTTCTCCTGCAAGACTTCTGAACGCTTTTCGAGATGTTCTTTCAAACCCTTGCCGCGCTCATTCATTCCAAAACGCTCCTTCGTACCCTCGATGAGTCCTCGCAATTTTGCGCGCCACTCAGCAGCTGTTACTGGCTCCCACATACTGCCCCAACGTTCACGTCCATTTTCAGGAATATCTGCCACCATTTTAGGGAGTCTTTCTTTCTGCACATCACTGGAAAACAATTCTCCGCTCGTTACCTGCGCCGCTTCTTCGGGTGCTGGTTTGCTCTCCGCAGTTTTTTCTGTCCGTTCCAAATTTTTTAATTCCGTCTCAAGCGCAAGAGCTTCAACCTGAATCTCTTCTCCCGTACGAGCACGTCCGGATGTATGTCCTGCAGCTTCGTCATTAAGCGCTTCGATGCGTTGACGAATGTCCTGTACCCGTTCGGAAACGACGGGAGCCTGTTCGGGTGCGCTCACGGTAGCCTCAGCTGGTTTTTCAGAAATCTCGGGCGTGGCAGCAGCAACCGCTGATGCCGGACCAGCTTCCCCAGCGACCGTATTTGTCTCGGGAGCAACCTGTTGAGCGCTAAAGATTTCTTGCCCTGGAATCTGTGCAAGTTTCTGTATTCCGCCAGCTTCTGATCTTGGCGGGATTCTTAAAAAATCAAGTTCCGGCGATACCTCTTTTATATCTTCCAGATTTAGTTCGTATTTTGGAACTACGTGTTCCTTAAATTTATTAAAATCTTTATTCGAGAGGCGGCTGGCGGCCACCATGCCAATCTTGCCCAGCCACTCCAGTGAAATAGCTCCTCCTCCCTCGCTTTCCGCCTTGTCGAGTATCGGCTTAAAATCCTCAAAAGTTGATTTCCCATGGGCGACAGCATCCAGACTTTCCCGAAGTTCTTTTTCATCCGCAGATTCAATAAGCTGCTCTGGTGCCGCCGACAATTTTCGTGGAGCTTCGTGGTTCATATCTTCTCTTGATGCTGGTAATTCTACCACGCCGGAAGCGGCTTTCGTTTCCGACTGTGCAAGTGTTTCCCCGACAACCCTCTGCATGCCGCGACTCCAATCGATGGAGGAGACTTCGGAGATGCTCTCGGGAAGAATTTTTTCTTTCAGGCGAGACATGTCTTGCCTCATGCTTCTTAGCGGATATAGTATTTGCCCATAAATCAATTTGGGAAATTCTTCTTTTGCTACTTCCAACCATCGTTTTTTCGGAGCTTCTTGCGGAGGGGCCAGACGCCGGGCATTTTCCATCATGCCGATATGCAGCGGCTCTTCAGGAGAGCGAAATTCAACATCATTCCCTTTTCCTGATTTCAGAACCTGCCACAGCACTGGGTCAATCGGAGGCACCGGCATTGCATTTTTCGGCCGTGGCAAAGCCTCGGGAGTGGCAAACCTCTTCTTCAACTCATGCGCGATCGCGTCGATCGATTCTTTCGAGAATTTCTCCTGCAAATGCTTAAGTGGGGTTTTCTTTATTTTTTTACTAATCTGAAGTACCGGTTCTGCAACCTCCTGCTTCGGACTTCCTACTACCGCCTCCAGCTTTGCTCTGAAATGAAGAAGATCTTCTGCGATCCTCGGACGAGCTTTAGAGTTTTTAGGGAGTTTTTCAAGAGCTTTCTGGCGAAAAGCTATACTCTCTTCGAGAGAATGAATACTCATCGATTGGCGCGCGAACGATTCTTTTGCGGCAACATTTAGGACTTGTTTTTGTTCCGGATTAAAGCCCTCAAATGAGGAATCCTCCTTTCGTAATGGACGTTCTGTGGAAAACAACTTCTTCGATGATTTAGGCTTAGGAATTTTTTTCGATGAAACACGCGTACCGTCACCCCTTTCATTTAGAGCTTTTAAAACCTCCTCTGTATTAGCTCGTGTTCGTGGGCGGCGCTCAGACATATCAGTTCGAAAGATACCTCTCCCGAATCATGTTTTCAACCATGGCACGGTCGCGACCATAGGTAAGCGAGGAAAGATGGATCAGATCGTCCACCTGCGCCGGATTAGTCTGCGGCAACGATGGGGTTTTCATATCAAAAGGTTTCTGCGGGACGCCCTTCGTGAGGATCTTCACGTACGCGTTATAGTTCTCGATATTGACAAAGTCGAGCGCTTCGAAAACCGGAGCGAATTGCTTCGCAAAGAACTCCGCATCTTCTTCGCCCGTACGGAAGACGGCCATATTGCCCACGTTGCCGAAGACCGCATTGCGCGTCTTCTCTTCGACTTGATTGAGGAATTGGTGCGCCATCGTGAGTGCGAGCTTGTATTTTCGGGCTTCGGAAAGAATGCCCGGGATCGAATCGGTTGTGATGTTCTGGAACTCGTCGATGTAGAGATAAAACGGCGGATACTGCTTGCGCGGATCGTCTGCGCGTGAGAGCGCTGCCATAAAAAGCTTTCCGACAACGATGAGGCCCAGCAGATTCGCATTCTTCTCGCCGAGGCGGCCTTTCGAGAGATTGATGAGGAGTATTTTCTTCGTATCCATGACCTCGCGGAAATTAAAGGAGGACTCCTGCTGACCGACGATCGGGCGGATGAAGTCGTTTGCGGTAAAGTCGTCGAACTTGTTCGTGATGTATGGGACGATGTTTTCGAGCTGCGAATCACCACTAGCCTTCGTCGCAATATCATTCCAGAATTGATTGATGATTGGGTTCATGCTCTTCGCGAGCTTCTGCTCTCGGAATTCTTTGTTGGAGAGCACGCGCGCGATGTCCAGAATGGTTGAGCCGCTACTAGGGTCTTCCATCACGAGCTGGGTCGCATTACGAAAATACTGTTCGAAAGCCGGCCCCATGCTTTCTGGTACGTCGCCATACAAACGGCGGAAGATCATCAAGAGTTCGTTCACGATGAAAGTCTTCTGCTCGGGACGTGAGAGATCGTATTCGAGGAAGTTGAGACTGAACGGGCGAGAAAGGTCAGCCGGATCGAAATAAATGACGTCTTTGTATCGCTCGGGCGGCACCGCGGCGAGAATATCGAGAATGTCGGAGCCGTGCGGATCGATGAAGCAACAACCCTCGCCGTTCTTGATGTCCTGCGCGATCATCGACTTCATAAGCCCCGTCTTACCGGTGCCGGTCTGACCGATGATGTACAAGTGGCGTAAACGGTCTTCAGGGTCGAGATGCACTTCTGTCGCCTGTCCGCGATACGTGTTGGTACCAAGCAATACACCCGACTGCGGGAGCGAAAGCGGCGCGGGCGCATGCGTGAAGCGAGATTGCTTCAGGTGCGGCGAACTCTCGATGCCCGACGGCGGGAAGTGATAGAGCGTCGTGAGCTCACGGAGCGAGAGCGGGAGCGTGTGCGACGCGTCCGGCAAACGGAAGGAGAAGTCGCTGAGAACTTCTTGCGCGCGCCGCGGAGCGGCGCGCGTGAATTCCAGCCGATTCCCCTGCGTATTCGCGAACTGATTAAACGCCGCTTCGAGTTCGCCAAGCACTTGTCCAGCAGTGTGTCCGTCTTTCGATGATGCCGCGAGCCGCAGCGTTACCCCGACGATAGGCGCGGCGATCTTCTTCTCCACCTGCTCGATATACGTCTTGTTCGCCTCGATCTGTCGCGTCTCGGCTTCTTTCGCTCTCTCAACATCTTTTGGCTTGCTCGAGAAGAATGTCTTGCTGAAGTCGCGCGCAAACTCACCAAGCTTCGTCTCGGGCGCACTGAATGCCGCCGAACGCTTCTCGCCTTTACGCAGTGCTTGGAGGATTTTGCGGTAATGCTTCACGTGCCGCTCTCCCCTCGGCTCGATGATGAGCTGCAGCGCAGCCCCTTCGCCCGTATGTTCTATCTTCGCAAAAGCATTCGTAATCGCATTTAATGGATCATAGTCAAAGTCGGTATAGTCCTTGAGCGGTAATGCCGGATGCTCAGTAAGCCGCGCAGTCGAGACGAGAGAAACTCCTCCTGCCGCAAAAATATTGTAGTCCGCAGGCTGCGGGACCAGATGCGCGTCAGGGAAAACGGCGAGCAGCTGCTTCTCGAAAAGATTGCGCTTCTCATTCGGCACCGCCGCATAGAACTGGAGCTCAGGACTGTCGGCAGGCACCGCAAGCTCGAGCGCGTAGTAGTGTGGTTCACCACGACCTGCATCTTCGACCGACAAAAGGCCCGCGTACAACTGCTCCATGCCGGAAATGAGCTCTTTAAGTGTTTTCGTCCGCCCACCCTGTTCCTCATGCTTTGGCTCCGGAAGCGCGATCTCGTAGAGCGTCATCTTGAGCGCCTGGAAACGCGGCGCTTTTTCGTCGTACCCGGGCGCAAGAAGTCCTGCCGCGACATAGCGCACGAGATAGCGATGAAAATCATCGGCAACATGCGGGTCATTGAGTTTCTCGAGCACCGAAAGAGCATTCTTAATCCCTTTTTCTTCCATCGTCTGCTGCAAGCCCTTGATCGCCTGCTCGCTTCCGCCGAAATTGAGTTCGTTGAGGAGCGTCTGCGCAGCAGCATTCGTCCCTGTCTCCGTCATGCGATATTCGGGCGTAAGTAATTCCACAGGTGCCGTCGCATGTTCGTGTATCTGTTCTGAAATGATCCGCACCCGCTCATCAGGCCCACTCCGCGCAAGCTCCGCTTCTTTGCGCGTCACTTGTTCGCGCAAATACGCGAGTTCCGCTTCGGGCGTAGATAACTTCGGTGCCGATTCCATTTGTTCTAGTATACCCCGTGAGATAACGATACTTCTATGCACAGCGTGATGAACGTGGGATATCTCACGGGGTATACTGCACCAGAATGGCTAACTTCTTTCTCGCCTGTATACATCTCGATCCGATTGCCATCGTGCGAGCTGGTAGCTATGTCGGCATCGCGCTCCTCGTCTTCGCTGAGAGCGGGCTTCTCATCGGCATGTTCCTTCCCGGCGACTCACTCCTCTTTGCCGCAGGACTCCTTTCGGCCAGCGGATTTCTCGCCGTAGGTCCCCTTATGCTGACCGTCGTCGTCGCAGCGATACTGGGTGACTCGGCTGGCTACTGGTTCGGCACGAAGGTCGGCGACCATCTGCAGGATCGCGAGGATTCGTGGTTTTTCAAGCAGGAATATCTCAAGCGCACCGAGCGTTTCTATCAGAAGTACGGCGGACGCGCCCTCATCCTCGCGCGCTTCGTGCCGATCGTGCGGACGCTTGCGCCTATCCTCGCGGGCGCCGGCTCCATGACCTACCGAAAATTCCTCTCGTACAACATCATCGGCGGATTTCTCTGGGGCATGGGCATGGTCGCTCTCGGTTTTTCTCTCGGTTCGGTAATCCCCGATAGTGAGAAATACATAGTCCCGATCTCGCTTGTCATCGTCGTGCTCTCCTTCCTCCCCATCCTCATCAATCTCGCCCGCGGCAAACGCGGGATCTAATATATAAAAACGGTGCCCTGGGTACTTTCGTACCCAGGGCATTATCGTCCTACAAGTCCTTTCTCAGCCAATACCTCCGTAAGGCCTGAGCGAAAAGAGCATCAAGAGCGGGACTCTCCAGGCCTTCCTCCTTGAGAACTTTCTTCAATGGCCACAGCCTGGTCAAGTCGTACGCAACATCGGTCGTAACCGGCGGAAGCGGACGACCTTTCTCGTCGTATTGAGCCACGTCTTTCCTCAGCTTCTCCCTAATCTGTTCTTTCGCTTCCTTAAATTGTTTTTTCGCCTCCTGGGCTATTTTTTGCACCTTTTCCTGCAGCAACTGTGCCTCTTTCCCGCCTTTCATAATTTTAGGCTTTTGAGAATTCAGCCGATCCTCGTCTTTCATCTCTTCTACCGTCTTGAGCGGCGAATCGAGAATCAGCGAGGCTAACGTTCGGTCAGCAATTATCTGACCCTTCTCGGAAAGACGGCCTTCCTTGGTAAATTGAGAGATGTCCTTATCGAGAAGGTTAACGAGAGCGTCGCGCTGTTCGCGAGTAAGCTCTTCTGACGCTTCTGCGACCGGAGCAAATCCAAAAACAAGAACGATGACAGCGAGTAATGATGCGATACGCATTTCGATTCTCCTTAAAGATTGTTGTAGTGTACTGACCTATTCTGTTTTCTTTCATACCACGACTGCTTCCCTTGCGTCAAGACGCGTTACGGTACATTCAACAAGTAAGTGCACCACCCTTCTCTAAAAGAGAGCTAATCTATTAACGAATTTCAACCCCTCTTTAATTCAAAAAAGCTGTTCCCAGAAGCTTATTTAGACGAGTTGGGGTAATAAACAAAAAAGTCTTTATTTTGCTTACATATACAAAGTGGTGCACTTACTTATTGAACTCTCTTACTTGAGGGTAGTTACTTGGGGGTTTACTTGGGGGGTTAAACCCCCAAGTAACTGCTAGAGGCCGATGCCGCTCAGTGCGGTCGCATAGGAATTGATAAATTGCGGGATGACGAATGCGAGGCCAATGAGCGGCAGCACGATGAGCGCGACGGTAATGACACCCGTCCAGAAGAGATATTTGCGTACGCTTTCAGCGGCGCGGTATGCCTTGTCCGCTTTCGCAGAAATCTCTTCAAGCTTCGCGAGGAGTTCAGGATCAATCATACGAGGTCAGGACATCCACTGTTCTAGTCACGGTTCCAGAGATTGAAAACCCAGTTCACGACAGAGAGCGCGAGCGCGAACCAGAATGCGGGCCAGAATCCGAAGACCAGGAATCCCGGTACGAGATATGACGCAAGCAGCACCAAGAGCGCATTGATGACGAGTGAGAAGAGACCGAGCGTGAGGATGGTTATCGGGAGTGTGAGGATGAGGATGATCGGGCGGATGAAGAGATTCAGCGCGCCGAGGACGACCGCGGCGATGAGCGCGCCGACCGGAGTGATCATGACACCTGGGACGATATACGCCGCGACCAGGATCGCGAGCGTTGAGATGAGCCATTGGAAAAATATTTTCATGAAGAAATTATACCAGATGCACGACCAGATAGATCAATGCCGCACCGAGGAGCGTCATGACGGTCGTGAGCGCGCGCGGGTGCCGGTGATGACTCTCGGGGATGAGGTCGCTCGCCGAGAGGTAGAGGAAGGTGCCGACGAAGACGGCGAGCACGAGCCCGATGTATGACTCGGGAATATGGAAGAAAAGCGTGGAAGCCGCGCCAGCAAGCGGCGCAGCGGCGTCGACGAGCAGCCACCGGAAAGCGCGCTGCCAGCTCCCGCCGTTTCTCAGTACGAGATTCACGGTGTTGATGCCGTCGGAAAAGTCATGCGTCAGCACTGCTGCGGTAATGACGGCTCCTACGATAGCAGAGGCCTGGAAGCCGACACCGATTGCGATGCCGTCGAGGAAGCTGTGCGCCGCAAGAGTGAACGCGCCGAAGAATCCGCGAGGCGCATTCACTTCGTCATCCTCCTCATGCGTATGGAGCAAAATGAGCCGATCGAGAATGAGGTAGCCGAAGAGACCGAGGGCGACGAAGAGCGCAATAGTCGATGCCGAGTGATACTTCGACCCGAGCTCGATAGCTTCAGGCAAGAGGTCAAAAAGCGCGACGCCCGCGACCGCGCCCGCCGAGAAACCGAGGATGAGATGTAGCTTGTCGCGGAAGCGGAGCGCGAATGAGCCGCCGATGAAAGTAGCTACCGAAGCGGCGAAGGCGACATAGAGAACAGTCATGCCAGCATAATACACCAATGCGCGACGGGCAAAGCCCGTCGCGCATTGGACTTCTTGAACAAGCGCTACTTGAAGACTTCGTCGATTGCCGTCTTGAACGTCGCGTACGGATATGCACCCAAGATGGTCTTCGTGCCGATGACAAATGACGGCGTCGCATTCAGACCAACCTTTTGGCCCTCGACCTTGTTGGAATTTATCGATGCCTGATATACGCTCGTATTTGCCTTTACATCGGCGGCAACTTTCGCCACATCGATGCCCGCGACCGTCGCATCGAGCTTGTCAATGGACGCAGCATCGCCGAAGCCCTTATCCCCTTCGTCATCCTGTGCGGTGTACATCGCGGTACGCCATGCGAAGTACGCATCTGGATACAGCTTCCACACGGAACGACTGTAGAGCGCGGCATCGGTCGAATCACTGCCGAGGAACGTGAAATCCATGAAGACGACCTTCACTTTTCCGGTATCTACGTACTCCTTCACGATCTGCGGCAGAGTGCCGAGCTCGAAGTTCTTGCAGTATGGGCACTGAAAATCGCTCCAGAACGCGATCATGACCGGCGCATCTGCCCTTCCGATAAACGGATTGCCATTGGTCTTCACATCTTTAATATTTACCTTTGGAGCATCTCCGCTTCCTGCCGGACCCGCTGCGGGATGCGAACCGTTCCACATGACCGCACCTGCGATAAGAAGTCCCGCGACGACGACTGCGACTGGTAAGAATTTGCTGTTGGGTTCATTGGTTTCCATATACGGGCAATAATACCATATGCCAAAAACGCGCAATCTCGGTAAAAGACTGGGGTATACTCGTCTTATGGAGAGCTACAACAAACTGGTCAGAGACAAAATACCCGAGATGCTAGACGGGAAAGGTATTCCCTATGAAAAAAGAATCGCTTCGCCTGAGGAATACAAAGACGAACTTATCAAGAAATTGACGGAGGAAGTCGGCGAATTTACCGAAGCGGGCGCCCCCGAAGAATTGGCCGATGTTTTGGAAGTCATCGAGGCACTACGGAAATTACCTGAGTATGAGCAAGTCGAGACCCTGCGCGTGCAGAAACGAAATGAGCGTGGAGGTTTTGATGAAGGAATAATTCTGAAAGGAGAGAAATGAACACGGCCGCGCGGAGCGCGGCCGTACTATTGATACTGAATATAAATCGGCGCGGGAGTGAGCTGCAAGACTTCATCGGTCGTAAGAAGACCGGTCGAGGGCGGCTTGAGATCATTCTTATAAAAGAGCTTGATGCCCGTGAACTGCACCGGCTCCGGCACGATGACTCTGCTGTAGGTCCCCTTTTTCTTTTCCGGCGAGCCCCAGCCGTCCATATCCATCACGATCTGCACCTCCGGCAAGGGCCGTATTTTTTTGTAATTTGTTACCATGTCTTGCGTGAAGCGATGCACGACGAGAATCTTCGGCGGCAAGTGATTCTCGCGAACGAGTTTCGCGAGATACTCGGCGACATAGTTTATATCGGCGGCATCAAACGTGCCGATGACCGTGCCGGGTCGATTGCCGGACTTCATCGAGAACTCGGGATCAATACCCAGATGCACCTGACGCATCTTCAGATACTTCTCGAGCATCGGAAGCTCGTACTCGATCGTGCTCTTCGCGACCTGCACATCAAGAAACACAATCCCATGCACACGGTCTGCAAGTTCAATCGCGTGGTCAATCTGGTCATCTGGCATGCGGAGGATGTACTTCCCTTCTTTTCCTACACCCGCCTGCGCGACAGTCGCAATGTAGTGAATGGCCGGCACGACTGGCGTCGAAGGATCAGCCGCTTCCCATTTCACTGTCGTGCTTGCAAGCTGAGCTAGCAACTGTTCAGTTGGATATTCGCCGAGCACGCCCATGCCTTTGGAGTAGAAATTTCCGTAATACGCGACGATGCGCTTGAACGGTAGTAACGCATCGGCATTTGGGTAGACCGCACTTACCGGCCAAAGAGACGGACTGGTAGTCGAAGTGACACTCACTGACATCGAAGAGGACGAGAGTACTTCCGTGGTACTGCTCACGTGCGCGAGCGCGAGCATACGCGCATTGTAGTCGGCTTTGTTGAGTTCCGGCAACGGAATGAAGCGCTCCGCTAGGTCGGCAGATGCCGACCGGTACTCTGTCGTGACGAGACCCGAGTAGCCGAAAGTGTAGATGAGTGCGATCGCGGCGACACTCACACTCGCTCCGCGTAGCATCGTTAGCATGGTACGGACATTCTAACTGAAAGATACCGAAAGAGCTAAACGAAACACTACGCGATGAGAGCTAATTTCTTCTCGCGCGGCCATTTCTTTATCTCTGCTTCGCGTTTGAGCGCCGAGCTCCGATCGGGGTGTTTTTCGGTATACAAGATGCGCTTTGCTTTTTTCGCTCTTGTGAAATGACTTCCTATGCCATTCTGGTGTTCAGCAAACCTCCGTTCGACATCGGTCGTAATGCCCGTGTATACAGAGCTGTCCTCGCACTCTAAAAGATAGACAAAATATGGCACTTTATTTGAGCACTTGAATGACGAGCGCCACCATCAGATCTTTCTTTTTTGGATCGCTCTCGGCGATGAGGAGTGTGAGCGCGGTAAGCGCAGCCGGATTCATATTGCGACTCCCCTTGCTTCCAGCCTTCCGAAGAAACCATACGAACGAAAACGCGCCCGATCGCTTGTTGCCATCGGTAAAAGGATGATTCTTTACCATGAAGTACAGGAGGTGCGCCGCCTTCTCCTCGATGGTCGCGTACATCGCTTTCCCACCGAACGATTGCATGACATTGCCGACGATACCCTCGATGCTTCCTGCATTTCTCTCGTGTGCGAAGATCTCCGTCGCTTCGCCTTTCTTCAGAAGCTCTCCGCGAAGACTTGCGATCGCCTCGGTTAATTCCGCACCCGTGAGCTTAACCGCTTTTTTAGTCGTCCCGATCGTGCTGAGCGATTCTTTATCATACGCATCGAGCGACATCCAGGTACTCGAGAATTCTTTGATCAATTCCAAAATTGCCTTCGGATCAAGAAGCACGTGCTCCGGCAGGAGCGCTTGGATATCCGAGACGGACTTCATGAACGCATCGTAGTTCTTCGCAATCTGCCTGCGGTTTATGGTATAGCCCTTTGTGATATGTTCGCGAAGCGTCTTCGTCGCCCACTGGCGGAATTGCGTCGCCGTTTTTGAATTGACTCGGTATCCGACAGAAAGGATCATATCTAGGCTGTAGTGCTTCACATCACGTTCAACCTCACGCTTCCCTTCTGTTTGAACTATCCGGAAATTCCGGATAGTTGCCGCCTCTTCAAGCTCTTTCGTTTTAAGAATGTTCTGAATGTGTTCGTTGATCGTTCGGACATCCACTTCAAATGCATCCGCAATCTGTGCCTGTGTCGCCCAGATCGTTTCGCGCGACGCATCGCCGCGCAGTTCGATCGCTCCGTTTTTTGCCTGATATATGACCGCGCCAGTGCTCTTCTTTTTCATGCCCCCATTCTACACGGTCCGGAAAGCATCTGTACCGATTTAGGCCTCCGGCATCGCTTGCTCTTGCAGCTTTCGCATCCGTTCAAGAAAAAGCAGCCTCTTTTGCGGCAAGGCGACCTCGTTCTGCTGCAGCCAGAAAAGCAGTTTTCCGAAATGGACGAAGCAGCTCCCTCGATACCAGAGATCTGGCGTGTATCTGTCAAAACTCGTGAGCTGTTCAAGCGTATCGGTATGAAAAGTATTCATGATCTCCTGCCAGCTCTTCCCACTCACAGTGACGCTAACTTCTTTCATCGAGCGGAACAGACGCAAGAAAAAGTCTGTCGTATAGCATTTCTCTTTGCCGGCCTTGGTAAGTAAAAACGTCTTGCTGATTAGGGCTTCCATTTCTTTGACCAGACTTTCTTCATCTTTGAGCCCTTTCGCGGGAGTCTTCCACTCTTTCTTAATCCCTGCAAAGACCCGGTGCGCTGTCTCCCGCTCGATAAGCATCCCGAGGATGAGAAGCGAGATGAAGATATCTGCACAGTCATTCTCGATATCGTGCGCATACTCGTTCGGGCTTCGCACGCTCTTGCAGCGATTATTGATGAGCGTCCCTATCTCACCGATGATGACGAGCGGGTGATACGTTTCCCACGAATCGACGAATTCATACGGAGACAGCACTCCGTCATGCAGAAAGATTTCTTGGAAATTAATCGCCGCGGCGAGTGTGATATTTTTCATATTTTCAGTATACAAAGGAATCGAATGTGAGCTTATCAAATTTGCACAATGGGATTCGTATAGTTCTGACCATCATCAGAGTTTGCAGAAGTTTAACCTTCACATTCATAAATGTGCTGGGGAGCTAGGGGACGATCCTATAGTCTCCTGCGCACGGCTGGGGGATTAGGACTCGAACCTAAATTAACGGGACCAAAACCCGTCGTCCTACCATTAGACGATCCCCCAGCTGTGAGCACGAGCCACTCTATGCTAGCGCATTTTTGCTTTTGAGCGAATGTACTAATTCTGATGTCCAACTAGCAATTCGCCGATTCATATCGGTACTCCTTTTTATACGAACTCGAAAGACCCCTGCCTTGGAGCGCACGACCGAGGTTCGATTGTTGATAAACTCATTCAGGGAAGAGCTCGAGGACGGCGAGTTCGAGCGGGAGCGCGGGAATGGGCGCGTAGCGGATGCGCTCCGCAGCATTGAGAAACGCGAGCATGGTCGCGTGAGTGATTCCCCCTGCCCCGAGCTTTGTCGAGAGGTTTTCTTTTGCGAATATTTCGAGGGAAGCGAATTCGTCCGCGCCGAGCTCGTCTGCGAGCGAGGCGCGGAGTTCCGGCGCGTAGCGGATGAGGAGTGTGGCGCGGAGCGCTTCGAGTACGAGTTCGAGGAAGAGCTTCATGTCGGCACCGGCTTTCGCCGCTTTTTCTATCGCGGCGAGAGCTGTGCCGCGCTCGCCTCCGGCGAGCGCGTGAATGAGCGCGTGCACCTGCTCCCGCTTCGGCGCGCCCGTCGCCGCCTCTACTGTCTCACGCGACAATGACTTCCCTTCGGTGGCAGCAAACACTTTCTGCAAGACCGAAAGCGCATCGCGGTACGAACCCTCGGCGAGCAGTGAGATGAGCTCGGCGGCATCTGGCGCGAGTGTGTACCCCTCTTTTTTCGCAACGGCAGCAATCATTTTCGCAAGCACAGCGCGGGTCGGCTTCTTAAACTCAAACACCTGGCAGCGCGACTGCACCGTCTCCGGCACTTTCTCAAGCTCAGTCGTCGCGAGGATGAAGACCACGTATGCAGGCGGCTCTTCGAGCGTTTTCAAAAACGCATTCCAGGCGCCCTTCGAGAGCATGTGCACTTCGTCAAGAATGTAGACTTTGTACGGCGATGCGAACGGAAGCGTGTACACACCCTCCGTGAGCGCGCGAATGTCCTCAACGCTGTTATTGCTTGCCGCATCGACTTCGTACAGATCATTCTCGGTGCAGCCGATAGCGCTCGCGAAGATGCGCGCAACGGAGGTCTTTCCAAGTCCGCGCGAGCCGGAAAAAAGATACGCATGCCCAATCTTTTTCGACTTCGCTGCCTCTTCCAAAGGCTTCGTGACCTGCTCCTGTCCCACGACATCGGCGAAGGTAGCGGGACGATGGATGCGATAGAGAGACTGATACGCCATAGATAACGGCACTATATCATGCACAAAAAAAAATAGCGGCCAGCCGGGTTCCACCCGACTGGCCGCCTGCGCATTACGGACGTGCCCCCTTTCCGATCTCCCAAGTGCTCATGACGCCCCCTCTCCTATCTTCTTTCGGTCTTCTGGGTCTCGGACGTGATGCAGACCCGGGTCTGTTTACCTTTATCCAATCCCCGCTCCGTTCGCTCGCGACCGCCTCATGAAGCCAATGAGCCTCATTCCTCCACCGGACATCCTTGATTCCGGGGAAATCTTTCCTCACGCCGGCACCAGGACAGAAAAAACGCCTGAAAGCATCTTGAGCTGTCCTCGCTCTGAAACAGATGATGTGAGCAATTTCTTCGCCAGACTCTGTGGACGATGACAGAAGCTTCCTGTGCAACAGAAATTCGGTTGGCCCGTCTTCTGCGTTCTCGACAAGTTCCAGCAAAGAAATCAGATACGTGCCTGAATCCCTGGAAAGCGAGCATGCGTGCATTTTCCGAACAAAACACTTTTTCATGGCACCTCCTTCAAAAAGTTTCAGAAACATCCTGAAGAAGCCAAATCGCTCCGTAACTATTTCGCAATTACGCTATCTTTAGCAGACGCTTCATTTCGTCACTGAGAATAGTCCTCGGGCATACTCCTTGTTTGAATCGCGACATGGCGCGAGTCTTTTTGACCCGCATCCAACGCTTCTGCGGACGACGCTTCGCCACCTCATCAAGCCAGCAACGCTCCGGTCGCCAACGACCACTCTCGAGTTTGGGAAAAGATTTCCCTATTTTTTTACCCCGAGGAAGATAGCGCCGACAAAGGATTTTTCTCTCCTCCTCCTCCGTTTCTGCGAGCACAATGGTACGAGCCGTGCGAGTTCCGTCGAGCTTGAGATGCAGCACGAACTTGAAGAATGTTCCATCGTCGCAATGTAGTTCAATCAAGGAGGCCTTTCCTCTCTCAAAACCGCTACGATACAGGCGTCCTTCCAGCTTCCTAGCAAACATGTACAGAACCTCCTTGGTAAAAGGTACTTAAAGTGTTAAAAACACGACTGAGAGCACGATACCATATAAAATGTATTTTGCAACGCACTGTATGAGGCCACCCACTTTTGCACTCCGCGGGTAATGTCTTCGGGTCTAACGATATCATGAACTGAAGCGGAGAAAGCTTGTTCTGGAAGGCGAAGTGTACCCGCTCGCTGTTGTACCAGAAGAGCCATGCAAAAAGC
>JAPLWH010000032.1 GCA_026396715.1 Candidatus Kaiserbacteria bacterium
ATTCATAAATATATCAATGGTAGGCGACTCTTACTGTAGCTACGATGAACTCTCTAACGGGGTTCACGGTTGTATCGGTTCGTCAGCGGAAGGCGGAAGAGCGTCGCTGCGGGCGCCCGGTATGCGGACGAGCTTACCGAGCGCGCCGGCCACGATGAGGAACTCCTCATTCTCAACGAGATAAAGCGCGAACGCTGAGGCGATAAGACCCACAGTACCAGCAATGAATCCCTCTGTGAAGACGGCAAAAAGCGTGGTCAGCGGCGCAATGCCGCCTTCAAGGACGAGCGTGGCGTAGGCAGCCGCACCGCCGAAAAGCGCCGCCACGACGCCATCCATGAGCGGACGCATGAGCATACGAGCGAGGCCGGGCGCGGCGCGGCGCAAAGCGACCAGCGAGATTCCCGCGAGGAATATCTGGCCGAGCGTTGCGGAAAGCGCCAAGAGAAGTATCGCGACCCCTGAGACATCCGCAACCCGCAGTAGCGCCGCGAGCGACAGCGACAATCCCGTCGTCGGCAACGCAAGAAATGCGATTGCAAGAAGCACCGTGCAGGCGCCGCCCGCAAGCTGATAGAAAAGCGGCCACCACGACTGCCGCACCGCGTAGAGCGCGCGTGAGAAAAGGAGCGTCAGTCCCTGGGCGACCAGACCTGCAGCAAGGATCGCCAGCAGTGCAGCCGTCAGACGCGTTGCATCCCAGTCAAAAGCGCCGGTACCGAGAATGACGCGCACGATATGCGCGCGCAGAACGACAATGAGCCCGAGCGCCACGACCGACCAAAGAATGATGTGTCGCGCACTCGCCGCAAGGATACGCGTGAATTCGTCGCGTCGCTCCGGCGTCGACGATTCAGAGAGCGCGGGAAATGCTGCGACCGCATAGGACGCGCCAACGAGTGCGAGCGGAACCGCTTCGAGATTACCAGCGAATGTAAAGACGGAGACTGCGCCCGTCCCGAGCCGCGCCGCCATCGCGGTCAGTATGAGCGCGGTCACGGAACCCATACCGAGCGCGAGCGACCGCGGCACGGAGTCGCGAACCACCGACAGTATGGTCTTCACACTCGGAAGACAGAGGCGCGGAAATACGCCCGCGTCGATTATGACCGGAATATTCACCAAAAGATGCGCGAACGCTCCGAGAATGACGCCGATGCCGATGCCGGGAAGCCCCCAGAGCGGATAGAAGACAAGCGTGCCGAGGATGATACCGAGATTGTAGAGGACCGGCGAGATCGCGAAGAGCATGAAGCGCCGATGCACCTGCGTCACGCTCCCGAGCACGCCGGAAAGCCCGAGCAGGACCGGCTGCACGAGCAAAAGGCGCGCAAGGAATACGAAGTCGGCATACTGCGGCGAGGTAACGAAGCTCGGATAGAGGAATGCAAGGAACTGCGGCATGAAAAATGCGAGCACGATACAGAGAATCCCTCCAGCTCCGAAGAGAAACGATGCCGACTCTGAAAGAAGTTGCCGCGTCGATTCCCTATCCATCCCCGCAATGCGCGGAATGAGCACGTACGCACTCACGAGCGACGCCACGAGCGCAAAGACGAGATCCGGCACACGAAATGCCGCATAGTAGAGGTCGAGCGTCTGACCCGCGCCGAAGGCGTGCGCGAACGTGCGGTCGCGCAGAAGCGCCAAGGCCTGCGAAGCGAGCGTCAGCGCCGCGAGCAAATACGCGGCCTGATGCAGGCCGCGTACCGGTGCCGCGATGCGCTCGATAATCTCTCGAACCATTGCTCCATAGTACTCCACTGAAGTCTGAATAGGGAGTGTCTATCGCTCGCATGAATAGAAACGGTCCGCCAAAAGGCGGACCGTTTCTATTCATGCACTCAATCCAGACTAGCTTTTGCCCTTTTCCTCTTTCGTCTTTTTTACCTCTACCGTTACCTTAGGGATGCCGTCTCCGTGCACCGAAGCTGCGATAATCTCTGTCACTTTAGCGACAATTTCTTTTGGACTGTATTGGCTTTTTACCAGATACAGCACCGCCCCCAAACTTAGGGCTTTTTCAGCATCGCTGTCACCCGCCAAGTTCGTAAGCATAATCACGGGGATGCTTTTGAGTTTTTCGTCTTCCTTTATCTTGCGCAAGACATCGAAACCATTCAATTTTGGCATCATGATATCAAGCAATATCACCACCGGTTTTGGATCTGCTTTTTGCAATAATGTAATAGCCTCTTCCCCATCATGCGCCATCATGAGCTCGTCTCCCGCAAGACGGAACGCCCGCTCATACATGCGGCTCATCAGAGGATCGTCTTCTGCCATGAATAATAGTCTTGCCATAGTAGATGTACTATATCACTTCGAAATAGGTAGAGTAAAGGCGAAAGTACTCCCCTTCCCAAGCTCGCTTTTCTCGATTCCTATTGTTCCGCCCATGTTCGAAATGATGAGTTTAGAAATGTACAAACCGAGACCGGTGCTCTGGGTAACATCTCGTGCGAGCATCTGTTCTCCTGCCGACTGAAACTTCCTGAAGAGAAGCGTCTGATTATGTTCTGAAATACCGGAGCCGGTATCGATGACTCGTACGGCGACAAAAACACCATCCGCGCTTGTCGTAACGGTGATGCCGCCGTCCTTGGTAAACTTTATCGCATTGCCGACGAGATTTAGAAGGATCTGTTCTGTTTTATTCTTGTCGGCAAACACCAGCGGCAAGGGAGACGGTGGTGCGGCATAGACGATAGACAAGCCTTTTTGCTCAATCGTGGACTTGAGATCGTAGGCTACTTTTTCAATCAGTTCGGATACGTTGAAATTCTCTTTTTTTATTTCGATCTTACCTTGCTCAAGACGAGATACCTCGAGGAAGTCATTGACGATCGAGATCAGGCGCACGCTCGACATTTCGATGTCGACGAGCATCTCTTTCATATCTGCATCGACCAGCTTGTCTCTGTACGTATCGAGGATCATATCGACATTGCCGCGTATGGCGGTAAGCGGTGTACGCAGTTCATGGGAGGCAACCGCGAAGAACTCATCACGACTCCGCTCCATGATTTTTGCTTCAGTAACGTCTTCGACAAGCATTGCGTAGCCAATAACCTTCTCCTGCATATCCTGCGGAGTCTCGCCCTTCATAAGGATGGGGGTGCAGAAAACGCGCAAGTATTTCTTCCCGTGAGAAAGCTCTTTCAGCTCCACGACTTTTTTCAAGTCTATACACTCCCGGCAGGAATGCACCAAGACATCAAGCCCGGCCGAAACTCCCTTGAAAGAATCGACGATATCCCGTACTGAAGTCGGCTCTTCGGTAAGCTCCAGAATAGTTGAAATCGCCGCATTTTTAATGATCACCTTGTCGTCAACATCGGCAATGATGAATCCGAACGACAGACTTTCGATAGAAGCAAGCAGACGCGCTTTTTCCTCATGAAGCTCCCGAGTACGGACTCGTATCATTTCTTCGACTTTTTGCTTCTCTTCTTCAATATCCTCAATGAGGTTTATGACCGCCGTCCTCGCCTCCCGCGCTTCTCCCACTTTTAATTCGAAACTTCTTTCTATTTCTTTTTGTTTGGTGATAACGAACCGGATGCCGACATATCGCTGTATATCGCCCTTGGCGTCCATGATGGGAACAAGTATGGAATCGACCCAGTAGAAAGAGCCGTCCTTTGCCTTGTTTTTGATCTCGCCTCGCCATACCTTGCCCTGCGTTATGGTCTCCCACATATCTTTATAAAAAGAATCCGGATGGAATCCTGATTTTAAAATACGGTGATTTTGTCCGATCAGCTCTTCCCGCGAATACTGCGAAATCCCTATGAAATAGTCGTTGACGTAGATGATGTTGCCTTGCTTGTCTGTTTCAGAAATGATGACCGTCTTATTAAACGCCTCGAACAGTGCTGGAATACTGTTTGTTGTATTTTCTGCAGAGAAAGAATACGTCAAAAACCATTGTATATAAAGGGAATCTCGGCTAGACGAGTTTACATATTTGCATAATGCAAGCCCTAACATAAGTAGTTCAGTAAACTCAGTGCCGCAGACAGCACGATTTATAGTAATGCTTTACCACGATCTCAAGAATGTTTATTCCGTACCGAATGAGGATACTCAAGATAATTCCTTAAAATAGGTGGGTGCTTCGAAACGAGTGGTGGTTCCTAAAAACCTTCCAGTATCCCCTACCGCAATGCATTGAGCACCGACAGATAGGCTTACGCGACACACATACGGCGCACATGTCCGACAGTACCTGCCCAAGAAATACGTTCCTGCCGCATGTGACGCTCACGATTGAATACACTCATTTGATCGTGGTATACAAAAATATTTGGTGTAATGCCTGTCACGACAGATACACACTTCAGATAGGATTGAGCGCCCGAAATATATATCTACGATACGCACGGATATATTCTTCTGCCATTTCAATAGAATCGGACCATCAAAATGGTACGACGATACACAAAAGAAGCGCGCGAATTTATTTGTAATTTCAAATGCCGCACGCACGTTCTCTGACGATGATTCGCAAAAAGGTTCCGCGAAAAATTCCTGTATACGAACAGCTAGGTATGCACACGAAACTTTTGAGTGTGCACTCTGCAATTAATGAGTTGTGCGCGGATGAAATAATCACCAACGATGGGAACAAGTACGCACACTACCGCCGTACCCTACTATGCCGTCGCCGTATAGTGCGACTGATCTTCCTTTCTCTATTTGACAGACCGCACCCTGAAAATGCCGACGACACTCCGACTACTGACGTGCACTGTTTTTTATAGCGCTACAAATGAGACTGGCCTGTGTCCTACGATACTACCCTCTCGCATCTCAATACGATTTGAGAAACTCCTCAAAATAAATTGAGCGTATGCGGATACCGAAAGATTTTCGTCGCTCCTGGAGCGTACTCGATTCATGTAAACGTCTTCCTCTTAAAACCGTGTTGGACGTATGTCTGGTATGCACACCAATACTGTCGACGAACTCTCAGCCTGTACACCAAGTGAACAAAATAATACTCGTCATTCACTTCCATTGATTACATGCGGGCACGTCATAGATATGAACAAAGCTCGTTTTGTTTCTAAGAGCGACAGCGGCAATCTCGCGCGTACGCTTTTTTAAAACATACGCCAAAGACATTGGCGCATTGCGTATTCGCCCGTCGCAATGAAGGACTGCTTCTGAGCCGATTCAACGACTCGCTACTGCTATAGACACTCTCTTGAACGGAACGCTTTTCCGACAAAGCGTTCCGTTCAAGAATAACGAGGGAAACTGGACACGGGCACGCGACCTCGACCACTACTACTGAGGGAGATGATTCCCACCCCCACTACTTACCCACCCAACAATTACTATCAAAAGCCGCCATCCTCTCCAAGAGGAAAATTATCGCGGGAGATCTTCAATATCTCTTTCAATCGCCTTCTCTGATTGGTCCAGAAGCTTTCTGAAGCGGAGGACGAGCCGTTCTTCTTCGCGGGTCAGCGCACGCCTCGACTTCGCTTGCTCGAGCGTGAGTATCTCTTCCGTGAGCGCGTCTTTGAGATTATCGAACTCCTTATGCACATGAGCATTCGTGATGCCGAGCCGATGATTCAACTGGCGTCGGTAGGCGGTAAAATGAGTCCGTATGTACCACATCGCGAACAAAAGCAAACCAAGTATTGCGAGAATGATGAGGATGAGCGAGAGATAGTTGATGGCGAGCCATCCAAACGTAAAGAAATTAAAAGGAGATGCGGGCGGGGCCTCCGTTCCCTTGACGAAGAATTTTCCATCGGCGATCGAGATATTCCCCGCTTTGTCATAGGCTCGCACTAAGAGCGTATGCGTACCTGGATCTCCGGAGACGGAGTACGGCCGACTCCCTTCATCCGTCGTGACCGAAAATTCCTTTCCATCGACCGAGAGCTGATAATGGTCGATGCCCGAGAGATCATCGACTGCTGTAAATTGTGCGGTAATCGCATTAGCAGCGAGCGCCGTCGCCTGCGTCCCCGCCGCGGTCGTCGCTTGTGCTGTCGCGCCGTTCGGGAATGTCACAGTAAAGGGGAGCGGCGGCACCGTATCAATCTGCACTCGATAGGTGCTCACGAGACCCCAGCCGCCTGGGCCTTTTTCTTGCACATGGAAATACCAGATCCCATCTTCAAGATCCAATTCCTTATGCGATATCGGATCATTATAGAGAACGTTCGGTTTCCCATCGACGTCTTTATCGTAGCCGAGTCGGACGGCAGAAACGCTCTGCGCATTCGTCCAGTCGAAGCTTGCATGAGAAAGCTTATACCACCGCGCCTGATCAGGATGCGTCGACGAGGTGATATGTGCAAGAAGATCAGCTCGCGCGAGAGGAGAAGAGGTCTGAGGTGGCGGGGTCGGAGCAGAAGTCGACGGGGTAACGGTAATCGTAGCGGGACTCGTAGCGGTCAAGATATTCGTACCATTACCATCATTGGCAAGCACTTCGGACGAAGAAGAAAATGCTACGGTGGCCCTGCCCGACCTCTTTCCGCGAAATTGTATCGAGAGAACCTGGCCGCGACCCCCCGTGTAGCCGGGATTGGGGACGACGCCGCTAAAAGAAATGGTACCGTCGGCATTTGAAAACGTAGGGTCCTGTACCCACAATGACAAGACGGAATTCGCTTTTGATATTGAAACGACCTGCAGGAGGTCATTGGAGAAAGAGAGCGTCCCTGCAATAGCATTCATCGCTTGATCAGCACTCGATACCAGTATGGTTTCGGTAATGATTGAATCGACGTCGACGGAGGTGCTTGCGGGAGAAATCCCGAGCGTCGCCGCTAGTGCTGCACTTGGCAGCAAGAAAAAGACGGCGATGAGCGCGGACAGATAGCCTCGAAAGTGCAATGTCATAAATTCTTTCTGCGTCGCCGTCCCTGCCCCTTCTGCCAAAGAAAGACGACTATGAGAAGTATACCCAGAAGGGAGAGCATTTCATATACGGTAACGAGGTGCGATAGTGGAAAAATAGTTACGCGCTCATTACCCGCGCGATCGACCGCTTTGAGGTACACCGTGCTCGTAAGGTTTTGATCGGCCATCGCATAGGGGCTTATGGTGCGCTGCCAGGAAGGCGGGAAGAACGAGTGAAGAAAGGATGGCACGCGACTCTCGGCAAGCATGTAGTGATCAATGCCGGATATCTTATCGACCGCCATGAAGACGAGATACTTCCGGCCATCAAACAATTGAGGATCGTCGCCGAGATATGCAGTAAAGGATTCCGGCGGGACCAGGTCGGGCGTCTCTACGTATCCCCCGGAAGATTTCGAGCCAATAGCAAGCGCGAGCGGATGTACGGTTACCGGCTCTATCCCTCCCACACCATCGTTGCGCAGCACCTCGCTGCCCGCGAGAGAAACCTCCGCTGTGCCGGCCGCCTTCGCGCGGAATAACACAGAAAAAAGCATGCCGGCATTGCCAGAGAATCCTCCCGGGGTGATCCCCGCGAACGCGATCGGTTCTCCTGTGACCGGCACAGTAGGATGCATGATCCATAGGCTGATGATGGAACTGCCGTCATTTATCGCGACCGGCTCAAGCAGGGCGGCAGGATACTGAAGCGTGCCAGAAAAAGCATTGGTCGGGATCGCGCTGTCGAGAAGGACGGAGACGCGCACCACATCACCTGCGCCGATACGCGTCGGCGTCGCCTGCAGCGAAATCGTTGCTGCCGACGCCGCGGTCGGCGACACCAGGAAAAGAAACGCGACGAAACTGAAAAATTGTATGCGAGTAATCATAAAAGTTAGCCGGTCCAGTGCGCCGCGAGTATGGAGAAGTCCGTAAGACTTACTTTACCATCATGGTTCAGGTCCGCCTTGATGCCGTTGTTCGCAAGCGTCCGCTTATACCAGTACGCCAAGATGGAGAAATCGATAAGGTTGACGTGCCCATCGCAGTTGAGGTCACCGATGAGGTCGCTACACTTCGGAGCTGCTTTTTTCAAAATCGTCTGATCCCCAACCGCAAAACCGACCGTCTTGCCGAAATCGCTTATCTCCCCGGCCACCGCCGCTTTCGATTTCGCCGAGTGCGAGCCGATCTCGAGAGGACTCGTATCGAGATTGTAGAGATAGGCGCCGACAGCATCGGATTTTGCCTGAAGGAAAAGCTGTACGTCTGAGTTCACAGTAATGGTAATGGAGCTTTTGGGAGCGCTTTGTCCAAAGATAGCGATATTATCGCCCTGCTTTACCTGACTCTTGTCGACATCGATCGTCGGACTGATAAAAATACCCGTGATATTCGTGGTGGCGCCCGCAGTAACACTGACGGGAAACGACAGGAGGCCAGAACGATTCCCTGCAGAGTCTTCGCTGTAGACGGAGTAGATATAATTTCCTGCCGATACGTTCGTAAGAGAGATCTGAAACGAGGCATTGGCATCAGCAACCGTCGAGGCCTTTACCTGAGCGTCCTGAAGCAGTGTGATGGTGCTTCTTGGATATGCTCGTCCGCTGAAATTCACTCCAGCACTTTGCGTGCTTGGCGGCGGAGCACTGCCGCCACCACTACTCCCGCCCCCACCCGAATCGGAAGGGGGCGGCGCGGGAGCGGTTGGCGTAGCCGACACTTGTGAAGAAGTCGCGATGGCGATGCTATTTGGATCATGCACACGGACGACAAAATAATACGCAACACCATTGGTCAGGCTCGTCACCGACGTAGACAAGACATTACCGACCGACGTGAAAGTATAAGGCCCTCCGGAAATACTTGATTTACCGACAGAATATCCCGAAACGGAATATCCGAGAACGCCTGTCGCGGCGGTCCACGACAGATTTACCAATGCATTCCCTCCCGTCGCACCCACTACCGGAGTCGAGACAAAAGGATACGCTGCGAATCCAGGGTTCGACGCGAACGAGAGCGAGCTCGCTGTATCGTGCACGAATTCCGAGATGACACCGAGCAGAGAAAAATTGCTCGACGACGTATACCCGCCGCCGGAGGTGATGACCGGAGCGAGCACCTGGTAATTTTGAGATGAGAAATCATCCGCATGCGCGATTGGTGCGACGCTGCATCCGATACTCGCAAGCAATGCGAGAAGGAACAAACGATGTCGGCTCATTTCACGCATAAGAAGAATACTCGTATCGTAACATGACGATAAAACCTCTAGATGCACAAAGAGCAAGCTGCTGTGCAGCTTGCTCTTTGTGCGACTGGAACGTGGGTCCGATTCTTACCTTATGCACTCAGCACGAACGCAACCTATTCCTTGACTGGTGCCGGAGAAATGGAAAGAAGGTTTGGTGGGAATGGATTCCTACCTGCCGTAAGGGCAGCGACCTGAGACTCAATCGCCTTCGCGTTTTCAGCCGACATATCCGCAATCGCTTGCATCTGCACGAGCGCATCCTTTAAGTTATCCTGCTTTGCGTATACCGCCGCGAGGAAGTAGCGGGCATTTGCGAATTGCGGATTCGCAGCGACCGCTGCTGAGAGCGCACTTACCGCATCCGTGTAATTCCCTTCCGCCGCACTCAAAATACCAACCTGGAAGAGGATGTTCGGATTATTCGGCGTGAAGTATGCAGCAGCAAGAGCGGCGTTGAGAGCTTCTTTCACATTGCCGTCCTGCACTTCAAGCTGCGAGAGGAGAAAGATCGCCGTCGTGTAGTCCTGCTTGAGTGTGATGGCGGCCTTGAGATTATCCTTTGCTGCTTTTATATTCTTGTTCGCGATATTGAGCTGCGCGAGAATATACGGAATCTGAGGATTCGTCGGATTCAGTTCCTGAGCTTTCTCGTATGCCGTCTTCGCGCTGTCATACGCGCCAGCGACCTTGAGCGGCACCGCTTTCGCATAGAGGTTTCCGAGTAGAAGCCAATTTTGATAGTCGGAAGGAACGAGCTGCGTC
Source organism: Candidatus Kaiserbacteria bacterium (assembly GCA_026396715.1). Taxonomy (GTDB): domain Bacteria; phylum Patescibacteriota; class Minisyncoccia; order Phycocordibacterales; family Phycocordibacteraceae; genus C7867-001. Next base: position 9,893 of record JAPLWH010000032.1, read on the forward strand.
GCTGTGAGTGCTGCATTGATACCTGATGAAAGTGCGGCCTGGAACGCTTGTTGCGCCGCAGATGCCTGCATCGTCGAGGACGCCGCAATCTGATCAAGTCGCGCGCTCGCAATACCCGCTTCGAGCTGATACGCCGCAGCGCTTGGCGCGAAAGACACTGAGTTTTTCGCAGCGCTATCTGCCGCATCGAAATCACCTGCGGAGAAGGACGCGCCAGCCCCCGCGAGCGTCGTCGTAGCGATATAACGGCCGACGAGCGAATACGCAGCAACAACCGACGTAAGCAGTACGATCGTGAGAGAGAAGACTATGACAAAACCGATCCGCGGGCTTCGCGCGAAGATGACGCCCCACTGCTGACCTTGTACCGCGAATCGTGTGGTCGAGATGAAGAGTCCCGCGAACACAAACGCCAGAACGAGAATGATGGCATTTGGCAAACCGAACACTGCCGTCGTAAAGAGATAGATCGTCGCAACGAACGAAAGGAGCGCGACGTAGCGGATAAATGCATCTTGCGGAGCGCGCAGGATGAGTGTGCGCAAACCGAGCACGATGAACAGGGCGAGGAATACAATCCAGGCGACGATACCGACGAAGCCCGTCGTGACAAACGAGGTTGGAATGAAACCGATACCGGAAGAGAAATCAGTATTCCAGAAGACCGTCGAGTTAAGCGATGCATCGCGATGCTTGAGCCACTCAACACCGAAGGTGCCAGGACCCGAACCGAAGACCGGCGCCGTCGCGTATACTTTCTGCCCGACCGCAAGCGTTGACTGTAGCGAAGGACGAACGTTGAGTGCGTTGATATGCAGCGCATTTGCTAACGCGCCGCCGAGCGTTCCCCCGATAAGGAAGAAGAGAGAAATGGCGAGCACAAAAAGCGGGACGATGAACGATCGCGTTCCTTCATCCTCGGCAAGCGGCGCTTCATCCATGACTGCAACGTCATCAAGATCAGCATTTGCTGCGCTTACCTTACGCTGCATGATTGCCTCGACGAAAAGACCGAGTGAGATGAGCGCAACGAGCGTCCACGCAAGCGATGAGTTCGCAATAGCGAGCAAAGCGAGCGACCCGGCAAGCAATGCGATATGCACGCGATGTGCACGCTCTGAGAGACCGAGCTCACGGAGCGTAATGAGGGTTCCGACAATACCGAGACCGAGGAAGAGCGTGAGATCTTCAAAAGAACCAACGATCGAGAATGCTGGCGAGATGAAATCTGGCTTGATCTGTCCGACAATTACCACAAGCGCCTCGAGAGCAACGACGACGCCAAATATCCATGCGCCCACCGTGAAGAACGAGCGGTAGTGCTCAGAGCGGCGCAGTATGAATGCGGTAAGAGTGCCGAGAACCGTTACCGTCAGCATGAAGCCGAGCGTATCTGGCTCGAGTGCCGTTCCCCAGAACGCATTCGTGAACAATGAACCCGAGAAAGTCGCCGAGAGCGCATACGCGACGACCGGCAGCCAGAGCGCGCCGACGAGCATAAACGGCGGAAGGATGACGTTTCCGCGACTGAGACGCGCGAGGATGTACACCGCGAGCGTAATGAGTGCACCCGCTGCAAGCAAAAAGACCTTGGTCGTCATGAACGGAATGGTTGCGATTGGAACGAACATGAAAATGACGACAGCAAGCGTAGCGAAAAGAGTCCAGACGCTTATGGTCTCCATCGAGCGGCGGCGAGAATCGAGCGGCATGTGTTGCGGAGGCATGGTAAGTGGTATTGCTATTTTATTCAATGATAATACCGTTTAGTATACCGCGTGGGTGCGCTTGTCGAGTGCTTCATCCACACATACATGCCTATATATGTATGGTATAATGCACCCGGACCGAGTTAGACGATCGCCCAGCCCCAGTTTCGTAACGAGAGTCCGATTCCTGATGTGCTCTAGAAATGCAATGGAATGGATGGAATTCACTTTCTAAAATCGCGTTACGAAACTGGGGCTGGGAGGAAAGTCCGAACACAGGCCACCCGAAAGGACGGCAGACAGGTACTGGGTAACTCCCATACATCGCGAGATGAGAGGTGACCACAGAAACGCCAACGTCGAAAGACCGCGGATTCCCTTGTGGAATACACCGGCCGCAAGGCAGGAATGCAACGACCAAATCCTTACCCCTGTGCAAGGCCGTGTCCAGCCCCAGTTTTAGGTATACTGAGGCCATATGTTTTATGTTTACCTCCTACAAAACACTGTAACTAAAGAAACTTATATTGGTTCTACAAGCGATATTAAGCGGAGGTTAGCGGAACATAACAAGGGAGGTAAAAAGTTTACTACTCGCAAAGAAGGTATATGGAAGTTAATTTATACTGAGATTTATAAATCTTCCATTGATGCCAAATCGAGAGAAAGTAAACTTAAACATCATGGCAGTGGTAAACATCAATTACTCAAACGTTTGAAAAATAGTTTGGGGACCTAAAACTGGGGCTGGAAGTGCCGCTCGAGCTTGTAAGTAATTACCGGCCCAGATAAATGATCGTCCGCGACAGAATTCGGCTTATCGACTCGGTCCATACAATGAGAAAACCCACGCGTATGCGTGGGTTTTCTCTCTTTCAGAGACAGAAGCATTTTGTATGAGACGGTCAAAAGGCTTCAGATGCAAGGCGAGAATGAGAAACGAATAAAAAGTATGCAGATGCGCGGCGCGGGAAGCCGATTTCTGGAGTCGTACTGTGTGGTACGACGAAAGAAATCGGCGGGACCCGCAACAAAGCAGATGCGTGCTTTTTATTTGCTTCTCAGACTATTTCGCAGGTGCCGCCGGCGCACGCGAGCTCCTTCTTCATGTCCGACTCATCTTGACGCTCATATGCGAAAAGTTTCGAATAGTCCACTTTCGGGAAACGAGACATACGTTCTTCGTATTCCTTAGCAGTGATGGTTTCGTACGGCGCAAGACGATACACGTGATTAGAACGTGGAAGAAACGAGAGCCCGCCAATGATGTCCCAATTCTTCTGCACCCAGCCGACAACACCAATCCATTCATCGTCTCCCACCGAGATGGTCGCGGAAGGATTATGCTCCGTGAAGTTCAGCTTCACGCGCTTCCAGTATTCGAGCTGATCAAGTGCCGTCAGGTCGTCTTTAAACTTCGCCTCTTTGGAGTGGTCGGGCGCTTTGACCGGGAACTCGAGCACGAAGGTATTCGCCTCTTCCATCGACTGCCCCACTTCCGGATAGTACGTCACGCCCTGGTCGCGCATCATCTTGAAAAGCGAGTCGGTCGCGCTGATGCGCACGCGGCGGATGTAGTACGGCGCATGGCGCGGATGGATGCCCGAGGCGCAGTTGAACGTCTGCGAGACGGTGCCCGAAGGCTTCACAGCGGTAACCGCCATCGATTGCTCGACGCCGAAACGCTTCGCATACGTGGCATTCGTCTTGACTGCCATGTCGCGAACCTTGCGCATCACTTCCGCCTGGCGGGCGACCGGCGAGTCCCATTGCCCCGTAACCGAGACGCCGAGAAGGCGCTCTGAACGGCAATGATCGGTCCAGTCTTTGGAAATGTAACCGAACTTCGTGAGCGTCGACTGGTACGTGCCGAGAATCGCCGCGAGACGCGCCTTTCTGAGGAGAGATGCTTCGGTATCGTTTGCGCGCGCGATGACCTCGGAGAGATTGCAGAACTGCTTCGATTGCAGGATGATCTCGGCGCACGGATTCGTGCCGATAGAGCCGCGCACGACGCCGTCTTCGCCGATAAACCCTATTTTCTTGAAATATTCCGTGCGGCGCTTCGGGAAAGTTACCGCGAGCGAACCGCGATTGAAGATGCCGCGCTCGCCGCTGCCGCTTTTCATGAGTGCGACCCATTCGTCCATGAGCTCAGCATTGGTCGGCTGCATCTCGTACACGGCAGAGTTGTTCGAGACGGCGCGATGCGGATCGGTCATGTAGAACTGACCCTTCTTCGCGTCACGCATCTCCACGTCGTCGAGATCGGAGAGCGAAATCATCGCAGTGCGGCGCACGCCGCCGGCGACCACACACTCGCCAATCTTGCAGATGACATCGTGTACGTCGATTGCGCGCATGCGGCGTCCCTGGCGACGGAGCACACGCTCGCGTGCGAACGCGAGTAAGCTCTGGAGCGGTTCGGGACCACTCGCTTTTCCACCCATAGTCTTCAAGCGCGCACCGGCTGGGCGTATTTGAGAAAAATCGAAGGCAATGTCTTTCCCGGCATACCACGTCGTGAGACCGAGCGTGAGCGCGTCGCACCAGCCCTCCTTCGAGTCCAAGATAGTGTGCATCGGCAATTTCGCTCCCATCTGCTTCTTAATCTGCGGAAGCTGTTCGACGTTCTGGCTCTCCACAGCAAAACCGACGCCGCATCCCTGCATCGAGAGATACATGATCTCGGCGAAATCTTCGAGCTTTACCGGTGCAGTAAAGGTGCAGTTGTACGCGCAGGAGTTGCAGCG
>JAPLWH010000007.1 GCA_026396715.1 Candidatus Kaiserbacteria bacterium
AACGAGAATACGAATGGCCGATTGCGCAGAGTCTTCCCGAAACGCTTCGACTTGAGTACCATCTCTCAGAGACAGCTCGATGGCGTGACGGAACTCATGAACCACACGCCTCGCAAGTCTCTCTCCTGGCGGACGCCCTGCACGGTATATGGGAAGTGTTGCAATTCAGATTAGAATTCAAGGGCGGAATGCTACAATCCCGGCATGAAAGTACTGGTGCGTCGCACGGATAAAGAATTACCGTTACCGGAATATAAGACTTCCGGCGCGGCGGCCATGGATTGTTCTGTGCGCGAGGATGTCGAGGTTCCCCAAAAGAGTGTCGCTCTAGTTCCGCTCAATATCGCTCTTAAGCCGCCAGAGGGACATTTCGTACTTCTTGCCGCGCGCAGCTCGCTTCACAAACGAGGCCTCATGATGGCAAACGGAATCGGTATCGGCGATGAAGATTTTTCAGGGAACAATGACGAGTATCAAGCTGCACTCTACAATTTTACTGATGCTCCGGTTGTGTTGAAGAAAGGGGATCGAATCGTGCAGATGATTATTCTGCCGTTTGATCGTGTTGAGTGGAATGAGGTCGATGCGCTTGGTGGAGCTGACAGGAGTGGATTTGGTACAACGGATCTATGAGTTTCTACGATCACATACGGGACGAAGATACTGAAATATTTGGAGCGCTTGAAGGAGAAGACAAGCGACAAGCTGAAGGACTGGAACTCATCCCCAGCGAGAACTATGTGTCGCGTGCGGTAAAGGAGGCGATGGCGTCGTCGCTCACGAACAAATATGCGGAAGGGTATCCGGGGAAGCGTTACTACGGCGGGCAGGAGTTTACCGACGCAGTCGAGACGCTCGCTATCGAGCGCGCAAAAAAGCTTTTCGGTGCGGCGTATGCGAATGTGCAGCCGCTCGGCGGCGCGAATGCGAACATTGCGATGTATTTCGCACTCCTTCAGCCGGGCGACACGGTGCTCGGCATGGATCTTTCGCATGGCGGACACCTGACGCATGGTCATCCCGTGACCTATCTTACGAAGGTATTCAATTTCATACGGTACAAGATGAAGGATATCGAGACGGGCGAGATCGACTATGACGACATGCTGCGCGTCGCAAAAGAGGCGAAGCCGAAAATAATCCTTGCCGGTTTCTCGGCGTATCCGCGCGAGCTCGACTATGCAAAGTTCGTTGCTATTGCGCGCGAGGTGGGCGCGGTCGCTGTGATGGACATCGCGCATATCGCGGGACTCATCGCGGGGAAGGCGGCGAAGAATCCATTTGACTACGGGTTCGATATCATGACCACTACTACGCACAAGACACTCCGCGGCCCGCGCGGCGGGATGATTCTCACACGCGAGAGCGAGGAGATCGCGAAGAAGATAGATAAAGCGGTATTCCCTGGATTCCAGGGCGGACCGCACATGCACCAGATTGCCGCGAAAGCGATTTCGTTTCGCGAAGCATTGCATCCATCATTTGCAAAGTACGCGAGGCAGATCATCTTGAATACGAAAGCGATGGAGGGAGTCTTTAAGACGCAGGGCGCGCGCATGATAACCGGTGGCTCCGACAATCACCTCATCCTGCTCGACGCGTGGACATCGTTTGGTATCTCAGGCGGTGAGGCGGAAAAACTTTTGGATCGCGCAGGGATTACGCTCAATAAGAATGCAATCGCCGATGATACACGCAAGCCGATGAACCCTTCCGGTATCCGTTTCGGCACACCTGCGATGACGACACGCGGACTCCACGAAGTCGAGTCCGCCCAAGTCGCAGAAATCATGGTTGGGGTGCTCACGAAGCGCGACGATGCTTCAATCGAGCATGCGAAGGCGGAAGTGAAAAAGCTCGCGCTTTCCCACCCCATTCCCGAGTCATTCGTCGGCTAAATCTGGTACACTCCGTTAGATAATTCCCATTTTGAGTACTGCACCCGATTCCATTTCTCTATCTAACGGGGTACACTCGCCGCATGGAAGAACGGATTAGAAAAGCGGTCAGTGAAGCTCTCGCGAACATGGGCGCGAGCGACATATCGTTTGCGGTTGAGCGGCCGAGCATCGCTGCGCATGGGGACTACGCTACGAATGCTGCGCTCGCGGCAGCGAAGATTCTTGGCAGAAAGCCGCATGAGATTGCGGACGAAATTGCACGCTTCCTCATCGATGCGCTTGGTAAAAATATCGCAAGTCATGTTGCGGTTGCTGGTCCGGGCTTCGTCAACATTACGCTTGCGCGCGAGGCGGTAACGCTCGCTGTCGCTGAAGCCGATGCTCAGGGATCGGAGTGGGGGAAGGGCACGGTCGATACGGAACAGCGTGTGGTGATTGAATACACCGACCCGAATCCTTTTAAAGAAATGCATATCGGGCACTTGATGAGCAATATTATCGGCGAAGCGCTCGCACGACTTATCGGGAATGAGGGTTCGACGGTCATTCGCGCAAACTATCAAGGCGATGTTGGTCCGCATGTTGCGAAAGCGCTCTGGGGTCTGCAGAAAGCCGGCATCACGGAGCCGGTAACGGCAAAAGAGATTGGAGAAGCGTATGCGGCAGGTTCTCATGCATACGAAGAGTCTCCTGAGACGAAGGTGGAAATTGATGCGCTCAATCAGGCGATTTACGCAGGAACGAATCACGAGATCATGGAGCTTTGGCGCAAGGGTCGCGACGTATCGCTCGCCGCGTTCGAACAGCTCTATAAGATTCTTGGCACGCACTTCGATTATTATTTCTTTGAGAGTGAGACCGCTGAGTCGGGACTGCGTCTTGTGCGTGACGGTCTTGCGCGCGGTGTGTTCGAGGAGAGCGAGGGAGCTGTCATCTATCGCGGCGAGAAAAAAGGACTGCATACGCTCGTCTTCATCACGAGTAAGGGGACGCCGACGTACGAAGCAAAAGACATCGGTTTGGCTTTCTTGAAAGAGGAGCGCGTATCAAATAATCGCAGCATCATCGTTACGGCTGCGGAGCAGATTGGGCATTTTGCTATCGTACTCGCTGCGCTTGATGAACTCGCGCCGCCCATCGCGGAGAAGACCACGCATGTGCCGCATGGTTTCCTACGTCTTGCGTCAGGGAAGATGTCCTCGCGCGCTGGCAATGTCATCACGGCCGCCGGACTTATCGAAGACATCATAAAGAAGGCAAGTGAGAAAAACGCAGACCCGCTCATCGCGGAGCAGGTGGCGCTCGGGGCGATCAAGTACATGATCTTACGGCAGTCGCCGGGCTCAGACATTATTTTTGACGAAGAGAAGTCGCTGTCGCTTGAAGGCGACTCGGGGCCGTATCTCCAGTATGCGCTCGTACGGGCGAAGTCGGTTTTGGCCGCTGCAGCGGAGAAAGGTGGCGCGCCCCTGCCTACTGGCAGGCAGGCGCAGCAGGGCGCGCCGGAGGCTCCGTATCTTCTAGAGTGCACCATCCTGCATTTCCCTGAAGTTGCCGCACGCGCTGCACGTGAGCTCGCGCCGAATCTGCTCGTGAACTATCTCACGGAGCTCGCAGGGGAGTGGAATTCTTTTTATGCGCAGGAGCGCATCATCGGCGGCGACCACGAAGCGCACAAGCTCATGCTCGCCCGCGCCTTTGTGACCACTATGACGAATGGCCTGACCGTTCTTGGCATCCCCACGCCGGAGAGGATGTAAGGCTGCAGACAGCCTTCCTCCTTGCACTCGCCTCGGACAAACGCATGCAGGCATGCTTTGTCGCTCGGCTATGCTTGGCAGTAAGCCGCAAAGCCGAGCTTCCTCCCTGCACTCGTTCGGGAAAATGAAATAAGAATTTCTTTTCCTCTCACTCGCTTGGCAGTAGGTTGCAGAGTGTTGACAAGTACGATAGATTCCTTTGTGGACTGTGTTCCGTTCCATAAACCAGGGTGTACATTTCGTACACTCTAAACAGAAGGGGAGGTTCGTGTATGAAGAGTCGCCGACCAAAAGCGAGGAGTGGTCCTGGTTTTAGAAAAGAAGCCGGGAAGCCGATCGACAATGGAGGGCTAAAATCGGGAGGGAAGCCGGATGGAGTTCGGACCGCATGTCTCATAACTGAGACGGCGAAGAAGTTCGATATTCCGGTGTCGGTTCTTTTCGTAGCCGCAGTGCGGCACGATGAGTTCCTGCATGTTTCCGAGACGGAGGCTACGGAGGCTGCGAAGATCTTCCTTTCCAATGGGAAAGGAGGAGGCGCTCACGTTCTCACAAAAAGCGTTCGCGCTCTTGTGGAGAGGATCAAAGAGGAGAAGAATCCCCACTTGTTCTTGAGAGGGCTTGGTGTGGCTGTTCCACAAAGATCAACCCCTCTCATTGAGAGTCCCGGAAAGAGTGCAAGCATGAGCTTGCTGGCTATCAGCGGGTAAAATAATCAGGCGGGTCACAGGATTGCATAATCTTGTGACCCGCACATTGTTTCTCCCTGTATTGCACAATGTCTACACCCATACAGAAAGAAAGGGCTTGTTCTTATGAAAAAAAACGTGAAGGGGGAGGAGAATGTTAGCGAGAGCGCACTTAAAGAATTGGCCGAAAGGGTAACCCTTGCAGATATTGGTGTTGCGATAGTGGCTTGCGGCTGTCCTTCGGAAGGAAACTTCTTCTCTTTGGCGAGTCGCCAAGGTAATCCAGATGTCTCGAGGCCGTTTGTTCTCTTGGACGAGCTTCGTGACTTCGGACTTCTTCGCAAGGGAGATCCTCCGCAGGACTACAAAATCCCTGAATGCGTTCGTCTCCTTGCTGCAAGAATCATTGCCAGCAAAGATCCGAAAGCAGAGATTAAACCAATTTCTTTGAAACTGAAAACAGAGGAGCGACGTCCCCCTTTGAATAGAAAGGCGAACCAGCTTCAACAGTGAGTGTTTAAAAGTTAACGGCCATGGAAGGGAATCAATCCCCCTCTCCATGGCCGTTTTATTTTTTACCCGGTACCTACTGAGCTGAAAGTCCTCCTCGCCCAACTCGCTCGGCAGTAGTAAGCAGAGCTTCCTACCTGCACTCGTTCGGGAAAATGAAATAAGAATTTCTTTTCCTATCACTCGCTTGGTAGTAAGCCGCAAAGCCGAGCTTCCTACCTGCACTCGCCTCGGACAAATGCATGCAGACATGCTTTGTCGCTCGGCTCGCTTGGTAGTAGGATAGAGGGATTATGGGAGATACTTCGGAAAAGACAGTCGCCGTATCGGCAAGCCAGCGCGAAGAAGCGATTCTCGCATTCTGGGAGCGCGAGCGCATCTTCGAGAAGTCGCTCGCGAAGAAGTCCCCAAAAGGCGAATTCGTTTTTTATGATGGTCCGCCGTTTGCGACTGGACTGCCGCACTATGGCCACATCGTCGCGAGCGTCATCAAGGATGCGATACCTCGCTATCGGACCATGCGGGGGTACCATGTCCCGCGAGTCTGGGGGTGGGACTGTCATGGTCTGCCGATAGAAAATATCGTAGAGAAAGACCTCGGCTTTAAACACAAGAAGGATATAAAAGACTACGGGATTGCGAAGTTCAGCGAGCGTTGTCGAGAGCGAGTTTTTGCGTATTCGCAAGAATGGGAAAAAATAATCCCGCGTATCGGACGTTGGGTAGACATGGAGCACGCCTACCGCACGATGGACAACTCGTTCATGGAGTCTGTGTGGTGGGTATTCAAGCAGATTTACGACAAGGGGCTCGTGTACGAAGACTACCGCTCGATGCATATTTGTCCGCGTTGCGAGACGACACTGTCACAACAAGAAGTCGCGGAAGGGTACAAAGACGTCAAAGACATTTCCGTCACGGTAAAGTTTAAGGTAAAGAATCCTGAGAATATTGGGCTGTCGGGAGATGTGTATCTTCTTGCATGGACGACGACGCCGTGGACCCTTCCGGGGAACGTCGCGCTCGCCGTCGGTAGCGCTATTGAATACGCGCAAGTGAAAATGGCAGGTGCAGAGGAGGTCTACATTGTCGCACAGTCGTCGTTGCATCGACTTCAAATCGAGAAAGAGGCGACGGTTCATGGCGTTATACAAGGAAGCGTTTTGATTGGTCTCGAATACGAACCTCCTTTCGATTACTACACAAAAGATGCGTTGCTGAAGAGTTTCGAGAATGGATGGAAAGTATATGCTGCAGATTTCGTAACGACTGATACTGGCACGGGTATCGTACATATCGCTCCGGCGTTTGGCGAAGACGATATGGCGCTTGGGAAGAAAGAAAATCTCCCCTTTGTGCAGCATGTGGGTATGGACGGCACGTTCAGTCCGGAGGTAAAGGATTTTGCGGGTATGGAGGTCAAACCGCGATCGGATGATGAAAAAGCGCGGCTCGGTACGGATATCGCGATACTGAAATATCTACAGGACAAGAACCTATTCTTCTCGAAAGAGAACGTCGTGCACTCATATCCGCACTGTTGGCGTTGCGATACGCCGCTGCTCAACTACGCGACGACCTCATGGTTCGTATCTGTGACGAAGATCAAAGAAGATCTGCTCAAGAATGCGAAAAGCATCAACTGGTCGCCCGAACACATCAAAGAGGGGAGATTTGGAAAGTGGCTCGAAGGCGCGCGCGATTGGTCAATTTCCCGGCAACGTTTTTGGGCAAATCCAATTCCTCTATGGAAAGACGCACAAGGAAATGCGGTCGTCATAGGTTCGATTGACGAGCTCAAGAAGCATACGAAGAAATCCGGCAATACGTATTTCGTCATGCGGCACGGTGAGGCGGAAAATAATGTGAAGCGGGTAGTGAGTTCCGACCCTCTCGTCAGTCATCTCACTGAAAAAGGGAAAGAGGAAGCTCGACAAGCCGCTCACATACTTGAACGTACTGGCATAGATGCGATATACGCCTCACCGTTTCTTCGCACGAAAGAAACAGCAGAAATTATCGCTGATGCGTTTGGTATGGATCGCTCCGCCATCATTTTCGATAATCGTCTGGGTGAATTTGATTTCGGTTCGTTCTCGGGTACCTCGTATGATGATTTTCTCGCCTACCGTAAAGCACGCGCACCGCACTTTACCGAGTCTATGAAGGGTGGCGAAAGTTATGCGGAAGTAAAGCGGCGTTTCGGAGCATTTCTATACGAGCTAGAGGAGTCGCTTCAGGGTAGGCGCATACTTATCGTGACGCATACCGTAGGTCTTGAGTCGCTTACGACCGTTTGTCGCGGAGGTGGTGCCGATGTATTTGTCGATGTTGGACGAACCTCCAGTTTCAAGACTGGGGGTGTGCATGAAATTGATTTCGTTCCGTTGCCACACAATGAGGAGTATGAGCTTGATTTCCACTTGCCGTATATCGACCGAATCGCGCTCGAAAATGAGAAGGGGGAAACGCTCACACGCATCCCTGACGTGCTCGATACGTGGTTTGATTCGGGCTCGATGCCGTATGGTAAAAAACATTATCCCTTCGAACATAAGAAACAGTTTGAAGCCGTATTTCCTGCGCAGTTTATTGCTGAGGGTATAGATCAGACGCGCGCATGGTTCTACTACTTGCACGTTCTTAGTGGAGCTCTTTTCAATAAGAGCGCGTTTCAGAATGTCATCGTAAACGGAATCGTATTGGCTGAGGATGGGAAGAAGATGTCAAAACGGCTTCAGAATTATCCTGACCCGATGAAGATCGTGGAAAAGTACGGTGCCGATGCGCTCCGGCTATACCTGCTTTCATCACCGGTCATGCAGGCTGAAAATCTGAGCTTCTCAGAAGCGGGTGTCGATGAGATGGCTAAGAAAAATATTGGGCGCCTGCATAACGTTCTTTCGTTTTATGCGCTCTATGCCGATACGACGCCGCGCGCAGATACGAGTACAAATATTCTCGATCGCTGGATTTTTTCCAGGCTCGCTGAGCTTATAAACGAAACAACAAAAGGATACGAGAGGTATGAGTTGGACAAAGCGACTCGACCACTCGCAGCGTTTATTGATGATCTGTCCGTATGGTATCTGCGTCGCTCGCGGGACCGGTTTAAGGAGAGTGGGAAAGAAAAAACAGAAGCACTCGCTACTTTGCGACAGGTGCTCTATGTCCTTTCCATCGTAACGGCGCCAGCGATGCCGTTCATTGCAGAGGAAGTCTTCCAAGTTGTGCGTAGTGCCAGCGATCCCGAAAGTGTGCATCTCGCCGACTGGCCGGAAACGAAGCCGCGGTTCAGTCTCAGGAGACTATTTATGCGAAATGGTGATGTCGAGCTCATCGGCGGAATGGCGCGCGTGCGAGTACTCGCGTCGGAGGCACTACAGTTACGGCAGAAGGCGGGCATAAAAGTGCGTCAGCCGCTGGCAACGCTCTTCGTACCAGACGCACTCCTTCCGGAGATGGTGCAGATACTCTCCGACGAAGTGAATGTGAAAAAAATAGTTACGGGGAAAGAACTCTCGCTCGACACGGTGCTTACGCCCGGACTCATCAAGGAGGGCGACGAGCGCGATCTTGCGCGCGCGGTGGCCGAAGCGCGCAAGACAGAGGGATTTTCTCCGCGGGATAAAGCGCATGCGGAAGTGCGTCCGGAAGGGAAGCACGAGATTCTCCTTTCGACGGGACTGGTTCGTTTCGATCTTATAAAGGATGCGTCCCGTTAGAAATCGCGGACGCTATAATGCTAATCACAGCATGGTTATCGCTATTATCAGATTTTATCGAATAGGGTACGGCGTTATTGAAACGTCCGCGTCCTATTTCTAACGGGATGCGGCATAAATACGAAACACGCGGCATTGTACTTTCTCGAACGCCGTCCGGAGAGGCGAATGCATTTGTCACGTTGTTGACCCCGACGCTCGGTCTTGTGCGTGCGCGAGCGCAAAGCGTGCGCCGATCCGGCGCCAAGCTCTCCGCCGCGCTCGTAACTTTTGCCGAAAGCGATCTGGTGCTCGTGCGCGGAAGAGAGGGGTGGCGTGTGACCGGGGCGGTTCTTGCGGAGAATTGGTTTGGGAAAATGGAGTGTGCCGCGCCGCGCCGCAGGGCGGCGCGGGTGTCGGGACTCCTCGTCCGCTTGGTCGCTGGAGAAGCGCCAGAGCCAGAGCTCTTCCCGATCATCAAAGGCTTCTTTGAAGCTCTTGCCGCGCTTCCTGAAGAAGCACACGAGTCTGCAGAGATGCTTGCCGCGCTTCGCTCGTTGGCGATACTTGGGCTCGACGCCGGATTGATTCAGGGAGCGTCGTCAGTATTTGCTCCGACACTACTCGCTTCCGTCGAAACTGAACGGGCGGACTACATTGCACGCATCAATCGCGGCATTATCGCCTCAGGGCTTTGATATACTACGCGTAATGTCACAGCGTCCTGAAGATGATTCCGGCTCTCTTGAACGCGCACGCAAGCGTCTCTACAACCCTGCCACTACGATTCACGCGTCGCGTTCGGCACTGGCCGCTCCGAGTAAGTATGCGGTGCCGCACGCCTGGGAAGGAGCTCCTATTCCGGAGGCGTCGACACCGCGTGGGGGGCGACACGTACATTTCGCCGGCATCTTTTTTGTAACAGCGTTTCTGTTCTTCCTCGTCTCGCTCGCGGGTGTCGGTTATTTCTTTTACTACGGCGGCAATTCAGTTTCGGTAGATCAGATCGCCATCGATATCCAGGGTCCGACGACGATAGCCGGTGGCGATATTGTCCCTCTCTCGATCATCATTACGAATAAGAATCCGGTTGCGATAGAGCATGCGGCGATTGAGATTGATTTCCCGAATGGCACTCGAAGTGCCGCAGATGCACTGAGCGATTATCCGCGGTATACCGAAGATCTCGGCACGCTCGCAAGCGGCGCAAGCGTGACGCGTTCGGTAAAAGCGATGCTCTTCGGTGCGGCGGGACAGAGTCTCGTTTTGCCAGTCTCTTTCTCGTACAGCACGACCGGTTCCAACGCGGTTTTTGTGAAGAAATTTTCCTACACGCTTACGCTTTCATCGACGCCGCTGTCAGTCGCCGTCGATGCGCTTACGGAGACCGTGTCAGGGAAGCCCATTACTTTCACGCTCTCGGTCCGCTCAAATACGACCGTGCCGCTTTCCGGCGTCATTTTGAGCGGCGCATTTCCTTTTGGTTTTTCGGTCTCGACTTCCTCGCTTCCGATGACGAATTCAAGTTTCTTGATTGGTACCATGGCCCCGGGTGCATCGAAAACCGTCACGCTTACGGGCGTGTTGTCTGGACAGGATAAAGAGCGGCGCGTATTCCGTTTCTCTGTCGGAACAGCAAAGACCGCGAAGGACCAGACATTGGCGGTTACCTATATGACGCAAGAAGCGGCGGTCGTTCTCACGGCGCCATTCATTAATACGAGTATTTCGATCAATGGAGATACGAGAGACAATGCCGTCGTGTCTCCCGGAAGTCATCAGAGTGTTACCGTGTCTTACGCTAATACGTTGCCGACGAATATCACGAATGCGGTCGTGGCGATCACTATCTCCGGCACTGCTGTTGATTACGAAAGCATAAATGCCGCGAGCGGCTTCTACCGTTCTTCCGATCGTACCGTCATCTTTAGTCGGGATACCGATTCGGCGCTCGGCACGCTCGCTCCTGGCGCGCATGGCATCGGCGCATTTTCTTTCTCGACATTGCCGACCGGCGCATTCGTTTCTTCGCCGGCGATAACATTCACGATTTCCGTATCCGGTACGCGCGTGGGGCAGACGAATGTGCCGGAACAGGTGCATGCGTCCGTGACCAAGACAGTAAAGGTCGCGACGGTCGTAGATTTTTCAGCATTCTCGCTCCACAAAGCAGGACCTTTGAGTACGAACGGCCCTATTCCGCCGCGCGCCGACACGCCGACGACCTACGCTATCGTCTGGAATGTACAGAACAGGGGAAGTGCGGTCGCGGGCGGCACGGTCAGTGCGACGCTGCCGGACTACGTTTCCTACACGGGTGAGACATCGGGCATGGGTTCATTCTCATACAATCCCGAGACGCATACTGTCACGTGGACCGCTGGCAACATCGCGCAAGGAGCCTCCGTGCAAGGCGCGTTTAAAGTCTCGATAACGCCTTCGACGTCGCAGAAGGGGACTTCACCAGCACTTGTCCGAGATGCGTCCTTCTCCGCGTACGACCGTTTCGCAGGTATACAGGTTTCGGCAGATGCAGAGCCGGTCACGACCGAGACATCGCGCGACCCGGGGTATGTCTCCTCTTTCGGAACTGTGCAATAAGCTCGCAAAGCCGAGCTTTCTCCCGGCACTTGCTTCGGACAAATGCATGCGGACATGCTTTGTCACTCAGCTCGCTTGGTAGTAAGTCGCAGAGCCGGTCTTGCTCCCTACATTCGTTCGGAAAAATGAAATAAGAATTTCTTTTTCGCTCACTCACTTGGTAGTAAGCCGCAGAGCCGGTCTTGCTCCCTACATTCGTTCGGAAAAATGAAATAAGAATTTCTTTTTCGCTCACTCACTTGGTAGTAAGCCGCAGAGCCGACCTTCTTCCCAGTACTCGTTCAGGAGCAGGGCTTGCATTCGAGGGCTTTTTAACGCACTCTTAGCGAATAACATCATGACTGAATTACATTTGATGGAGAAAATCGTCTCTCTTGCGAAGCGTCGCGGCTTCGTATTTCCTGGTTCTGAGATTTATGGCGGACTCGCGGGCACCTTTGACTACGGACCTCTGGGTGTCGTGTTGAAAGAAAATGTTGAGCGCCTCTGGCTCCAGATGTTCCGTGACGATCGTGATGATATGCATGGTGTCGACGCCGCAATTCTGATGAATCCGAAGATTTGGGAGGCAAGTGGTCACGTTTCTGGTTTCTCCGACCCTCTTGTCGAGTGCGGGAAATGCAAGAAGCGTTTCCGAGCAGACCACCTGGATGGTTCAAGGAAGTGTCCTGAATGTGGGGGAGAGCTTGGCGAGGTGCGTCAATTCAACATGATGTTCAAGACACACGCGGGCGCCAATGAAGATACGTCTGCTGTCGTGTATCTACGTCCGGAAACCGCTGGTGGTATTTTCATGAATTTCAAGAACGTCGTGGATGCGCTCCATCCGAAACTGCCGTTCGGCATCGCGCAGATAGGAAAGGCGTTTCGCAATGAGATTGCTCCGCGTGATTTCATATTCCGCTTGCGCGAACTCTCGCAGATGGAAGTCGAGTATTTCGTAGCACCTTCCGGGTGGGAACAGGCGTTCGAAGAATGGCGCAAGATGATGCATCTTTTCGCTGAAGCAGTCGGACTGCCTCAGGGTATGGTGCATGAGCTCGAGGTTCCCACCGAAGATCGGGCGCACTACTCAAAGCGTACGATCGATTTTGAATTCGATTATCCTTTCGGTCGCAAGGAACTTTGGGGTCTGGCATATCGCACCGACTTTGACCTCTTGGCGCACGCGAACGCTTCGGGTACTGAACTCTCGTATCTCGATGAAGAGACGAAAGAAAAATTTATTCCGCACGTCATCGAGCCGTCGCTCGGTGTTGATCGTACCGTACTCGCGATTCTTTCGAGCGCTTACCGCGAAGATGATATGAACGGGGAAGTGCGCACGTATCTCGCGCTCGCGCCACGGGTAGCGCCCGTGAAGGCGATGGTCTCGCCATTACTCAAAAATAAGCCTGAGCTTGTCGCAAAGGCGCGCGAGGTGCGTGCAGAGTTGAAGCGAGTGCATCCGGCAATCGCCTGGGACGACAATGGCAACATCGGCAAGCGCTACCGCCGTCAGGACGAGATCGGTACGCCTTTCTGCATCACTATCGACTTCGACACTCTCGGCGACCCTTCGACAAGCTCAGGGCAGGAACGCCCGGACTTAAAGGACACCGTCACGCTCCGCCATCGCGATACCGGTACTCAAGAACGCCTTACTATTCCAGAAGTTGCCGAGCGTATCCGAGTTGCGATTGAGTAAAGAGGCCCGCCCCTTGGGGCGGGGTGTTCTGTCCGAGACCAGTAAAAGGGAACTCAACTGCCTTTGGGTGGGTATGCTAGGATTCCAACTATGAACAAGGAAATGCGTATTTCCATCACGACAGGCACGATTATCGCGACGCTCGGCATCGGCATCGGAGCCTATGTATTCTGGCTGCTCCGCGATCTCGCGCTCCTCGTACTGACTGCCATCGTCATCGCCTCGGCTATCGAGCCGCAGATTGCATTTTTCATCCGACAGCGCATGCCGCGTTTCGCGGCCGTGCTTCTCGTTTATGTGCTTGTGTTTGGTTCCGTCTTCTCGCTCCTCTACTTCTTCTTCCCGCCGATCATCAGTGATGCCGCAAACTTCCTGTCCTCGATGCCGCGGTATCTCGATACGATAAATGCTCCGTCTTCGCTTTCCAGTATTGCGAATGCGACCAGTCTCGTTGGCGGACAGCAGGGGATGCAGACATTTGTGCAGACACTCCTTTCTCTCCAGACCGTCTTTGCGGCAAGTTCCGGCGGCGCATTGCAACTCCTTGTGACCTTCTTCGGCGGCATCTTCTCGCTCATGCTGGTCATCGTGCTCTCGTTCTACTTTGCGCTCCAGGACACCGGAGTCGATGATTTCCTGCGCCTTATCATGCCGGTCGCGTATGAGGAGTATTCCGTCGACTTGTGGAAGCGCTCGCAGAAGAAGATAGGGCTCTGGATGCAGGGGCAGATACTGCTCTCGGTCATCGTCGCGGTACTTGTGTATCTCGGCCTCCTCATCATCGGTATTCCGTATGCACTTCTCTTGTCGGTCTTTACGGCGATGGCGGAAATCATCCCGATCTTTGGTTCCTTAATTGCGGGAATCGTCGCGGTCATTGTTGCGTATTCCGATGGCGGTATTTCGCTCGGCGCTATCGTGCTTGGTCTCTACATCGTCGTGAATCAGTTCGAGTCCAATCTCATCTATCCGCTCATCGTGAAGAAGATTGTCGGCGTTCCGCCACTCCTCGTGATCGTCGCACTTATCGCAGGGTACACGCTCGCTGGTTTCCTCGGGGCGATGCTCTCGGTGCCGGTCGCGGCGGTCGCGCTCGAATTCATCTCGGATTTCGATAAGAAGAAGCGCCGCCTTGCGCACGAGCCATCATAGATTTTATGAGTGCGCGCTACCTTACCACCACGCTGCCGTATGTGAACGCGGACCCGCATCTGGGTCACGCGCTTGAATTCGTCGAGGCTGACTGCCTTGCGCGTACGTTGCGCGTACAAGGGAATGACGTTCTCCTGAATATCGGTACCGATGAGCACGGCGCGAAGGTCGCGCAGAAAGCTGCGGAAGAAGGGAAGGATTCGCAGGTGTACGTCGATGAGTATGCGGCGCGCTTCAAGACGTTCGCCGACCATCTGGATATTTCGTACGACTCGTTCACGCGCACTACCGGCTCGGCGCATAAAGCTGCCGCGCAAGCTTTCTGGAAGCGCTGTGCAGATGCCGGTGATATTTATAAAGCAGCATATGCCGTAAAGTATTGCGTCGGCTGCGAGCTTGAGAAGACGGATTCAGAACTCGTCGAAGGTCGCTGTCCGCTTCATCCGAATATGGCTATCGAGTTGCGCGAGGAAGAAAATTATTACTTCAGGTTCTCGAAGTATCAGGAGACATTGCTTGCGCACTATGCGGCGCAGAAAGATTTTGTCCTGCCCGCAGAGCGTATGCATGAACTTACATCGTTTGTCGCGGCGGGGCTTAAGGACTTCAGTATTTCGCGCCGTCGTGAGAAACTCGCCTGGGGCGTGCCGGTTCCTGGTGACGAAGAGCATGTGATGTATGTCTGGTTCGACGCGCTCGTGAATTATGTGTCGGCGATTGGTTGGCCGGACGATGAGCAGAAATTCTTGAAGTGGTGGCCGGTAACGCAGCTCGCGGGGAAGGATAACTTGCGCCAGCAGGCGGCTATGTGGCAGGCGATGCTCCTTTCGGCGGGACTTCCGCTCTCGCGAACTATCTTCATACACGGATTCATCACATCAGAAGGGAAGAAGATGAGTAAGTCTTTGGGAAATGTCATTAATCCGCTCGAGCTCGCGGGGGTCTATGGCGTCGATGCAGTGCGGTACATTCTCTTGCGGCACGTGAGTCATAGCGAAGATTCGGATCTCACACGAAATGCGATTCATGAGCACTACACGGCGCACCTGACGAACGGCCTTGGCAATCTCGTCGCGCGCGTGCTGACGCTCGCCGAGGCACATCTGCTGCAGCCAGTCGCTCTCGCGGAGGCTGACACGAAGCTGGAACAGGTCTTTTTAGACGGAATAGAGGCGTTTCATTTTAATGAAGCGTTGGATTTCGTTTTTGCGAAAGTCGCGGCGGCCGATGTGTTTATGACCGAGCACATGCCGTATAGGAAGATAAAGAGCGCTGATGGCGCGGAGCAGGACTCCGCCCGCAAAGATATCGAGCATTTGGTGCGGGAGCTTGCAAGCATTGCGACGCATCTCGTTCCTGCTATGCCACGCACGGCCGCACTTATCAGCGAGGCGGTGCGAATTAATAAGAAGCCGGAGAATCTGTTTCCTCGCTTGTCGGTATGAGTGCGCGCTATGTGGATGCGCATTGCCACATTCAATTCGATCAGTACGAGAGCGATGACGAAGTAATTATCGAGCGCATGCGGCAGGAGAGTGTTGCCGGCATTGTCGTCGGGTGTGATCTTGATTCTTCACGGAAAGCAGTTGCACTCGCCGCACAGCATACTCATCTCTATGCATCAGTCGGATTGCATCCGAATCATGCCGGACAGGAGTCGTTCGACGATACGGCCTATCGCGCACTCATCACGCATCCGAAAGTCGTCGCAGTAGGGGAGTGCGGGCTCGACTTCTTTCGTCCTGCCGAGGTGACGGAAGAGGTACAGCTCGCTCAGAAGGAAGTCTTTAAAAAACATATTGCACTTGCTGGCGAACTGGATATGCCGCTCATCATCCATGCGCGTCCAAGTAAGGGCACACAGGACGCCTACCATGCTTTGATAGAAATTCTGAAAGAGGCAAAGGAGACGTACCCAGGTCTGCGGGGCGACATTCACTTTTTTGTTGGCGGCCTCAAAGAAGCCGAAGCGCTCATTGCGCTCGGCTTCACGCTTTCTTTCACGGCCGTCATCACCTTTGCGCGCGACTACGATGCGGTCATTCGCGCGGTGCCGCTTACGAGCATTCTCTCGGAGACCGACGCGCCGTATCTTGCTCCGGCGTCTCGGCGCGGACAGCGCAACGACCCGCTCGCGGTCCAGGAGGTGGTCGCAAAGATTGCTGAGATCAGGGGCGAAGATCTCGAAACCGTCCGTGCGGCACTTCTCACGAATGCGCGGCGCATGTTCAGCATGTCTTAAATCGAGGTGTCGTAATCGTCGTTTCTGTTCCTCTAGCTGTATATGTCGTGGTCGCCGATCGCGAGCAGTGCGACTTCGTCTTTTGAAACGTACTCGAAGACAATCCTTATCTTGTAAGTAACGGAAAAACTAAAAGACCCCGCGAGGTGTCCATGCAGCTTATGAACCTTAAGCAAGGCATGATTCTTAGTGTTTTTGAGAAGCTCTATTTTCTCAACCACCTCTTCTCTAAGTTCATCAGGGAGAGTGTGCACTTTGCGAATGAAAGACGCTTTAAAAGCTACGTTCAGCATAGTTACGGACCTAGCGTTAATGCCTAACGTATCTTTTTCATCAAGTCGCGGAGATCTCCTCTGAGCAGAGGCTCACGCATCGCTTTCAGCACATCCTGCACCGCCTCTTCTTCAACGAGGCGGGTAATAGCTCGAC
Source organism: Candidatus Kaiserbacteria bacterium (assembly GCA_026396715.1). Taxonomy (GTDB): domain Bacteria; phylum Patescibacteriota; class Minisyncoccia; order Phycocordibacterales; family Phycocordibacteraceae; genus C7867-001. The sequence goes on from JAPLWH010000007.1 coordinate 16,676, forward strand.
GCACCACTTCGGATTTGGTCGGAGCATAGCCGCTTTCAATCATGCTGTTGATTTGTTCCTCAAGCTTCGGGGTAAGGGGGACGGAGAGAGTAGACATGGATGTATAAGTACTATAATTTAATATGATTCTATCATATACGCGGTTTCGCGAATGGTCAACGTATGGTTACCTGCATAAGGCCACATACATATGGCACTCCTTAAGCACTAAGGAGCATGAGAATACGAAGCAATCTGAAAGGGACTAAAGGGTGGTTGTATATGCGGGAGCGAAGCATACGCTTCCGATATATGATCACCGA
>JAPLWH010000030.1 GCA_026396715.1 Candidatus Kaiserbacteria bacterium
AGAAAACATTTGAGGCATATTCGTCTGGGTCTTTCACTTTGCGCCAACTCCGCGACAAATTTAATGAACTTGGATTGAAACGAAAGAGCGGAAAGGAACTTGCGGTGTCGAATTATCAAAAACTTCTCAAAAATCCGATATATACGGGATTGATGTTATATAACGGAGAGATTTTTGAGGGCAAGCACGAACCGATTATCACAAAAAAACTTTTTGATTCCGTTCAAGAAGTGATGATGAGGAAAAGTAAACCACACTCAAAAGGTTTGAAACCATTTTTGTATAGAGGATTTTTCCGTTGTGGAGAATGTGGCTGTTTCATTACCACCGAAACACAGAAAGGTCATAACTATTTGCGGTGTACCAAACGGAAAAATCCTTGTTCGCAAAAATATACTCGTGAGGAAATCATCACTTCCGAAATACAAAAAGAAATCAAAAAAGTTTCTTTGCCAGACGATTGGGCTAAATGGATGTTGGCAGAAAACGAAAAAGATAAATTGGTGGAAGCCCAATCGTCTACGCTTTTTGCGGATTCAACAAAAGATGAAATTTCTCTTTTGGATTCCAAAATTGAGAAGCTGATGAACGCATATCTTGAAAACGCACTTTCACTAGACGAATATCGAGAATCTAAAAACAAGCTGATGTGCCAAAAACAGCTTCTCAAAGAGAAATTATCGGCTTTTGAGAAAAAATCTCATAATCGGTTCGAACTTACCGATAAATTCCTAAAAGCCAATATATCCAATATGGAATTGGCAAACGAGAAAACAAATGAAGAAAACCTTCATTTGTTTAAAAAAGTCGGTTCGAACTTTTTAATTAAAGATCGAACCGTACTTTTTGAGCCACGCGGAGCGTGGAAAACCCTTTTGGATTCTGAATTCGGCGGGGGGAATTCATTAGTGTCGGCGCTTCGCGCCGACCCCATTTTGCATTCGGAAACTCTTTTCGAAAATTTGCGGAGAGGGGGAGATTCGAACTCCCGGTACAGTTTCCCGTACGCCACCTTTCCAAGGTGGTACATTAGACCGCTCTGCCACCTCTCCGTGTGTTTGTTATATCAGAAAAACCAGCTATTTTCCAAGCAGAGCTTGGATTCTGCTTTGTACTGGCGGGTGCGTAGAGAACATCCGCTCGATCCAGCCGCCCACGCCACTCGGCTTCGCGCCGAACGGATCTCCGATGAAGAGGTGCGCGGTCGCGGTATTGGCATGCTGCATCGGCGCGGTATAGCCACCGATCTTCGCGAGCGCGGAAGCAAGGCCTTCGGGATAACGCGTAAGCAAAGCGCCCGAGGCGTCGGCAAGATATTCTCGACGGCGAGAAACCGCAAGCTGGATGAGCTTCGCCGCAATCGGCGCAAGAATGATGCCAACGACCGCGAGAATCATAAAAAGCGCATTACCACCCTCGCGGTCATCGCGCCGCCCACCACCAAAGAAGGACATGCGCAGGAAGATGTCTGCGACGATGGCGACGAAGCCCGCAAGCACCACTGCGATCGTCATGAGCAGCATGTCGCGATTCTTGATGTGCGAAAGCTCGTGACTGATGACACCTTCAAGCTCGGGACGCGTCATTATCGAAAGTAGCCCAGTCGTCGCACAGACGACGGCGTGCTTCTCGTCGCGGCCGGTCGCAAACGCGTTCGGTGCCGGGTCGTCGATCACGTAGAGTTTCGGCTTCGGCAGGCCAGCCGCAATCGCGAGATTCTCGGTTACCGTGTAGAAGTCGAAAAACTCTTCACGCGTCGCCGGTCGAGCATGGTTCAGCGAGAGGACGAGTTTGTCGGAGGCCCAGTACGCGTAGAAATTGGTCCCGACCGCAATGACGACTGCGATATAGAGAATGGAAGGGTCGCCATAGTACGTCGAGACCGCGTACCCGACCGCAGTTACAACGACGAGGAAGCCGAGCACGAGTGCCCAGGTCCGCCAGATATTGCTCGAGCGTTGCTCGTAGAGATTCATCCCGTTAGAAATAGGGTGCGAACACGCCTTTCGCGCCGCGCCCCATTCGATTTTTGTTGATAACACTTGCAATCATATTGATTTGAATTTAGAGCGTCCGTTATTTCTAACGGGATTCATTAAAACTGCACTTTGACCGGCTCAGCGGCAGCAGCGTCCGCAGCGGAAAGTTCGAAGAGGTCCATCGGCGCAAAGCCGAACGACGATGCGATGAGGTTCCCCGGGAATGACTGCTCGGCCGTATTGAGCGCCATCACGGTCGTGTTGTAGAAGCGGCGGGATGCCTGGATCTTGTCCTCAGTATCGCCGAGCTCTTTCTGGAGCTGTAGGAAATTCTGATTCGCTTTCAGGTCCGGATACGCTTCAGAAACCGCAAAGAGGGTCTTGAGTGCGCCAGAGAGCTGATTCTCTGCCTGTGCCTTATCAGCGGGTGCCGACGCGCCCATAGCGGCCGCACGGGCCTTTGTGACATTCTCAAAAGCGCTCGACTCATGCGCGGCGTACCCTTTCACAGTCTCGACGAGATTCGGGATGAGATCGTAGCGGCGCTTGAGTTGTACGGCGATATCGGCCCATGCTTCTTTCGCTTGATTGACGAGCGTAACGAGACGGTTATACGCGGTAATGCTCCAAAGCGCGATGATAGTGATGACGATAAGGATGATGGTTGTTGTGGACATGAGGCTCATTATACAACACTCGCCAGTGCGACGCGACGTCGATTAATGCACCGCGCGTGCAACGGCTTTTACCACGCGCGGGTCGAGGAGATCAGGGATTATTTTTGCCGCAGTCGGCTTATGGACGAGCGCCGCGAGTCCGCGAGCGGCGCGGAGCTTGGTCGCTTCCGTTATTTTCTTCACACCTTTGTCGAGCGCGCCGCGGAAGATGCCCGGGAAGACGAGTGCATTGTTAATCTGATTCGGAAAGTCGGAACGTCCGGTCGCGACGACTGCTGCGCCCGCCTTCGACGCTTCGTCCGGCAGGATTTCCGGATCGGGATTCGCCATAGCGAAGACGATGCTGCGCGGCGCCATTAAGGCGACGTGCTCGGCCTTCAAGAGCCCTTTGCCCGAGACGCCGATGAAGACATCGGCGTCTTGCATCGCTTCCGTGAGGCCGCCCTCGACCTTGCGCGGATTCGTGAGGTCGGCGAGCTCTTTCTTGTGCGCATTCAGGTCAGTACGGCCGAGAAAAATCGTTCCAGCGCGATCGAGCAGGATGATGTCAGAAATGCCCGCAGCGAGAAGGAGCTTGGCGACCGCGGTACCCGCCGCACCTGCCCCACTCACGACAACCTTCAACTGTTTGAAATTTTTCTTCACGACCTTCGCAGCGTTCAGAAGTCCTGCGAGTACGACGATAGCCGTGCCGTGCTGGTCATCGTGCATGACAGGAATGTCGAGTTCCTCGATGAGTCGCTGTTCAATGACGAAACAATTCGGCGCCGCGATATCCTCGAGATTGATGCCGCCGAAAGAAGGCGCGACAGCCTTCACGATGCGTATAATCTCTTCCGGGTCCTGTGTATTGAGTACAAGCGGCCACGCATCGACGCCTGCCTTCTCTTTGAAAATGAGCGCCTTCCCCTCCATGACCGGCAGCGCGCCGTACGGACCGATATTTCCGAGACCAAGCACGGCCGAACCATCGGAGATGACTGCGACGCTGTTCTTCTTCACTGACATCTTCCGCGCATCCTCCGGATGCGCGGCCAAGTGGAGCGACGCGACACCCACGCCTGGCGTATACCACAGCGAGAAATCCGATTTACCCGCGAGCTTCACGCGCGCCTTCGTCTCGATGCGCGCGCCCTGCTTTTTAAACGCCGCCAGAATCTTTTTTGATTTAGTATCCATATTATTTTTGTTTCTTCTTATAAACCTTACTGCGGTGGTCAATATACTCAATACGTATATCGCGCGTTTTGTGTTTCAATTTGTAAATAATACGATAATCGTTTGTACGAAATTTATAGAGACCTCTCCATTCTCCATGAAGCGGGAAAGGAGTGAGCGAATCGAAATTCTGCGTAAACCACGCAATACGTTCGAGTATATGAATCCGTACCGGTTTCTCGATTGTTGAAATATCTCGTTCTGCCGTTGGAGAAAATTCCACTTGCCACGGCATGTTATGTGTATTTCTTTAGTATAGTCGCAAGCGGAATACCTTTTCCCACACTCGTCTGTGCCTCCTTAAGGCGACGTTTCGCTGCGGCGGACAATTCAAGACCGAAATCGGGATCATCAAGCACCTCGCGTACGGACTCGGCTATATATGCCCGCAACTGCGGATCGAGGGCTTTCTTTTTTGTAGCGACGAGATTCATATGCGTGGATTATACCATATACTACGAGTATGCAGGCTGACGACCCGATTGAGAAACATTTTACCCGGCTGAAGCCGGAGCAGAAGCGGGCGCTCGCAAAGCTCGGGATACGGACTATTCGTGACCTGCTGTACCACTTCCCTGCGCGCTACGAAAATGCGGGACCGACCGGGACGATCGCCGGCGTAAGCGCCGGCAGCGAAGTAACACTCTACGGCACCGTGCGCAAACCCGATATCAGGAGGACCTGGAAAAGTCGCCGACCAATCGCTGAGGCGTACCTCGAGGACGCATCGGGGAAAATTAAAATGATGTGGTTCAGTCAGCCATACATCGCGAAGACGCTCCATGACGGCATGGTCGTAAAAGTCAGCGGGCGCGTGGCGGGCGAAGGCGCGAAGATATACCTCGCAAATCCTGAAATCGACAAGTCGCCTGTCACGCCCGACACTATCCATGACTCACTCTTCACGACCGGCGTCGTGCCCGAAAGCGCTCCGCTCTACCCGATCTATCCCGAGAGCCAGGGAGTCTCCTCGCTCTGGTTCCTGCACACCGTCAGAAAGATTTTTGAAACAAACGTGCATGAGCGCATCGATGACCCGATTCCGAAAGAAGTCCTTGAGCGATACAACCTGCCGACTCTCTCTTCCGCACTCGTCTTCATACACGCGCCACGCCAGCTCACGGACGCAGCGGCGGCGCGCAAACGTTTCGCTTTCGAGGAAGTCTTCGCGCTTCAGATCGTCATGCAGCAGCGCCGCCGCGCCCTTTTAAAAGAAGAGGCGCTGCCGGTCGCCGTCAATCGAAAAGCGCTGACGGATTTCATCGCATCATTCCCATTTCCAGCGACCAATGCCCAACTGCGCGCGATCGAAGCCATCACTGCGGACTTCGAGAAAACGCATCCGATGCTCCGACTCCTTGAAGGCGATGTGGGTAGCGGCAAGACCGCGGTCGCTGCCGCGACCGCGTATCTCGTCGCAATCTCACTCCCGAAAGGAAGGGTCGCGGGCACGCTCCAAGTCGCGTACCTCTGCCCGACCGAGATACTCGCGAAGCAGCATTTTTCAACCTTCGTTTCGTATTTCAAAGACCACCCCATCCCCATCGGACTCATCACCGGCAGCGAGTGCCGGAAATTCCCTTCCCGCGTGCGATACGAAGAATCCGCCAAGCTCTCAAAAGCGGCATTTAAGAAAATGGTTGCGAACGGCGAGATACCGATCGTCATCGGCACGCATGCGCTCATCGAGAAATCACTTTCATTCAAATATTTCGCGTACGCCATCATCGACGAACAACATCGCTTCGGCACCGTCCACAGAAAAAAACTCGCGAATAAAGGAGTGATTGCCCCACACCTACTCTCAATGACCGCGACCCCCATCCCACGCACGCTCGCGCTCACGATCTACGGCGACCTCGACTTGACCATCCTCGACGAAATGCCCGTCGGAAGAAAACCGGTCGCCACCGAAGTGCTCGGCCCGGAGAAGCGCGAACGCGCGTATGAGCGCGTGCGCGCCGAGCTCGCGGCGGGCCACCAAGCATACGTCATCTGTCCGCGCATCGATGAACCCGATCCGGCAAAAGAGCTCGCGCTCCAGGCGAAGTCGGTCAAAGCCGAAGCGATGCGCCTCTCGCGCGAAGTCTTCAAAGACGCGACGATAGACATCCTTCACAGCAAGATGAAACCATCGGAAAAAGAAGAAACGATGAAAAGATTTGAAAAAGGCGAAATCGATATCCTCGTCGCGACCTCGGTCGTCGAAGTGGGCGTGAACGTCCCGAATGCGACCGTCATCCTCGTCGAAGGCGCCGAACGCTTCGGACTCGCGCAGCTGCACCAACTGCGCGGGCGCGTCCTCCGCTCCACGCACCAGTCGTACTGCTTCGCGTTGCCAGAATCGTTTGGCCAGACAACCCGAGACCGCATGAAAGCCTTTACGACGGCGAAGAACGGATTCGAGCTCGCCGAGTACGACCTCGCGCTCCGGGGCGCGGGCGAACTCGTCGGCGGCAAACAGTGGGGCGTCTCCGACATAGCGATGGAAGCTTTGAAAAATATCAAACTAGTTGAAGCGGCGCGCACGGAAGCGGCAAAGCTCATTGCGGCAGATCCTGAATTAAAAAATCATCCCATTCTCGCCGACCGCGCCCTCGCCGCCGACCGCGAAATGCACTTGGAATGAGAAGAATTTTATTTTTTACAACTCAAAAACTGTCTATACAGAAAGCCAAAAGAATTGGCGCAAGGCGACAATTTTGAGGAGATTAAGGCATTTGTCCAAAAAGTTGGAATGAATCATCGCCGAGCCGAGCCGCGAAGCGGCGAGACAACTTCTCTCAAAAATCGTGAAAGTATTATCTGGTGCACACATCATACAAAACATTAAACCGCTTGAAAACCTATCTATCTCGGTTTTGGGAATATTATCAATCGAGTCCTGCGCTACAAAAAGCGTTATAAATTACAACGTATGGCTCACAACTCTGGTACACACATGATGTATAGAATTAAAGTAAAGGACTTTGATTGTTTGATTCTTATCAAAATATGAGAGGTGGATACAGAGCAGGAGCAGGAAGAAAGCGCGGTTTTGCTGCTAAACTCGCCGAGGACGCACGCATACTCCTTTCGGAGAGGGTTGCACAAGAGATTGGTCCAATAAGCGATGCTCTAATTTCAAAGGCGAAGAACGGTGACATTCGGGCAGTGCACGAACTCTTTGACCGTGCGTGGGGTCGAGCACGACAAGCGATAGAAATAATAGTGGACAATGAGGAAGCCGAACGTACCCCCGAACAGCAGGAGAGGATACAGAAATTGTCCGTCTGGATGAACGAAATTCATCGCGGAAATTTAATGGACGAGAATCCATCAAAAACTATTAATCAGTTTCGAGAATGGCAAAGAATGAACCCTTAGCTCTCCAATTCGTCTGGTGCTGGTGAAGGAGAGGGGGAAGCAGGTCCAGTTGCCCCGAGAGTGCTAGATACTGAGGCAGAGATGAGCATCGAAAAAGCGTGACCTGAAGAATTTTGTTCGGGTATATGAGGTTCGTGTGATTCTTTGCACTTGTCGCATAAAATGGGGGTGATTTCAGCTGCCATAATTATCCCAACAAGGAAGATGCCACCGCACGCAGAACAATTTTTTATTGCAGTATTCATAGCGATTAAATATCCACAAGCTTCATTAGGATATTAGACCTCTTTCGGGTGGAGTTCGCAACCCATCTCGACGACACTTTCAAACCCTGTAGAGTCTCGTCCATGGAAAGGATGACACCTGAAGCACACGCTAATCGGGCGAAAATTGGCGAGATTCGCACGAAACTACACTTGGGTGCCATAACCTACGATGAGGCTGAGAGAGCGGCTGAGCCGTACATTCAGCGTATGAACAAACGTGGTGGTGAAATATCAAAGCAGTTTGGTCTGAAATTCAAGCCAATTACCTTTAGGTCTCTTATGCGCTAGGGGTATTCTAATTTGTATTGGGAGGATTAACTGCCCAATCGCTAACGAAAAAAGCCTAGTTTGTAAAAGACGATAGCAACTACTGTTAGAACAAGAAAGACCGATAGGATGGTGTTGAAGTTGTATAAGATGCTTAAAATAATAGCCACCCACAGGACTATTTTTAGTCCCTCCCACACCTGTCTATCGAGACCAAATGTTCTTTTGAGGAAGTTAATCATATTCAGAAATCTGTTCTGACGTATTTCCTACACTCATACTGAACGTGATTGGCGCGTTTGGGTATTCAGGGTAGGAACCCTTTGGTACATATACCCACGTGTGGTACGACTTGTCGTTTTCATTCCAATCCTCGAATGTCGAACTTCCAGGCTCGTATTTATATACTATTGTCCCATGGTCATTTCTGTATCCTTGCCATATTGGATTACCTCCAGTTACTTTGTAAGAATAGGGAGTTTCTGGTTTTAGTGGGCAACCCGTTGAATACCTTGCCTTGGGGTGAGCAAAAACAAATGTTTCAACTTCATTCACAGCTTGCGTGGTTGTTGCTAGTGAAAGTATTAGGCGAGGTGCTTCAATACACCCAACAGGTTGTACTATAGGCGCAGTAGATGCCTGCGGTACAGCTTGAAATGCCACGTCAGGCGTCTTTGGCTCCAAGATAGCCGAGGTGTCAACGGTAAAAGAGGTCAGAAGATTAACAAAGGCATTCGCGGGTACACCAGGAGCTGCTTGAACAACCACAATGAGGCTGGTAGCTTGATTTATTGTTATGTTCGAAAAAGCGGTTATGAGAGAAACGAAAGCACTTGCGGGTGTGCCAGGGGACGATTGAACGACGGCAATGAGGCTAGATGATTGCTGTGAAGTGAGACCCGCCGCAAGCGATATTGATGGCAGCATAAAAAACAGTACGGCGAGCATCAGAGTGAGTCTTTTCATAATAATTTTCATTCGCGTCTAAAGCTGGAGACGGGAGTAGAAAACACAAATCCCGCCACCAGGGAGTCCTTGCGGACCTACGTGAGTTTCCCCACGCAACGCACGATACGCCCCTGATGACGGGGTTTCTGTATCGTGCGATTTCGAACCATGCCTGCTGACCAACGCCAAGTAGGTTTAGGTTCTTTCTAATGCGACTTTAACATAAAAAGATGAAATGAGGAATTTTATTGCAGAGTGTAATTTTCCCGCCATCTGTTCATAAGTGTCCTTTGCAAAGAGTTGAAGAGGATGTACACTTCTTATCAAGTACCCGAAAGGGGAAAGCTGTTACGACAAGCTTTTCTCCTGTATCCGAGTGAACCGAAAAGAGAGAAGCCTCAGTTTGAGGCTCTTTCTGTTTGGCGATAAAACCACTGCACGACGTAAAGCCAATTCTTCGCTTTGCGGGACGCCTTGCAGTGGTTCCTGCCAAGCGAAGAGCGGACTTTATCCGCCTTTAGCCAAAGCTTATGAGAAGCATCCAACGAAGGTTCTCCAACCTTCAGCAGAAACGACCCGAACTGAGTAGTATCGTTAATTTCGGAGGTGCTATCAGAAGTCAGAAGTTCAGTGCCGATATAATTCACCGCTGGTTTAGGAAACTTGTCGAGACTGATGATTACGAGCAAAGCGATAAGCGAGCGATTTTACGGCATCTGGTCTTTCTCTCTAACTCCGTGAGGACGACGGGAAACAGGGCAATTTTGCCTCGCTAGACATATGAATAGGGCGTCCACGACGGATGCTCCACAAATACTCACTGAGGAGCAGTTTCAATCCGAATCGCCGCTAAACGATGGCGGTATAATACCTATCGCGAGGTATCGGAAATTGACAGGTGATTTCTCAAGTACCGACGCACGTGTGGTTAATCGCCTACAATACTTAGAGCAATTTTGCCGAGTGATAATCCAAACAGAGCTTGATAAACATGCAGAAACAACTAGAAATAAAATACCAAAAAGCCTCTAGCACAAACGTAGCTAACGACCTCGCTGGCAGACATGGCTTGGTCTATGCTCGCGTATCTAGTAAGAAACAAGAAACGGAAGGTTCGGGTCTTGAAAGTCAGACGGGTCGTTGTTTGAACGAGCTGCGTTCTATGAACGTGCCACACGCTCGAACGTTTCAGGACAGTTATTCTGGCGGGGGCGATTTTATGCAACGACCAGCAATGCGAGAACTTTTAGCGTTCATCGATGCGAACCCGCATAAGAAATTTATAGTGGTATTTGATGACCTGAAGCGTCTCGCACGCGATGTTGAATTTCATTTCAAACTAAAATATGCGTTCAAAATAAGAGACGTTCAGCTGCGCTGTTTGAACTATAATTTTGATGAGAGCCCCGAAGGCGAGTTCGCCGAAGTGGTTATGTCTGGTCACGCACAGCTAGAACGGAAACAAAACGCACGACAAGTCATTCAAAAAATGAAAGCACGTCTTGAATCTGGATATTGGGCATTTGCGCGTAAGAAAGGATATACGATGACACCAGACCCAATACATCACATGCTCGCCGTTCCAAATAAAAACAGCGATATTCTGGCTCAGGCTCTTGAAGACTTTGCCCGTGGGAAATTAGTGCGCAAAGTTGATGTCTCTCGATTCCTCATTGAAAAAGGATTTCTGAAGAAGCGACCATGGGAAAAATATACTGACCAAGTGACGTTAATTTTGAGGGACTCATTCTACGCTGGCTTTGTTGAATATCCACAGTGGGATGTGGCGCGACGACAAGGACATCATCGGGGACTAATATCGCCTGCTACATTCGAGACAATCCAAGCACGTCTTCGTCAGAACAATACAAGCGTGCGAATACGAAAGGATACGACAGAGGACTTTCCCATGAGAGGATTGATACTTTGTTCTTGCGGCAAACCTTATACCGCGGCGCATTGTAAGGGACGGTCTAAAAGCTACATCTACTATTTCTGTCAGAATAAGACCTGTAACTTTTATGGTAAATCTGTCTCAAAGAAATCTATGGAGGATGAATTCGTGACGGTCCTAAAACGCGGAAAATTAAAACCAGAAATTGGAAAGGTAATCGGAGAAGTTTTTGAAGCCGTATGGAAAGAGGCGATAAACAGTCTTGAGAAGCAGGACGAACAACGCGGGCGCGTAATTGAGGTCTTGAAGGGAGAGCTACGCGGTCTAACTGAGCGTGCCAGCAAAGCTTCAAATGACCGCATACGAGGGGTGTATGAAAATCGAATGGAAGAAGTTTCCCAAACGATAGAGAACAATCTTGGACAAGCCACCAATGATTCAGAGCACCTATTTACGCCTTATAAAACCGCCCTAGCCAAAGCGACGAAGTTAATAAAAAGCCCTTATTCTGTTTGGCGGAAAGTGGACGCACGAGAAAAGCACAGTCTTTATTACTTCATTTTTGACCAGAGAATTGTGTACGTTAAAAATGAAGGATATAAAACCGCAGAAATTCCAACAGCTGCAATGCTGTTTGAGGAATTTGTGGTCGAACAGCCCGATTATGTGCACGCGCCAGGACTCGAACCTGGGACCAGATGTGTATAAGACATCCGCTCTACCAACTGAGCTACGCGTGCGAGTGAGGTCATACGAATTACAGTATTCTGTTATTCGTATGCGCCGAACGAGCAGGCAGTATGGTAATCCATACGCGTGCATGCTCTATGGAATCACAGATGTCTTTCTCCCGCAAATAATGAACGAATATGTCCCAGTGCCTGCAATACATATTCTGACACGTCGCGATTCTCAAATATGACATTGCAAGTACCGTGAGTGAATTTTTGTACGTAGGTAAGATCGGTTCGATTTGATTGCTTAATATATGGCTTTCGGAATGAGCTTCGCGGTAATCCAAGTACCCTTGACCAATATCTGAGCTCTTTTTGCACATTCATATCGGCGTACAAATGAACGTGTACACGTAGGCGATTCTTCGATACACCTAGCAATGCAAGCCATCGGATAAAGAACAGAAGCATTGCCGGGTCAGTATTCGATAGCGTTGTGGTCGCTAATTTTGTTTTCCCTCCTTCTCCCCAGTAAAGGAAAAGTCCTGCTATCAGCAATTCACGATTAGTAAATTTCGGAAATTCTTTTGCAATACTCTCGCGCACAGTCGCCCAGCGCGATTCACGAGTTTTCCGACGTGTCTCTCGATATCGTTCAATACGCACTACATTATGACCTCTCAATTCATTAATTCGTTCATTAGAAAGCGGAAGATTATGAAGCCATAAACTAAGCGAGCTTTTACTCACGGAAACCTTCTGTCTAATCTGACTATAGCTTGCGCCCTCTTTTCGCATTCTTATTGCTTCAGACTTTTCCTTTCGTAAAGCTTTCATACGAACTATGATATACCCATTACTCACTCCTTGAACTAACAGTCTGTGGATATGTACAGGTCCAACAAAAGGATGTGCTAAATTTGAGGTGGCACGATGTCGATACCCTCCTCTTCCCGCTTCTTCGGCGTGATGCCGTTCGCAATCAGTATTTTTTCAAACTCGTCGCGCTCGATCGTCTCCTTCTCGATGAGTTCTTTCGCTATAGCGTCGAGCACGCCCCGATGCTCGCTGATAACCTTCTTCGCGCGCACTTTCGCTTCATCGATAATACGCGCGACCTCGGCGTCGATCTGCATCGCGACGTGCTCGGAGTACGGTTCGTTCCCCATTTGCCGCTCGCCAAACGCAATCGGGCCAAGCTTCTCGCTCATGCCGTAGCGGACGACCATGTCGCGCGCGAGCGCCGTAATGACCATGAGGTCATTCGAAGGACCAGTCGTAACATCATTGAAGAGCATCTCTTCAGCGACGTAGCCGCCCAAGGTCGCCGCGATATCGTCGAGGAATTGTTTCCGCGACTGCATCTTCTTGTCTTCAAACGGGAGCTTCAACGTGTAGCCCGCCGCGCGGCCGCGACTAATGATGGAAATCTTGTGCACCGGATCGGCATGCGGCAACACCGACGAGACGAGCGCATGTCCGGCCTCGTGATACGACGTAAGCTCTTTCTCTTTCTTCGTGAGCAGATGGGACTTCCGTTCGGGACCGAGCATCACTTTCTCTATCGAACGGATGAGGTCGTACTGCGTAACTTCCGTGCGATTCTCGCGCGCCGCGAGGATTGCGGCTTCGTTCATGAGCGAGTAGAGCTCGGCGCCCGAGAAGCCCGGAGTGCGCTCCGCGATGACCGCGAGCGCGACGTCGGGACCGAGCGGCTTCTTACGCGCATGTACCTTCAAAATTTCCTCGCGGTCGCGGCGATCCGGAAGGTCGATGGTCACGCGACGGTCGAAGCGCCCAGGGCGAAGCAGTGCCGGATCAAGAACGTCGGGCCTATTCGTCGCCGCCATGACCACGACTTTTTCATTTGGCTCGAAGCCATCCATCTCGACGAGAATCTGATTGAGCGTCTGCTCGCGCTCGTCATTGCCGCCGCCCATTCCTGCGCCGCGCACGCGCCCCACTGCATCGATTTCGTCGACGAAGATGATCGAGGGCGCGGCCTTTTTCGCCACCTGGAAGAGGTCGCGCACGCGGGAAGCGCCGACACCGACAAACATCTCGACGAACTCGGAGCCCGAGATCGAGAAGAATGGCACACCCGCTTCACCCGCGACCGCACGCGCAAGCAGCGTCTTGCCGGTGCCTGGCGCGCCCATCAAGATAATGCCTTTCGGAATCCGCGCGCCGATATCGAGGAATTTCTTCGGATTCTTGAGGAAGTCGACGATCTCGAGCAATTCCTCTTTCGCTTCGCGCGCGCCGGCGACGTCTGCGAAAGTGACCCGCTGCGCGGAGTCGGCAGGATCGGTAATGCGCGCTTTCGACTGCCCGAAGCTGAAGGCCTGCATGCCCGCGCCCTTTACCTGTCGTGAGAGGAACCAGAAGAGAAATGCGATGAAGAGAATCGGGATCAGAACCGGCGCAAGCATGAGGAACCAGAACTGGAGTCCCGACTGTCCTTGTATCGTGATCGAGACTTTAGAGAGCTGTGCGGGCGTCACGCCGTAGGTCGCGAGCGTCTCCGGAAGGCCCGCGGACGGATCTTTGCGCGAGGTCTTCGTGGTTTCGTCGGTGTAGATGAGCTCGAGCGAATCGCCATTCACGGTAATCTCGCGTATCTTCCCTGCTGCGACATCGGCCGCGACGACCGAGAGCGGCACATCGGTGCTCGGTTTGGCGAAACTCTCGACAAGCGAGTAGGCGCTCATGAGAAGCAGGAATACGAGAACGGTCGTCGCGAGATTACCGAAAAATGACGGGCCGCCGAAGAGCATTTTCAAACCGCGCTTTCCTAAGAGTGGTGTGGTGGCTTTTTTCACCGGCTTAGTTACCGGAGCGACTTTCGGTTTTTTCGGGGATGCGGTTGCCATGAAAGTACTATACCCCGTGAGATAATACCTGTCATGTTTTATTGTACGTTAGCATCGGGTTGTTGACACTTTAGGTGTCAGCGAATGCTCATTGAAAGCGCAAAAGGCGCGGTACGATTCTGGTGTTCAGACCATTAATCATAAGCGCCTCTTGCATGCACAAGAATACCAAATTGTTGCCGTACCAACGGCG
>JAPLWH010000012.1 GCA_026396715.1 Candidatus Kaiserbacteria bacterium
ACGGCAACAATTTGGTATTCTTGTGCATGCAAGAGGCGCTTATGATTAATGGTCTGAACACCAGAATCGTACCGCGCCTTTTGCGCTTTCAATGAGCATTCGCTGACACCTAAAGTGTCAACAACCCGATACTAACGTACATATGTGGTGTGATGGTAGATTTGAGGAATCACGACACCACAACGAGCTACACCGTTGTGTGGACACCACGCGCTGAAAATACGGAAATGAGCGAGTCGAGAGATGTTTGAAAAGCGGCAAGCGTTTCGGGCGCCTTGCGCGCAAGCGCGAGGCCACGGAGCATAAGAAGCCCTTCTTCGTATGCCTCGGGGCGAGAAGTTTTATGCAATTCTTCGAGCGTACGGTACGCGCGCGCCAGCGAATCTTCATACCGAACCTCATTTCCCTCTTTCGCCGCCCGCACACACCGAGAAACATCAGCCCCGAGATTCGCAAAATAAAATGCAGCATCGCGCATCATAGGCCGAGAAATGGGACGGCGAGCGCTGCCACCTTGCGCACAGCGTTCCGCGTTTCCTCACTCGTAATCTCCATACTGCGATTGTCCTGCATGGGCCGAATATTGATAAGCGAACTGTACTCGATCGCCGCATCTCCTTTTTCTTTCGGATAGATGTTAAAACCCCACAGATTTTTCTGCTCCGAACCCTCTTCGATCAGGCGATTATTCGCATCAATATGCCACTCGCCACCGAGTGCGACGAGACCGATCTTAATATCGGCGACGCCTTTTACGAGCGTGTGATGCCACTCTTTCGCCAGACTCTCGAGCGTCTGAACGTCTACCGGTGCGCGAACGATGAGTATTTCCATATATGTATTCTACCTTAGTGCTATTGCTTCTCGCGCCAGGCGTCGATGTTGGCATGGTGGCCGGTCTGGAGAACCTTAGGCACCCGATACTTTTTCTTTTTGAATTCAATAGTTTCGGGGCGGGTGTAGACCGCGCTTGAAGCGATGCGGCGCTCTTCAACCGAAGTATCTTTGCCGAGAACGCCCGGGATGCGGCGCGTGACGGCGTCGATAATTGCGAGTGCGGGAATCTCGCCGCCCGTGTAGACCGCTTCGCCGACCGCAAACTCTTTGACCGTCGCGAGCGTCTTCAGAGCTTTCTTTGCCCGCTCGTCGATACCCTCGTAGCGTCCGCAGACGAGCACCACGTCGTCATACTTCAGAAGCGCATCGGCATCTTTGTTTGTAAATTGCTTCCCACTCGGTGAGAACCAGACAATGACGCGGCGGCGCTCCGCGCCGCCGCGGGTCTTGAGTGCTTTCTCCACCGCTCGCACTACCGGAAGCGCGGTCATAACCATCCCGGGACCGCCGCCGTAGGGACGCTCGTCTACCTTGCCCCACTTGTTGTCGACGAAATCGCGCGGCGTCTGATACTGCACGAACATTTTCTTTTCCTTCCGCGCACGACCGATGATCGACGCCGAAAGATATGCGTCGCAGGCTTCTTCAAACAATGTAATCAAATGGAATTTCATATTGAAACGAGCGTATGCGAACCCGCATACTGCCCACAGCTATAACTCCTCGACGACCTGATCAACGATCTTTATTTCTGGTCCATGTTCCTGAATAGGCAAACGCTTGCCGCCGAGCGGCTCGTTTATCTTGAGATTGACCCGCGCATTTCCTTTCATGCCGACGACGCGCAAGAGGATGCGGAGCGCCTCGGCGGTCTTGCCGCTCTTGCCGATGATTTTCCCCATGTCCTCAGGATGCACGGAAAGCGTGAGCAAAACGCCCATCTGGTCAATGGTACGAGTCGTCTCGACCGCCTCAGGATGATCGGCGAGTGCCTTCACCGCATATTCGAGAAATGCCTGGTCTGGTTCCATAAAGGGGTATTGATTATGTCCGCCGTTGGCGGACATGAGTTAGGCTGCGGGAACCTCCTCTGCTACTGGCACCGCCTCCACGACAACTTCTGCTTCTGCCGGAGCCTCTACAACTGCTGCGGCTTCTGCTGCCTTGGCTGCTTCAATCGCTGCGGCTGCGGCGGCGACCTCTGCTGCTTCCGCAGCCGCCTTTGCTGCCTTAGCTGCCTTTGCCTCCTCAATCACTGCTGCGGCTGCCGCTGCTTCTGCAGCAATCGCCTCCTCACTCTTCTGCGGAGTCTTCTTCGGGAGCACGTTCACTTTCTTTCCCGTGATGACGCCCTTATTGATAAGGAGGTTACGGATAGAGTCAGTCGGCTGGGCGCCCTTCGCGATCCAAGCCTTTACCTGCGCCTCATCAAGGGTGAGGGCTTTGCTTCTCGGATTGTAGGTGCCGAGCAGCTCGACGATGTTACCCGCCTTTGCAGCGCGCTCTTTCTCCAATACGACAATGCGAAATGCCGGAGCATTTGTCCGGCCGATGCGCTGAAAACGGATCATCAACATATGTAGAGGCACCTTACCAGAACCAGCCTAAAACCGCAAACAACCGACCTCGACTATATCTTCGAAGACTCGATATAAGCGCTCGTTCAGAGAATAAGAATGATTGGAGACACTCATTCTTATTTCTTCACTTCGCGCCTATAGCAGAAGCTCAATAATAGTGCTAGCCCCGTTACAAATCTCGTATATTCGAGAGTAGTGTGCAGGATTATTGCGAACAAGCCATTTACTTTGATTTGTAACGGGGCTAGAGTACAAGAAATGCCAGCGGAGACTCTCCTCGAAGGACCGATAACGATGACCCGAAAAGGGTTTGGCTTTTTCGCAGTCGGCGACGACAAAGAAGACCTGCTCATTCCCATTGAATGGACCAATCACGCCCTCTCGGGAGACATCGTAAAGGTTGCTCCAATGGGTGCCTATCGCGACCCTTCGGGCCGCATGCCTCCACGCGAAGCGGGTAAGGTCATCGAGATCATCTCGCGCGCTCGGGAGACTTTCGTCGGTTCATTTGTCGAGGAAGGCGGCAAGACGCTCCTCGCGCCCGACTACAAGAAGATGTACACACCTATCGAAGTGCGCGACACGAAAGGCGCACAACTCGGTTTCAAAGTACTCGTCCGTCTGCAAGGATGGGAGGACGGCGCGCAGTACCCTTGGGGCGTCGTTGAAGAAGTCATTGGTAAAGTCGGCGTGCATGAGACTGAGATGCGCGCACTCGCGCTTGGGCAAGGATTCTCCAGCGACTTCCCTCCCGGGGTCGAGAGCGACGCGGAGCATCTCGAGAAAGACGGCGCAGCCATACTCGCTACAGAAGCCGCGAATCCGAAACGTCGCGATTTCCGAAACGTCGCAACCTGCACCATCGACCCGTTCGATGCGAAAGACTTCGACGACGCTCTTTCCATACAAAAACTTCCCGATGGAACTATCGAAGTCGGCGTCCATATCGCTGACGTCTCATACTTCGTAAAGCCGGGTACACAGCTCGACAAGGAAGCCATCGAGCGCGCGACGAGCGTCTACCTCGTCGACCGCACCATACCGATGCTTCCTGAAGTCCTGTCGAACAATCTCTGTTCATTGAAGCCGAACGAAGATCGACTCGCCGTTTCAGCAGTCTTCACGCTCGATAGCGATGCCAATATCAAAGACACTTGGTTCGGCGAAACCGTCATTCACTCCGGCAAGCGCTTTACGTACGAAAATGCACAGGAAGTACTTGATGCCGGTTCAGGTATCATGCACGAAGAGCTCTCGCTCCTCCTCAATCTCTCGCTGAAGATTCGCGCCCGCCGACAGGCCAAAGGTGCTATCGAATTTGATACGGCCGAAGTGAAAGTCGAGCTCAATGCCGAAGGCAAACCGATCGCTGTCCGCCTGAAAGAGCGCAAAGCGACGAATCTCCTTATCGAGGACTTCATGCTCCTCGCGAACGAAGCGGTCGCCAAACATCTTTCCAAACTCACGAAAAACGGCGGCGAGCATTTCTACTCCCTTTACCGCATCCACGACGCACCGGACACCGACCGCATTGAGAACCTCGCGAATCTCCTCCGCATCATGGGCTACCACCTAAAGACGTCCGGCGCTGGCACGGTTACCGGTGCAGAATTGAACAAGCTGCTTGAGTCAGTGAAAGGTAAGCCCGAGGAATATCTCGTAAAGACCGCGGCGCTGCGCTCGATGAGCAAAGCCGTCTATGCGACGCGTAACATCGGCCATTTCGGTCTCGCGTTCGACTTCTATACGCACTTCACGTCGCCTATCCGCCGCTATCCTGACCTCGTCGTGCACCGCCTCATCAAGGCACATGCGGGCGGCGACCCGATTACCACGCAAGAGATGCGCGCATTCGACGCGCTCGCGCTCCACGCGTCCGAACGCGAAGTCGCGGCCGCGAGCGCCGAGCGCGATTCGATCAAGATGAAGCAGGTGGAGTTCCTCGCCGAGCGCGTCGGCGAAATCTTCGACGCAGTCATCTCTGGCGTTACCGAGCGCGGCCTGTATGTCGAGGAGCAGA
This sequence comes from Candidatus Kaiserbacteria bacterium, assembly GCA_026396715.1. GTDB lineage: Bacteria > Patescibacteriota > Minisyncoccia > Phycocordibacterales > Phycocordibacteraceae > C7867-001. Next base: position 4,438 of record JAPLWH010000012.1, read on the forward strand.
CAACACACGCCGATGGCATGATCCGCATCAAGGACGTCGGCGATGATTATTTTGAATACGACGAGAAGAACTACCAGCTCCTCGGCCGCCGCACCCGCAAGTCCTTCCGCCTCGGCGACCCGATCAAGGTCAAACTGCTTGCTGCCCGCATCGCCGAGAAAGAACTCGATTTCGTTCCGGTTGTATAAAAAAATACGCGGCAGGGTGGGAACCCTGCCGCGTAAGACCGTCTTGCACTACCGAGTATAGTCGAGTGGTTTCAAATATTCCTCCTGATAACTTGTCGCTTTCGACAAATACATATTGCCATCCTCAATTTTGCCGACCATCCCATCGTACACCCAGCCTACAGTTCTCCATCGGCGACACTTTATTGCCAGATATCTTTTCGGTCCGTACACGACCACGGTGCCTGAAACAGATACCATGTCTCCGATCTCGAATTTAGGAAGAGGCCGCGAAGGATGCAGAAGAAAGCCGAGATACTCGAAGAAAGACTGGCTCATAGCAACCCCCTTTTTTGTTATCAGGCTTTAGAGACAATCTCAGCTATCTATACAACAGCGGACACCATCTCGCAATCGTCACACATTTCCACTTGGGGGTTAAACCCCCAAGTGGAAATGTTGGAAATTAACTATGCCCCTTTTCGCTCTTCTCTCTTATTTTTCTCTTCAAGAGCCTGCATCTCTTCAAGAGTCAGTGTGATTGTCGGCTGATGTTGCCACTTTTGTATATTGGCGAGCCGATTGGCTTGCTGTTCTTCCGGGGATAGTTCGGAATTTTTTTGCACCTCTGTCTTCAATTCCTCATCTGTCAGAGCATGTTTAATCTCGAGCGCTTCCGGCTTAGATGGCGATCGTTCAGACATAATCATTAGTATGATTTAACCGTACCTTTCTTTCCTGAATACGGATTGGAGTTCCCTTTCGTCGAGTAATTATCGAGCTTGGTCTTGTTCGGAGAGGTTCGGTGGGACGGCATCACATACGAACCCGTCGAAGGCTTATAGTATCCCTTGACCCGGACGGTCTTCGCTTCCGCCGGAACAGCCTGCAGGAGAAGAAGCGCTGAGAGAATCATTCCCGTCAATATTTTTTTCATATCCCTATACTACCACTTCCCCCTGTCGAGCAAGCCTATTTCGCAACCGCGACGGCTTCATCGAACTTCACGGAGAGGAGTTTGGAGACGCCGTCGCCGCCCATCGTGACGCCGTAGAGCGTATTTGCGCGACTCATCGACTCGCGGTTATGCGTGATGACGATGAGCTGTGACCGCTTCGCGAGATTCTCGATCATGTCGCCGTAGCGGCGGCTGTTCGCTTCGTCGAGCGCGGCGTCGGTCTCGTCGAGTATGAGGAACGGCGGCGGATTTACCTGACTCATCGCGAAGATGAGCGCGATAGACGTGAGTGCGCGTTCGCCGCCCGAGAGCTGCATGAGCGAGCGCACTTTCTTTTTCGGCAGATTGACCGCAATCTCGATACCGAGCCGCTCTTTCTCTTTCGGTGCCTCATCGGTCTCCTCTTCAGCGTATGCCAGACTTCCTTCTTCAGGCTCCTCCGCTTCCTCAAGCGCGAGACGTGCGCTGCCGCCGCCGAACATAAGCGCGAAGTATTCACTAAACGACGCATTGACCTTCGCAAGTCCTTCGGAGAAATGCTTGCCGAGTTCTGTATCCAAATCGTTGATGAGCGCGCGCAGGCCCGCCGCCGACTTCGCAAGATCCTCAAGCTCAGTCGCGAGGAATGCTTCGCGTTCGGAGACTTCCTTGTGCTCCTGACGAATGTCTTCGCCCGTGCCGCCAGCCTCTTCAAGACGAATCTTCGTGCGTTCGAGCGTGCGCTTACGCGTGTCCTGCGTCTGACGATCTTCGGCAAGCAGTTGGGCGAGCGGCGCATACGAAACGGTCGCGACGCCGCCGAGCGCGAGCACTTCACCTTTCTCGCGCTCAAGAGATTCGGAAAGCAGATTGAGTTCGTATGCGCGCGCCTCGCTTTTCGCGACAGCGCCTTCTTCATGCGCTTTCGCCTGCGCGAGATCGAGGATGCGGCGGCGCAGCTCGCGACCCGTCTCGTCGTGTGCGGTCATGGCCTCGCGGCTCCGCGCAAGCGCAGACTTCGTCCGCTCGAGCTCTTCAGAGAAACGCGCGTCCTTCGCGAGGAGTTCCGTCCGTTCATTTTCAAGCGCGTACGCGGCACGCTCTTCGTCAGCGAGCAGGTCGTCAGCTGGTGCGATAAACCGGCCAACGAATGCCGTTACCGCCTTACGTATCGCGGAGAGCGCCGCAGAGATCGCTTCAGGCGTCGTCGCCTCCTCTGCCTGCTTCTCGATCTCGCGTGCGAGCGCGGAGAGGTCTTCGCGCGGCACTTTCGCATACGGCTCGCGCGCGACCCTTGCGCTGCGCTCCTTTGCCGCCGCGAGCGCGCCCTCGACCCGCCCGAGACTGCGCGCAAGAGTCCCTCGCTCGCCGCCGATGCGTTCGACCTCGCGCTCCGTCCGGCGGACCAAATCGAGGTGCTTTACGCCCTCGGCGTCGGTCGTCGCGCGCTCTTCGATAGCTGAAAGTTCAACCGTCGCTTGTGCAAGCCGTTCCGCCGCATCTCGTTTTTCTCCGGCGACCTTCACTTTTTCATGCGCCAGATACGCATCTTCAATCGCGAAATACGTCTGCGCGAGACCGACGAGTTCGGTGCGCAGAGAATCCGCGCGCTCAAGCTTCTTTACCTGACTCTCCAGGAAGCGCAGATGCGGCGCAAGCTCCCGCCGGAGCGAATTGACCTGCCCGATATTCTCTTCGGTCTTGCCAAGCTTCTTCTCGGCCTCCTGTTTCTTGAATTCGTAGATCTTGAGCCCGAGCGCGTCTTCGAGCATCGCGCGGCGGTCGCGCGGCGACGCGAGCAGTATCCGATCCGCCTCGCCCTGAGAAATGATGTGGTGACCCGTCTCGCCAATGTTCGCCCCTGCAAGGAGCTCCTCGATGTCGCGCAGGCGCACTTTGGAGCCATTGATGGAGTACTCGCTCGTCCCGTCACGTAGTACCGCGCGCTCGATCACGACTTCGTCGAAATCAATCTTGAACGGGCGATGAGCACCTCTCGGACTATTATCAAAAACGATGGCGACCGCCGCGCGGTTCGCCCGCGGCGCCGAGTGCGAGCCGTTGAAGATGAGGTCCTCCGCGCGTTTGCCGCGCATGCTCTTCATCGACTGCTCGCCGAGCGCGAAGCGGAACGCTTCGGCGACATTACTCTTTCCCGAGCCGTTCGGACCAACGATAGCCGTCGTGGAACTCAAAAAGTCCAAGACCGTCTTCTTGGCGAATGACTTGAATCCGACGACTTCTAATCGCTTCAACATTCCCTGAAGTATAGCGCATAAAAAATACCGCCCCCCACTGTGGAGGGGCAGTACATTATGTGTTCTTTGCGTCAGACTACATCGGAATCGCAGACGTGATTAGACCAGAAACGACACTAATCACACTCACAAAGAAAAAGGTCAGTGCCATTGTAATTAGAACTTCATCACTACTACGTACGAGATGCAGAACGAATGCTCCCATCGCCATCACGATGCTTACTGCCGCAACATACCCAAGAATATCGGATAGATGCCTACCTGGAGATACCGTGTGCATCAGGGCTCCAAAAGCGGCCATGCCCAAAACAGTAGCGACACAGAATACCTTGCTTCTCATTTCCATTTCACCACCTCCGTAATATAAGGTTCGAAGTTAAATTAAACTCTGTGACCATTATGCGCCTACCAACCAGTTTTGTCAAGTGCCGCTGTACTAAGTCAACGCGTTGTTGACACTTTTGATGAATAACTCGACTCGTGCAAGCGGGGTGCTTTCAATGCTCTGATGCACGCGGATTTGGTTGTAC